>JAIROT010000293.1 GCA_031257385.1 Treponema sp.
TAAGCCATTTCTTGTCTTCTTCGCTGTACCGTTTCATAGTACCTCCTGGTTAAGTGTTTCCAGAAAGTCTACGCTTGTCGTTCAGGTGAAAAAAGGTGGGGCGTAATTGACGGATACCAAGTGAAGGTGGAAATTGCTCAGAGTTTCTTCCCGGTGATTTGCATTTATCCGCAAGTAATCTTGCCATATCCCTTACCTTTGAAAAATTCTTGATACGAGGTCCTTCACGGTTTTCATCTGTTTTCCCTTCAGAAAGAAATTCTACCCAGTTTTCAATGCGGTCTTTTGGAAATATAAAAACTGCCTTCTCAAAATCATCTTCTGATATTCCTGCCCTTTGAGCTGTCTCCCGATATTTCTTTTTAAGCTGGTCTCCATCCTCAAGATCGTCGTCAATATCCGTTAAAACAATTAATGTTGAGTTTCCTCCTGCCGTAATGCAAGATTGTAATTCTTTTGGAAATGCTTCCCTTAACTCTGTTTTACCGCCATACGGAACAAGCCTTACAATGCCTGTTCTCCACGGGCGTATCCACGCAGGATTATAGGTCTTTAGAAACGCATTTGCAAATATCGGATCAATACTTCCTCCTCTTTTACCTTCGTGAATGCAAACTATCTGTGTACGTTTAGACACTAGCTCTCCGTTTTCCTGTCTTGCCCAACCCATCCTCTTAGCAGCGCTTCTCCGGCAGTCATCCCTTCGGGGATTATAAATGGACCGGCACGCGCCGGAGAGCGGTGATTATCCCGCCAAAAATAGAATTTTGCCGCGGGGCTGCTGTCAAGAATTTCCTGGTTATGTGAGATAATAAGGGCTTGATGATTGTCGTCCATTAGTTCACACATTGACAACAGCCAGGGCTGCAACTCCTGAAGGCTGACAAAATTATCAGGTTCATCTATTAGTACGGTATTGATATGCCCCTGGCTTAGGGAAGTATGTATCATATACAGGCCAATGAGCATTTTTTCACCGTCGGATAATTGGTTAAACAGCAATTTTTCTCCTTCAAAATGCAATTCCAGCACCTTGGCAAATAAACCGGCATCGGCAAGTTTAAGAAATTTGAGATCCTGCCATATATCCCGCAGGGAATTTCGCAACAAATCCGTACATTCCTGATCTTGTGCCAAATGACGGTACCATGATGTCAGATTACTTAAATTAAGATTAGGATTGTTATGTTCTTCCCGGCTTTCATATTCTACTCCCCGCATATTGGGCCGCAAAATAAGCAGGGCGGCCAATGCCTTTTGAAGTATCTGTATTTCCCGCCTTTCCGGAACGGGCTGAATTGATGCCAGGGCAGCCTGCCGCCAATCAAGCGGAAATCCCGATCTGCCCTTATCAAAATGGACTCCCTCCAAATCCCTGGCATAGAGTTCTTTCCCCTCACAAGCAGCTATTTCTTTAATAATCCTTGGTTCATGAGGTTCTGTTTGTTCAAGATGGATCACATAGGAAAAATGATGTCCTTCCGCTTCAATTTCAATCTCGAACTCCTGAGTTCTGCTGTCCAGCCAATGAGTAAACTCCAGTTTTGAAACCGGGCCTCCGGTGTCGTCCCGCGCCTTGCCTAAAAAACAATTACCTGTTGCCAGGTCGCGTAAAAATTTAATCGCGTCAAAAACAGAACTTTTACCGGTTCCGTTTGCTCCGCAAAATACACACATTGAGTCGAATCTCATCTCAAATGCCGCAAGACAGCGGTAATTATTTACATATAATCTTGTAAGCATCGTGCTTCTCCTTCGGCCCTCCGTATCTCAAGTCTCCTCCCCGCTCTTAATTCCTCCAATTTCCCGTTAAGCGCTACCCCCCCACCACGGTAATTCCCGCTGTTTCTTCCCAGGTAAGCCGCTCCTGCCAGGGCTTCTCCTTCGCTTTGGTCCGCCGGTCGAATATTACCAGGTAGGCCGGAAGATTGCCAAAACGATCCCGATAGCGCTTTATTTGTTCTAAACCCTCTTCCAGTACCCCACGGGGTGTTTCGTAATCGTGAATTATTTTTACTTCTATAATCCAGGTCTGCCCCCTGAACTCCACGCATAAATCCATCCGCCCGCGTCCCGCCGCGTATTCCCGCTCTATCTGTCCCCCGCCGTTCAATACCCGCTGCAAAAAGGCCATCAGCAATAAATGCGGAAACGCTTCGCTGTAGTTGGATTTCTCTTCCCACACTTCCGAATGTTTGCCCCAGAATTTCTGAAACTCCCTCATGAGGGTCTGCATGTCCAGCGTTCCGTCAGGGTTTTCCCAGCGCCATTCCGGTTCGGGGATGGCCGCCTGCGTTCCGTCGGTCATCTGCCGGGCCAGCACTTCCCGGTAGATGGGATTCGCCACTTTCGGCGTTCCCCGTTCCCGGATAACCATGCCTAAATCTTCACACAGGCGGAAGCCCTCGCTTTCCGCCATGTGGGGATCCGGCTCACCGGTCATAATGGTTTCCAGTACTTTTCGGATCTGCAGGTCTTCCAGCCGGTAGGCCAGGGCGTCAAGGTGGGTTTCCCGTGCGAGGATCATCTGCTGCCTCGCTTCTTTGATGTGTTCCAGGGTTACGGTTTCCCTGCTGTCCTCGTGCAGTACCCGCATGGTTGCCCGTTTGAACAGGGAATTGACAATCCATGGCTGGCCCCGGCTCTGTTCCCACACATACTCAAGGGCCTCGCCGCTTATGTTCTGCCCGGTTTCAGCGGCTCGCTGGGCGAAAAGATGGGCTATATCATCCCTGGTAAAATTGGTGATTACCGAGGAATCTTCTTTGATGTTAAAGGGCGAGCCCGGATTAACCGGCGCGCCTCCCTTTGCCGCGGTGATATAGTCTTTTAAGTCCCTCATGCCCACCAGGGCTATTGAGGTGGGAAATATACCTATGCCGCGGGCAGCAAATCCTCCTCTAAGCTGACGTAAAAAACTTATCAGGGTTTCATCGACAAGGACATCGGTTTCATCAAAAAGAACTACCAGCGGTTTGGGGGCGGTAAGTTTGGCCCAATTGCCCAGGATGTTGCTTAACATGCTGTCGGGCGTATTGGTCGTTAGCTCCGGCGCCGGCAGCCCAAAGGCTTCGGCACATTCCTGTATTGCCTTACAGATATTCGGCATAGATCGCGCCGTTTCCGCGATTCCCTGGCACCGTTCAATGGTCACATAACAGGCAACAGCTTCGCTCCCGGCGTTTATCTCCCGCATCCAGCTCTGTAAGAACGTGGTTTTTCCGGTCTGGCGGGGGGCGTGGAGCACCCAGTAGAGGCTGTCACGGATATAGCGGTGAAGCTGCGCGCCCATGAGGCGGTCTGCCGGGGGCAGCATGTAGTGGTCCCAGGGATTACAGGGGCCGGTGGTATTGAAAAAACGCACGGGGCGTTTGGTTCTTTCCCGCATGGTTTAAGTATAGCACCCTGTCCGGCTCCCTGGCAAGCATTCGTAACATTTTAGAATGAGGCATTTCGGCATTGAACCGCCAATCCATGCGGAGCCGGAAGGATTCGCTTTCCTGAGGACCTTTTAACGGAGATGAAAAGCGGGCGGGGACGGCATACGGCCGTCTCAGTATTCGGGATTTTCTGAGTGGATGAACGCGCCCTTGTCAAGCGTCCCCGTTTATTGTAAACTAAGCTGAATGAAAGCCTACCTTGATATTGTACAAAGAATTCTCGATGAGGGGTCCCGTAAACAGAACCGGACCGGCGTTGACGCCCTGACTGTTGCGGGGGCGATGTTCGAGCATGACATGGCGGAGGGTTTTCCCCTTTTAAGCACAAAGAAAGTTCCTTTCCGGCTGGTCGCTTCGGAGCTGGAATTTTTTATACGGGGCATTACCGACAAGGAGTGGCTGCGGGGACAAAACAACCATATTTGGGACGAGTGGTGCAGTGGAGATGCGGTTCCCTACGCCAACGATGGGCAAACCAGGGCGAAGATGATGGCCGAGCGGGAGCTGGGGCCGATCTACGGCTGGCAGTGGCGCAATTTCGGGGCGCGCTATGTTTCGCATGGCAGCGCTCCCCAGGGAACCGGCGTGGACCAACTGCGGCGGCTTGCGGATACGCTGAAAAAAGACCCTGACAGCCGCCGCATGCTTGTGAGCGCCTGGAATCCCCTGGACCTTTCCCGAATGGCCCTGCCTCCCTGCCACTACGCCTTTCAGGTGACGGTGATCGGCGGCAGGCTGAACCTGCTCTGGAATCAGCGCTCGGTGGATGTGGCCCTGGGGCTGCCCTTTAACATTGCCAGCTACGGCTGCCTGCTGCATCTTCTGGCAAAAGAAGCCGGCCTTGGCGAGGGCAGGCTTATCGGCTTTTTGGGGGACACTCATATTTACGTGAACCACGTTGACGCCATCCGGGAACAGCTTGGCCGCCCCCTCCGGCCCCTGCCGCGGATCAGTACCGAAAAATTTTCTTCGATTTTTGACTGGCATTATACCGACACGGCTATTGCGGGCTACGATCCCCATCCGGCGATCAAGTTCGAAATCGCCGTTTAGGGCGGACGGGGCGGGAACGTGGAGGACAAGCAGGAAATTATCATCATTGCCGCCATGGCGGAAAACCGGGTCATTGGGAAGGGTAATGCCCTGCCCTGGTCACTCAAGGCGGATATGGCCCATTTTAAGGAGCTGACCTTCGGCTGGCCCTGCGTCATGGGTAGAAAAACCTGGGAGTCTCTGCCCGTGCGGCCCTTGCCCGGCCGGCTCAATATCGTTGTTTCAGGAACCATGCGGGAAACCGGCCCCGATGTAAAAGTTTTTTCTTCCCTGCCCGCCGCCATTGAGCACTGTTCCGCATATTCAAAAATATTTATCTGCGGCGGCGCTTCGATTTACAGAGAGGCTCTTCCCCTGGCAGACAGAATTGAACTTACGCTGATCCGCCAAAATTACGGGGGAGACGCTTTTTTCCCTGAAATAGACGCCGCCCGGTGGACCCAAACCGATTCGCTGGATTTTGACACATTCTCATTTGTCAGTTATACTAAGAGCCTGTAGCGCCTGTAGTTTTGCGCCGCAAAACTACGATTTTGGGGCTAGGGAAAGGGGATAATATTGATATGAAAGGTCCGGTTTTAGTAGTGCTTGCCGCTGGTATAGGGAGCCGTTACGGCGGCCTCAAGCAGATGGACAAGATAGGAAAGAACGGCGAGGTGCTGCTTGATTATTCGGTGTATGACGCGCTCAGATCGGGTTTTGAGAAAGTGGTGTTCATTATCCGCCATGATATAGAGAAGGATTTTCGGGAATTGGTGCTTGCGCGGATGGGTTCAGGGGTGAAATGGGACCTGGCTTTTCAGGATGCCGGCAGCCTGATTCCGCCTGACATTTTTGCCGCCGCGCAAAAGGCGGGGAGGACCAAGCCCTGGGGAACCGCCCACGCCCTGCTCTGCGCCGCGGACAAAATTGACGCTCCGTTCACGGTGCTCAATGCCGATGATTTTTACGGGCGGGAGGCCTTTGCCGCCATTGGCAGGCATCTTTCCGGCCCTGCCGCCGCCGAACCGGTGATTGTGCCTTATCAGCTTGAAAAAACCCTGAGTCCCAGGGGAACCGTTACCCGCGGGGTCTGCGAAATCAGGGGGGGGTATCTCAGCTCGGTTGACGAGCTGACCGCCATCGAAAAGAAAGACGGTCGTATTTTTAACACCGGCCCCGACGGCTCAATCCGGGAGCTTGCGCCGGACACTCCGGTATCGATGAATTTCTGGGGTTTCCCCCCGGACATTCTGCCGGAATTCAAAAAATACGTTGACGATTTTCTGGAAATCTTCGCCTCGGATATGGCGGGCCATATTAAAAGTGAATGTTATATTCCCACGGCGGCGGATCACTTCATCAAACACAATATCATCAGGATCAGGGCCCTGAGCGCGGATTCGGACTGGTTCGGCGTTACCTACAGGGAGGATAGGGAAGCGGCGATTAAAAGGATAGAGGCACTGACCGCGTCGGGTGTGTATCCCGCTTCGCTCTGGTAGGTTCCGCGTGTTACGTCCGCTTATCCCCGATGACGCCGGGGCGATCTGCGCTATTTATAATTACTATGTCGAAAATACGCCGGTCACTTTTGAAGAGCAGCCGGTTTCGCTTCAGGAAATGGAGAAACGTATCCGGGGCATTACGGCAAAATACCCCGCTCTGGTTTGTGAAGAAGAGGCTGAAATATCGGGTTATGCCTATGTGAACACCTACAGGGAACGGCTTTCCTACCGCTATACGGCGGAGCTCTCGATTTATCTGAAGAAGGGCAGGGAGGGAAAGGGCCTGGGGAGCAGACTGTTGGGCGGACTGTTTGAAGAGCTGAAAAAAACCGATATTCACGCGCTGGTGTCGGGCATTACCCTGCCCAATGAAAGAAGCGTGGCAATCCATGAAAAATTCGGCTTTACCAAAGCAGCCCATTTCAAAGAAGTGGGATTCAAAATGGGCGGCTGGCGGGATGTAGGCTATTGGGAGTTAATACTGAAAAAATGAACGTCTTTACGATTCTGTTTTTTACCGCCGTTTTATCCTTTATGCCGATTTCGGAACTGCGGGGCGCTATCCCTTTTGCGGTTTCTCAGGGAATCCCCTGGTATTGGGCCTTCCTTTTTGCCGCCTGCCTGAATGCCCTGGTTGCCCCGGTGTGCTGGATTTTTTTGGCCACGCTGCACAGGCTTTTCTACGGCACGGATACCAGAAAAGGCATGGCCTGGTATAAAAACTTTTTTGACCGTTTTGTTGAACGGGCCAGAAAAAAACTCGCTGCCGGCGTGGAAAAGTGGGGCTGGCTTGGCATTGCCGTTTTTGTCGCTATCCCCCTGCCCATGACCGGCGCGTGGACCGGGACTCTGGGCGCCTGGGTCCTTGGCGTCTCAAAAAGGCGTACCCTGGCGGCGGTTGTTCTGGGGGTCTTTGTTGCCGGGGCCGTGGTCAGCGCGGTGGTGATCCTTGGAATTGAGGCCCTGCATCTGTTTGTGAAAAAAGTTTAGCGCGGTTTGAGTTAAGCAAATGAAATTAAAAGGCCGAATGTCGAATTTATCCTGGGTGCATCCGGCGCAGGGTTGTCGCTTGCGCGACAATTTCAAGAGGACCGGGCTTTCCGGGGCTTGCTTCGCAACCCCTCCAATCCCTCCTATGTTTATGTCAAAAGGCCAAAGCCTCCCGTCCCTTGCTATTAAGCTTGTACAGCCGGAATTTTTTCACCGGCTGCTCTTTGGAGGCGCCGGCGTAAAACTCCCGCCGTGTCGCCAGTACCCACATCAGCCCTATTATCCGTCGCGCTATCGCTATCGCGCTTTTCGTTTTGCTTTTCCGTTCTGTCAGTTCGATGAATTTGCTCCGTAACGCCCCGCCATATGAACTCCGGCTTGCCG
>JAIROT010000003.1 GCA_031257385.1 Treponema sp.
TTTTTTAATTTGGATAAACTTTCCCATGAAAATGACCTGCTTCCTCAACAAAAAGACCAAAATTTAGTACAGAATTTTGTTTTTAGGCTGGTTTTTCTGATTTAACCGGACAGCAGTGACCCCGGAGCTCTGCTCCGGCTGAATAAAGCAACGATTACAAAAATTTGGTGTTAAACCAGACGGTATTATAAACTTCCTCTCGAACGAGCCTCCGTTCGGACTAATGCATCGCTAAGGATACCGCGGAGCTCTGCTCCGCGGAGGCTCATTGGAAATTTATGCGAAAAAAAGCGTTGTTTTCCATCAAAGTGTAACAGCCGCGATTTATGCATAGACTACCCCAAAATAAGGGACGGCTGAACAGTTACTTCCCTTCAGCTGCAGTTGCTACCCCCGGCGCCAATGACCGCCGGGATTATTTATCTTCCGGGGACTCTACGTCAAGCAGATCTGAACTGTTGCGGGACAGGGTGGTTACTACGTCTTGTAGATGCAGACGGATTGCCTCGCTCACTTCCTGGGGCTTGTTGCGGCTAAGAGCGTCAATAATCTGCACATCTACCGCCACATTGGACTTTCCTTCATGGGAAACATTGATAATGGCTTTCTTAATCCAGCTATAAACCGAGTCAGAAATGTTTTCCCGTGTGATAATGGGTGAACTGCCGTTTCCCGCCAATTTTTTCTCCTTAATTAAGGTATACCTGCTCTAATTTGACAAGAAGAACATATAGATATATAGTGATACCATGAATGAAACCATAAAAACCCCATTAGCCGCCGGATTCGCCGTTGTTTTGTTTGTCTGCGTTATAGGAGCGGCCTTTGCGGCGCCCGGTGACGCCGCTTTGGGCAACGGCCTTTTCGCCCGGATCAGTACCAACCGGGGCGACATTGTGCTGCGTCTGGAATTCGAGAAAACGCCCCTGACGGTCTGCAATTTTGTGGCCCTGGCCGAGGGCAAGATGAGCGTTGCCAGGGGCAAGCCCTTCTACGACGGGCTTATTTTTCACCGGGTCATCCCGAATTTTATGATTCAGGGCGGAGACCCCCAGGGAAGCGGCAGAGGCGGTCCCGGCTACCGTTTTCCCGATGAATTTGATCCCGGCCTGAAGCATGACGGTCCGGGGGTCCTTTCCATGGCAAACGCGGGGCCGGGAACCAACGGCAGTCAGTTCTTTATTACCCATACCGCAACACCGTGGCTGGATAATATGCATACGGTATTCGGCAGGGTGGTGGAAGGCCAGCAGACGGTAAACGCCATCAGGCAGGGTGACCGGATCATCAAGATCACCATTATCCGCAACGGCCCGGCGGCAAACGCATTCAGGGCGGATCAGGCCGCTTTTGACGATCTGGTCAGGAAAGCCACATCCCGGAGCAGGCTTCAGCGAAACGCGGATATCGCAAGCATAAACACCAGGTATCCGGATGCGGTCCAAACGGCTTCGGGAATACGGTACATCATTCAGAAAGAGGGAACCGGCCCGAAACCCTCGGCGGGTGAAACCGTCAGGGTGAACTACAAGGGTTCGCTTCTTTCGGGCAGGGTTTTTGACAGTTCCGATATTCTCGGCCGCCCCCTTGAATTCCGGGCGGGGACCGGCGAAGTGATCCCCGGCTGGGATGAACCGATCATGGATATGAAAACAGGTGAAAAGCGGCTGGCCATCATCCCTCCGGAACTGGCCTACGGCGACCAGGAGATAGGCAATGGCGTCATTCCCGCGAACAGCTTTTTGATTTTTGAGATGGAGTTACTCAGTATCCGGTAGCATGGATAAAGACACAACAATAGAAAAAAGGGCGCAGATAATCCGCCTCGCTTCCATAACGGCGCTCGCGGGCAATGCGGTACTTTCCGTGCTAAAAATTGTGCTGGGGCTTCGCGGCGGAAGCCTCGCCGTGCTGGGAGACGGTATAGATTCCGCCGTGGATGTACTAATCGCCGTTATGTCCCTGACCGTTGCGGGTGTAATTTCCCGGCCCGCCGACGAAGACCACCCTTGGGGGCACGGACGCGCGGAAACAGTGGCGACGGCCCTCCTGGCCTGTACTCTTTTCTTTGCCGGGGGACAGCTCATCCTCAGCTCTGTAGAAAAACTTGTTGTCCGATCAGAAACGGTACTTCCTTCCGCGGCGGCTCTTGCGGCTACCCTTATTTCCATCGCGGGAAAACTTTTACTTGTATGGTCCCAATATCTATTCGGCAAAAAAGCTAATTCCGCCATGCTCAAGGCAAACGCGAAAAACATGACCGCCGATGTTGTAATTTCCTGTACGGTGCTGGCAGGGCTTTTACTTTCACACGTATTCAAAACCGGCGTGATCGATCTGTCCGCGGCCATCCTTGTAGGACTCTGGGTAATACGTGAGGCGGTGGGAATTTTTTTGGAGGCAAACGCGGAATTGATGGACTCTTCCGGAAAAGAATACTACCGCACGGTGTTTGACGCGGTGCGCTCTGTGGAAGGCGCGGGAAATCCGCACAGAACCAGAATGCGGCGTATTGCCGGACTCTGGGACATAGACATTGATATAGAAGTAGACAGCGAATTAAAACTGCGCGACGCCCACCAGATCGCAAACCGTGTAGAAAAGGCAATTAAGGAACGCATAGAAGGAGTTTACGACATCATGGTCCACATAGAGCCGGAAGGCGATCCCGCAAATTTCCGCGACGAAGGCTTCGGTTTAAGCGAAAAAAATACGAATGGTGAACTCAAATGAAACGGAAGAAATGAGCCCCACGGAAGATATGAACAGGCAAAGAAAAGAACTTCCACTCAACTCTTGTCTTCATCTGACACATTGCCCCATTCGGCCAGTTTACGGTGCAGTGTCTTTCGGCCTATGGCCAGGGTCTCGGCGGTCTTGCTCTTCTTCCCTTCGTGGAACGAAAGGGTATCCCGAATAATGATCTTTTCCGCTTCCTCAAGGCTCGTACCCAGCCGGATGCGTATCCAGCCTTCTTCACTGGCGGCCCCCAGGGCGGGGGGCAGGTCTTCTTCCATAATGACGCTCCCCTGGCACATGACCACCGCGCTTTCAACACAGTTGCGCAATTCCCGGATATTGCCGGGCCAATCGTAGGCGTAGAGCCGGGAACGGGCCTTTTCGTGGAAACCTTCAACTGTTTTTCCGTTTTCAGCGGCGAATTCCTTGAGGAAAGAAGCGGCCAGCAGCGGGATATCGTCTTTTCTTTCGCGTAACGGAGGGACATGAATGTTCACCACGTTGAGGCGGAAATAGAGGTCTTCCCTGAAATTACCTTTTTCGATTTCCTCTTTAAGGTTCCTGTTGGTTGCCGTCACAATCCGCACATCGGTCTCAATTGTATCTTCGCCGCCGACCCGCTCAAATTCCCGTTCCTGAAGCACACGCAGAAGTTTTATCTGGATGTTCTGTTCGATTTCTCCAATCTCGTCCAGGAAAAGGGTTCCTTCATTAGCAAGCTCAAAGCGGCCCCGCTTACGGGAGACCGCACCGGTAAAAGCGCCTTTTTCGTGGCCAAAGAGTTCGCTTTCCAAAAGCCCCGCCGAAAGGGCGGCGCAGTGGACTTTAATCAGGGGCTTCCCCTTGCGCGGCGAAAGTTCATGGATGGCATCGGCCACGAGTTCTTTCCCAACGCCGGATTCGCCGGTGATAAGGATCGAAGCCCTGGTGGGGGCGGCCCGCGTCACGGTATCAAAGACTTTGCGCA
The DNA here is from genome assembly GCA_031257385.1 of Treponema sp. Lineage (GTDB taxonomy): Bacteria > Spirochaetota > Spirochaetia > Treponematales > Breznakiellaceae > WQXQ01. The sequence goes on from JAIROT010000003.1 coordinate 3,707, forward strand.
TAACGGCGGAAGTGCCGATGATGTTTTCAAAACCTTTGCGGTGTTCCAGTTCCTCTTCCATCTGACGCTGCCGCAGAGCCATTTCCCGGTTCGCCAGAGCCCGCTTGACGAGAAGCGAAAGGCGGTCAAGATTAACCGGCTTGGTGAGAAAATCGTAGGCGCCGTCCCGCATGGCGGTAACGGCATTTTCCACCGTACCGTGGCCGGTAAGGATGATCACCGGCAGCCCCGGCGTTTCGGTAAGAATACGGCGCAGCAATTCCTCGCCGCCCATGCCGGGCATACGCAGGTCGCTGATAACGAGGTCTATGTCGCCTTTGCCGAAACGCTTCCAGCCCTCGTCCCCGTCGGCGGCGCATACCGCCTCGTAGCCGTCCATTTCAAGGGAAGCGGCAAGCCCCTCTCTGATATTTTTTTCATCATCAACAATAAGGAGTTTGAATTTCACGCTTCCCCTCCTCCGGCCTTTTCCACCGGGCCGCGTGCGGTATTGCCGTTATACTCCAGGAGCCGCTGTTCCTTCTGGGGTACGGGCAGGGTAATATCAAAAGACGCGCCTTCCCCTTCCCGTGAATCAACTGAAATTTCACCCTGATGCTCCCGGATGATTTTGAAAACCAGAGTCAGCCCCAAGCCCGAACCGGTCTCCCTGGTGGTAAAATAAGGCTCAAATATTTTTTTTAGATTTTCCTCGCTGATACCCGATCCGGTATCGCAGACGCTTATTCTGATTTCATTTTCGTTCCTGATGGTGGCAATGGTTAAAAGCCCGCCGCCGCTCATGGCGGCCTGGGCGTTTTTGATGAGGTTGAGCAGGGCCTGTTTCATGTAACGCTCATCCATAAGTATCAACGGAAGGTTTTCTTCGAGTTCCAGAAAAACCCGTATACGGGACTGCTCCATCTCGGGACGGACAAATTCGACGAGCTCCGCAATCAGGCCGTTGATATCGGCCTCCCGCAGTTCAAGGCTCATGGGACGGACCGCAAACAGGAAATCGACGACAATATGGTTGAGCCGCTCCACTTCCTCATTCAGCACGTTAATATATTTGCCGAAGAGCTCACCGGAACCGTCTTCGGCCTTTGTCCCCTGATTCTTCGACAGGGCTTTTTGCATCAACTGAAGATGGATAGAGATTGATCCAAGGGGATTTTTAATTTCATGGGCAACCCCGGCGGCCAGGGTGGTAAGGCTTGCCAAATTTTCCGCCCGCCGCAGCCGGGCCTCCCTGCTCCGTTTTTCGGTGATATTTTCAATATAGATAAGGGAGCCGGTTATCCTATGGGAACGTACCAGGGGAAGCACGCTGATCGAAAGCAGGCGGTTCTGCCCCTGGGCCTCGACATCTATCTCCCGTTCCTGCACGCGGTCTCCGCTCAGCAGGGTTTCCTTAAAAAAATCCAGCACCCCCTCTTCCGGCACCGCCGACCAGAGGGGAATAGTACCGGGCTCAACATGATTCATGGGGATCAGCCGCTGCGCGGCCTTGTTTGCCATAATGAGGCGGTGGTTTTCATCGCAGACCAGGATGCCGTCAGGAAGGGAATCCAGCACCGTCTCATAACGGTCTATCTCTTCCGCCGCCGACACCAAAAGCTCCCGGCATCTCTCGACGGTGAGTTTATCCAGTTTTTTTATGGCCCGTTTGTAAAATTCACTCATACGGCGGCCAACGCTTCCTTCAGGCGGCAAAAAAGCGATTCCAGGGCAAGGGCGGGACTCTGATTCCAAACCCCCGCCGCCGCTTCCGCCCGGGAAGTGTACTTCCGCCATATATCGTTATGCGCAATGGAATGGGGGCCGGTCTTTTCCCCTTGAGCCTGTTTAACGAGTTCGAGGATCAGGCGGAGAAAGCGGGGAAAAGAGCGGGCTTCAAAATTCGCGCTGGCGGAAAGAACCGCCGCGATTACTTCCCCGGCGTTTAAGGTCCGCTCAAAACCGGCGGCTTCGGCGATGGGCGCGCAGTGGGCGCCCAGGGCCGCCAGGTCCGCCGGAATTTCGGCCACGCCCTTTTTTTTAAGGGAAAGCGCCGCCGTTCTCGCAATGGAAGCGATAAAAAACGCCGCCAGGGGGTAGAATTTTTCAAGCGGCTGGGGAAGAAAAGAATCAAGATAAGCGCTGATAAGTCCCGCCGACGCCTGATCCGCGCCGGCGCGCTTATCCTCCAGCGGAAGAGATTCCCCTATACGGCCGGTGGAATCCCGAAAAACCCGGCGGATAATTTCCCTCTCCCGCTCCTCATCCCGTTTCAAAAAACGGTAAGGCCGCAGCCGCGAAAGAATCGTGGGCATAATCGCCTCCCGCCGCCGGCAGGTAAGTACAATGCTCAAAGATGCGGGCGGCTCTTCAAGTATTTTGAGGAGCGAATTTCTTGCCCCCTCCTGCATGCGGTCGGCGTTTTCAATGAGAAGGACTTTACGCCTGCCGTTAGGCGCAAGCCGCCCCCAGTAGGCGGCCCGCCGTATCTGCGCGACGGGAATTACATCCCCTATGCCCTCATCTTCAAGTTTGAAGGCGTTTTTCAAAATCAAATTGATGAGCTTTTCCAGCGGGGCCGCGTCGCCGGGGCCTTCCGGTGTCTGCCCGCTTTCGGCCTCAAATTCATCCAGTTCTTCTTCCAGGGACTGTATCAGCGGGCTTATTTTCCCCAGTTTGGAATCGTCTTCCCAGAGTACCGGGGAAAAGCGGGAGAGGAGTTTCCGCAGCGAGCGGATAAAGAGCAGCCTGGTCGCCGCCGAAGCCGGTTCCCGCAAAAAGGCGGCCCCGGACGCGGCAATTTCCACGGCAAAGGGACGGGAACCGAAGCTCAAAAGGTCTGTGTGTATCAGATAACGGTGCCGGGCGCAGGCGGGGCAGGGACAGTTCCAGGGGGCGGACCGGTTTTCGCAGGAAAGGATACGGGCCAGTTCCAGGGCGGCGCTGCCCTTTCCTGACGCGGGAGGGCCGAAAAACAGCATGGAAGGGGCAAGACGAAAAGTGAGAATATCTTCCGTCAGCTGAAGAACCGCATCCTGGGCGATAATGTTCTCAAACACCGGCGGCGCTCCTCGTACCGGTAATAAAGGGCAGAAGGATTTTCGCAAAGAGGCTCTTTTCCAGTATGGGGCCGCCCTCAAAGAGCGGCTGCACAGTCAGCAGAAATAGAACCAAACTTACCACGATGATCCCCTCAACAAAACCGAAGAGTATTCCCAAAAAACGATCCGCCGGGCCGAGTCTGATCCCTTCAATAATTTCCTTTAGCATGGCTTCCAGAACTTTGATGACTACAAAAACGATCAGGAAGAGGGCGATAAATGCGGTAATTTCAGGGATAATTTTCATTTCAGGCATAAATTTATTTCTGACAAACTCGCCTCCGTTTTTATAGAAATACAAGGCCGCCAAAAGGCCAAGTACAATCGAAGCCATGGACATCAGTTCGCCGATGAAACCCTTGAGCGCGCAGCGCAGGGTAAAAACAACAATCAACGCTATAAATATAATATCGATTACCGCGAAATTCATCGGTTTTTTCCGCTGTAAGTATCAACCGCTTCGGCGAGAGTTTCCGCGATTCTGGCCGCCCCGTCGGCCGCGCCGATTTTCAGCGAGGCGGCGGCCATGCGCAGGCGTTTATCTTCGTCTTCGGCGAGGCCGTTTACGGCCTTTGCGGCATTTTCCGGATTGGCGTCTTCGCCTAACAGCACCAGGGCCGCCCCGGCCTTTTCAAAAAAACGGGCGTTCTCCACCTGGTCCCCCCTGGTGCCGGAACCCCGCAGCGGGATGAGCAGCATGGGCTTGCCGAGGGCGGCGCTTTCCCAGACCGTACCCGCACCGCTCCTGCCCAGCACCAGTTCCGCCGCGGCCAGGAGCTGGGGCATCTCTTCCCTGATATACGCAAACGGCCTGTAGCGCTCCGAAGCGGGCGTTTCCCATCCGGCGGCGGAACCGGTTTGATGCACCACCGTATAATGCCGGGTAAGTTCCGGAAGAGCCGCGCGGACCAGCTCGTTTATTTCCTTTGCCCCCTGACTGCCGCCCAGTACCAGCAATACCCGCGCCTGCGGCCCCAGGCCCAAAAACGCCCTTCCCCTGGCGGCGTCGGCAGAACGGAAGCAGGCCCGCACCGGATTGCCGCTTACCGTAACGCAGCCCCGCACGGCGGCGGGCAGGAAACGGGCGGTGTCCTCATAAGTGGTAAAGACCCTGCCGCCGGTAAGGGTCACAAAACGGACGTTGAGCCGCGTGGCAAGGCCGGGGCTGTAATCGGATTCGTGGGTAAATACCCTGACCCCCAGGGATGCGGCGGCGGCGCAGGGCGGCACGCTCACAAAACCGCCTTTGGAAAAAAACAGACAGACCCTTTCTTTTTTCAAAATCTTCCGGGCGGCGAAAAAACCGGCGATAACCCTGAAACAATCGGGAATGGTTTTCAGCGTAATATAGCGCCTGAGCCTCCCCGCCGGAACGCCGAAAAACTCCAGCCCCGCCTCCTGTACCAGGGTCTTTTCCATGCCGGTATTGGAACCTATCCAGAAGAGCCGGCAGTCCCGTCCCGCAAGCCGCCGTTGCAGTTCCGCCGCCACCGCCAGTCCCGGATAGACATGTCCACCGGTACCGCCCCCGGTAAAAGCGATATTCACCATAAAAGCAGAATAGCGGATTGCCGGGTTTTTCTCAATGGTTATGGAACAGGGCTTGAGGGCAGGGCATAGGCGTTTACTCTCCTGCGCCCTGTCATGGGTATTAATGCGCCGGTTTTAGGTCGAATCTTTCTTCAGCACCCGGATCGACTCGAAAAAAATCAACATACCTCGCCCTGAAGGCTAAACTTGACCCGCAATTCAGGCCCCGCCTCTGGGCGGATCTTCCCTGCGGGGTATGTTTGTCAGGGGGTATAGAGAGGGATTCGGCAGGTCTGTGGGCGGTATCCGGCCCCTTAGCCGGGCGAGGGGGCGAGTGGTGCGGGGAAAACGGGGGAAAATCGGGGGCCGCGCATCCATTCCCCCTATGGGGTCTGTCCCCCTTCCCCGCCTCAAGCGCCGCCTCCTCTTCCTCCACAGGCTCCCCCTCCAGAATCAACGACCAATACCGGTCCCCCCAGATATGCCCCGTCCTGCCCGTCAGCGCGTTGTACCGCTGCGCGAATGTCTGTTTCAGCCACTGCATGATAGCCGGCAGCTCCATCCCGTCCTCAGGCTTGATGTAGAAGCTCAGCCGGTCCGCCTCAAAACGGAGGCCCCGGAAGCCGAAACTGAAGCGGCGCATGGTTTTCCGGAAAACCCCGGCAAAGAGGGAAGCGGCCTTTGGCAGGCTGAGGATGCGCTCCCGGTTATTAATCTGGGAGCGTATCTCATACCACACCCCCTGCGCTAATGCACGTGTTTGTCTCATACCCCCTATATGGGAGCGGGGGGCTGTTTTGCTTTAGCCGCAGGGACAAAACCGGTAAAAAAACGCGGGGCAGGGAAAGGCGGCCCTTCTCCGGGCAAACAATCTTCTGTGGGTCAAGTTTAGGGCTTGCCGCGCGGAGGCTCACTGGCCGCCCAGAAGGCCCTGCTTCTTGAGGTCGTGGATGTATTTGGCGTACTGTTTGTCCTCAACCGCGATATGGGTAAGTATCCAGTCTTTGAGAAAGCGGACAAACACATTGGGCACGAATTTCTTGCCGTTCTGGAAGCTCTCAACCTCCTCCAGTATCTTTTTTACAAAACTTTCGTGTTCCCTCTTGTGTTCCATGATGCCGGGGTACTTAATGTTTTCCAGCATCTTCTCTTCCGCCGAAAAATGGTATTTTACATAGGCCACCGTTCCGTGGATCGCCTCCATAAAGTTGGAACCGGCCGTCTGGTCCCCCTCAAGGCACCCCTTATACAGCGTATTGGTCAGATCAATGAGCTTTTTGTGCTGATCGTCTATCAACTGAATGCCCACTGAATACCGGTCATCCCACTCAACAAGTATAGCTTCTTCCATACGATTTTCTCCTTTCTTATCGCTATCTTATGCCGAATGGGTGTTTTAAGCCAATACTCCGAATTGCGCCACGGTAAATCTAACCATAGCGTACTCAGCTTATCCTGTTTCGCCGTGAGCTGACGAAACGGGAAAAGTCATTGATATTTTTCACTATAATATGATCGGGGAAGATTTCCACCCGCCGCTGGGTGACAAAGTGGTTCAGAGTGTCCCTGGTTTCACTGACGCTCATGCCGGCCCAGTGGGCCACGTCCTCCACCGTGGTTCTGAATTCACGGGTCTCGGCGGTTTTATCCATGTCGGACCGGGTCTCGTCGAGCATGAGGAAAACATCGGCGATTTTGGCCTGGGGATCCGGCAGGGTGAGGATCATGAAGCGCCGCTTGGAATCGTAGATACGCTTGGCGAACATCCTCAGCAGTTTGAGGGCGATCTGGGGGTTGCCCAGCATGAGGATTTCAAAATTCTGGGCGTTGAATTCCAGCACCTTCACCCGGTCCAGGGCGATGGCCGTTGCGGAGCGGGGGGAATTTTCAAGGATGGCCATTTCGCCGAACATCTCCGACGGCTGCAGAATGTCCAGCGTCCGCTCAATGTCCCCGATGATCTTCACCAGTTCCACCCTGCCCGACTGGATAAGGTAAAAGGTATCCCCCGGCTCGAATTCGGAAAAGATCATCTCGCCGGCCTGAAAGGTCCGGGTAAAACGGCTAAAGGCGGACAGATCCATCGCCATTATCCCTCCATAGCCTTGAGGGCCCGCTTTGCTTTTGTGACGGTTCCGTCATCAAGGTCATCCTCAGCCGGCATGGAGAGGATTTTCGTGTAGAAGGCCGCCGCCTGGCCTTTTTTGCCGAGTTTTTCGTAACACTGGCCAAGCAGGAACACCACGTCTTTCAGATACGGATGCCGGGGATACTGGGTAAGCATGGCGGTATAATACTTGACGCTGTCGTCGTATTTTTTAAGGAAGAACATACAGCGGCCGATTTCATACGCGCCGCGGGCCGTCCATTCCGGGTCTTCGTTGGCGTCCACGATTTTTTTGAAAGCCAGGTATGCCTGCTGGTATTTTTCCTGGGAGATAAGGCTGATCGCATCGTAATACGCTTTGGCGGCGTCGGACTGGACCTTGCGGCGGACAGTGGGCGCGGCGTGGCGCGGCACCACCGCCTTGGGACTTTTAACCTCCCCGTACTTGGCTATGGCGGCTTCAGCGATTTCAAGATTCTTCAATGCCTGGGCGGCATTTTCCCCCAGGGGATAATAGGTCAGGTAGCGGCTGAACACATAACGCGCCTGGGAGAAACGCTCGTTTTTCATGTAATATTCACCCACATTATAGAGGCCCTCATCGGGCTTTAATTTTTTCTTCTCCATAAGGCTGGAAACACGGGTGTGGATTCGCCGCATCTGGCTGGAAAAAACCCTGAGCATCTTCATGATGATCCGGGTATTCGCCATGGCCAGGGCCTCAAATTCCGGAACCGTGAACGCCATGATAGTCGAATCCGCCAGGGTGACGGCGTTTTCTTCACGGGGGAAACGGCCCAGGGCGGACTTAACCCCGAAGAATTCGCCGGACTGCACCTGATCCCGCACATCCTCTTTGGTTTCGGTATCCTGATAAACCAGGCTCACCTTTCCGCTCTGAAGGATAAAAACATACTCTGCCGCGTCTCCCTGGAAGTAGACAAGAGAACCGGCGCGGTACTGAAAAGGCTTCGGCATATCATCAATTCCTTACTATTATTTTATAATCGCAGACTGCATCAGTCAATGAGTCGCTCTACTATTATCTATCGGTGTAACTATTCAGCGGGGAGGGGGGGCTGTTTCCATACATAGTCCGCATACCGCCGCCTTTTTTGTCCGCCCCCCCTGCGCTCCGGCCCCTTCGGGTCCTCCGCTACCCCCCAGACGGGGCCTTGCGGGGGCAAAAACGGCATTGTGCCCGCAGAGTATGGGGCGGGGGCTTCTCCCGGCTGAATAGTTACTTATCGGTAGATAAAGAGGAAAAATGAACCGCAATGTCGAAGAAAGCAAAAAAGTACCCTGGGAGCCTGTGGGACTTGTGGATTTTTGGGCTAAAGCCCCACAGACTCCTGGAGTAAAACCGGTTTGGCTTGCCGCGCTTACACTGAACCGGAACAAGTCAAATGCCGGTGGATTAGCCCGGGGCTTTACATTAGAATGATCGTAATGGTCGATTTGCACACTCATTCAAACGCCTCCGACGGGGATTTCAGCCCGGCCTTGCTTGTCCGCGAGGCGGCTAAACGGGGCCTGTGCGCCGTGGCGCTCACCGATCATGACACTGTCAAAGGCCTGGAAAGCGCGAAAACCGAAGCGGCGGAGACGGGTATTGGCTTCATTCCCGGCATAGAGATAAACATCAACTGGAAGCCTGTTCCGGGCGGGGGAATACCCCCGGAAATATACGGCCTCGGTCCCGGCGGAGAATTGCACCTGCTGGGGCTGGGCATAAACCGCCCCAGCCCCGCTTTTCAGGCGGCTGTCGCCGAATTGTCCCGCCGCCGTGAGGGACGAAACCGGGAAATCCTAGATAAAATGCACGAATTGAGTATCGAAGCCGGGTGGGATGAGCTTTTGGCCCTGTCCGGCGGGCATTCGGTGGGCCGGCCCCACTTTGCCGACCTGCTCGTAAACCGCAAAATCGTAAAAACAAGGGAACAGGCCTTTGCCCGCTATCTGGGAACGGGGAAACCCCTCTATGTGCCCAAAGAGGGCCTGGAATTCGAGGAAGCCGCCGTCCTGATTCGGGAGTCCGGAGGCATTCCAATCCTGGCCCATCCCATGTCCCTGTATGTCGCCTGGGGCCGCCTGCCCGATCTGATACGGGCGCTGAAAGACCGGGGCCTTATGGGTATTGAGGCGTGGCACCCCAGCGCCAAGTTAGGCGCTTGCCGCCGCCTTGAGCAACTGGCCCGAAGCCTCGGCCTGTACATTACCGAAGGGAGCGACTTCCACAGCGAGGCCCTCTCCGACCGGAAACTCGGCTGTTCCCACAAGGGCAGACAAATACAGGACAGTGTCCTGGAAGCTATACCGGAACTGTATCACTCGGTGAGGGGCAGTTCGTAAACGTCTATCCCCCCCGCTTCCGCAGCCCTGACCCTCCGCGCCGGACTTTTGAGTTCTTTCAGGACGGTTCCGCTGATGAGCGCCGGGATGCCGCGGCGGGCGGCCAGGGCGGAGAGGAAGCGGGCGCGGATAAGCGGACGGCCGTTGGCGGTGTAGCCCGTTTCCCCGGACCAGGAAAAGACGCACTCCCCGAAGTCGATGCCGAAGCGCCACGCGGCAAATGGAGGGCTTTTGCGTCTGCCCGCGGCTTCCGGCCCTAACAGGGCTGCGATACATTCTGCGGCTTTAAGCGCCGGATGCCGGCCGTTCCGTTCTCCGGCTTTGGCCCGCCGCAGGCATATCCGTTCAGGAGGTGAGCCGAAACAGGCCAGCACTGTGTCTCCTTCAAAAGCGACAATGACCGCCCCCGCCTGTTTGAAAGCCGCGGCGGCGGCGTTCCTGAATTCCGCTGCGGAGCGGAGCGCCTGGGCGGGGGACTCTTTATCCTCCCGGCCGTAGAGGTCGGGGTTTTTTACGGCAATAACCGCCGCCTCCACGGTATTGATTTCGGATAATAGGGGCCGGCCCGCGCGGACAAGCTCTTTCAGGCAGGCCCTGTTTACCGCCGGCCCGTAGGCATAACGGAAACGCCGCGTCTCCCGGCATATGACCGCAAGCCTGGCTATAAAAATAACCAGAGTCCCGGCAAGGCAGGAACCGGCGGAAATAAACGGATCTATCCAGTAAGCTGAAATAATAAAACTCCAGCCGAAACCCGCGGCGCAGAGGAGGGCGGCGGCAAGGCCCGCAAGCAGCGCCGCGGCCGGCCGCAGGGCATGTACGCAGAAGAGCATGATAAAGACCGAAGCAAGCGACCAGAACACCGCATACCGGTTTTGAGCGGGAATAATATGACTACCGGTTAACAGGGCATTGGCGAGCAGGGCCGAAGATTCCACGGGGCCGGACTCTCCCCCGGAGGGAGAACCCATTATGCACAGGGAGGACGACAGGGTTTCAGCCAACAGGTTCCGGCTTTCGGTCAGCAGCCGCTGCTGTTCCCGCATGGCGGCAAAGCAGCGGATCAATTCATCGCGGAGCTCCCGCAGTTTGGCAAGTCCCTCGTCTTCCAGTTGTTCGGTGGCGATAATTTCCTCGTAACCGCCGGTCAGTGTCATTTCCGCCGGACCGTAGAGAAACTCGTCCAGGCCGGAAAGGTATTCGATGCGGGCCGCGAGCCAGGCGGCCCGTTTCTCCGCCTCCGGCGTTTCCAGTAAGGCTTCCTGCAGGCCCGCCGCATAATCGCGGAGGAAGAGCGGTATCCGTTCGGGCAGGGTCTGCGAATAGATCCCCAGCGCCTCGGCGTCCCGCAAAAGCCGCCCCATTGCCCGGTCCGCCGCCTCGTATTCCCGGAAGCGCTCCAGCGCCAGACGGCGGAAACCTTCTTTAACGGTATGGGGCTTTTCGATGAGGATATTCCGGCTCCGATCCAGAAAAAAGCGTGTTTCTCCGCCGCGCCTTTGCCGGTTTATCAGCACCGGCCCCCCCTCGGCCTGTTCAAGCGAAGATTCCTCCCAGCGCGGCTTAAGGCTCCGATATACAATATGTTCCACCGCCGGTTCCCCCGCCGCGCCCAGGAGCGGGGCGATGCGCCTGAGCTTCCCGTCACTGTCCGGCCGGGGGCGGGCATACCAGGGAAGGGCCTCTTCCCCGCCTCCGGCGCGGAGATCTTTCGCCTCAAGCATTGCGCCGAAGGCCGCGGCCGCCTGCGCCGCCTGCGCCGAAACCGCCTCGTCCTGCCGGATAAGGGCGGCGGAAAGCCGGTCCCTGCCCCTTTCGGCCAGTTCCACCAGGTTTTCCACATAAGACGCCGACTCCGAGGGCGGTATTGAGCCTACCCGGATAGCCTCAAAAAGATTACGGATATTGCTCCCCAGCAGGGCGTACTCGTCATTAAAACGCTGCCGTATCTCCTCGTCGCTCGCCGTTCTCCCCGTGTAATACCCCAGCGCCGGAACCTCCACAACAAGTCCGGCGGCGTCAAATTCGCTCAAAGCCATCAGCACGGTAAAAATATCGCCGGCTTCCACCAGCTCGCCGGTGTCAATCAGGACGATTTCCCGCGAAACCGGCGGTTCGGCGCGCCTGTCCCGCAGAAAGTCATATACCGGCCCCAGCCTCGGTCCCGCCAGCGCGTACAGCAGCAGTACCGCCGTCCCCGCCGCCGTACAAAGCGCGGCAAGCAGTATCAAAAGCGATTGTTTTCTGGAAATAAAAGCCGGCATATATCTTTTAAATTTCGGCTGATTCGGGCCATATTTTGAGGGAAGCGGCTCATTATCAACAAGGCCCTGTAAAGGAAGCCTTACCTCGTAGAGCCTGCGGTACACTTACCGCTAGCAGCCTGTGGGACTTTGCCGGTGGTGTGGTATCGCCCTGCATCGAGCAACTATGATAGCATTGCGGTATGAGCGTACGACTGGTAAATATAGATCGGGACACCCCGATGCTATTCCCGCCGGATTTACGGGAATGGCTTCCTGAAAACCATTTGGTGTATTTCATTGTCGATAT
>JAIROT010000019.1 GCA_031257385.1 Treponema sp.
GGGACGAGGTTGTTGTTTTGGTAAGGTATTTGTCTCAGGGTACATACCCTTTATAACGCCCTGAAGCTCCCCCGCCGCAAGGCGGGCTCTTGGGTATGTACCCTTCGCATACAATCAAATTTTACATTTTCATCAGGGGCTGAAGTAACCGCACAAATTAAAAAAGAAGTGAAATTTTTACCGGTTAATCACAAACAGGGAACGCAAACTTTACGTTTTACGAAAAATCGGTTATACTGATTTTGATTATGAAAGTCAGTATTATTATCCCGGCCCTGAACGAAGAACAAATGCTGCCCCGGCTTCTGGACAGTATCAAGGTACAGGATTTTGACGATTACGAAGTAATTGTCGCCGATGCCCATTCAAAGGATCGTACCAGGGAGATTGCCGCCGAATACGGCTGCCGCGTGGTGGATGGCGGGCTGCCCGCGGCGGGGCGGAACGCCGGGGCGTCGGCGGCTTGCGGGGATTTTCTCTTTTTCCTTGACGCCGATGTGGTACTGCCGCAGGGTTTTATCCGCAACGTATACGACGAAATGCAGGACCGCTACTTTGACCTTGCAACCTGCGAAATCAGGCCCCTCTCGGATTACCGGCTGGACCGGATCATCCACCGCATGATGAATCTGGCAGTCCTCCTCAATCTATGGCTCGACCCCAAGGCCTTCGGGTTTTGCATTTTTGTCACCAGGCGGCTGTTTGAGCGGGTCGGCGGCTTTGACGAGACGATCTATGTGGCGGAGGACAACGATTTCGTCAAACGGGCCTCGATGTTCAAGGCTCTGCGTTACCTCAATTCGGCCTATATTATGGTGAGTATACGCCGCTTTGAAAAAGAGGGCCGTTTTGCATACATGAAAAAAGGGATCAAGCTGAATCTGTACCGGGCCTTTAAGGGGGAGATCCGCAGCAGCGAGGTGGTCAAGTACGAATTTGACGCTTTCAACAAACCCGAAAGCCCGGAGGATTTGAATTTGCTGGATACTATCGAAAAGCACCTTATCAAAGCCGAGGAAAAATCGCGGCGTTTCAGCCGCCGCGCTCAAAAGCAAAGTTCCGCCACCGCTTCCAGTATCAGGCAGTTCCAGCCCAGCCTCGACGAATACGCCCATCTGATCGAGGAACTGGACGAGTACCTGGGCAGAAAGGAACAGCGCGAACAACGGCAGCAAAAACTGCGGGATTTTTTTAAGCCGCACCGCAGTTCCGCCCAATCTTAACGGGGAAAATCAACATCAGCATGGAAAATTTTGCCGATTTAGGGGTTTCGCCCGTCTTTATCGGGCGGCTCCGCGGGCGGGACATCAGCGCGCCTACGGCGATTCAGCGCCTGGTGATCCCCCCCCTGCTGGCCGGAAAAAGCGTGATTTTCCGCTCCGAGACGGGTACCGGTAAAACCTTCGCCTACCTGATACCGGCCCTGCAGCGGCTTTTGGCCGGCATTGGCGAAGCCCCTGCCGGCAGCGCCCCGGATGATACAGCCACAGGCCGTCCCCGGTACCAGGGGCCGGAGCTGCTGATCTGCGCCCCGACTTTTGAGCTTTGTTCCCAGATTAAGGGTGAAATTGATTTTTTGCTTGCGCGGGGGAAAGACGGCCTCCCTGGGAGTCTGTGGGGCTTTAGCCCAAATGATAAAGAAAATGCACAATTTTGTGCATTTTCTACCTTGCAGACTCCCAAAGGAGCCCAAAACTCGGGGATTTTTGCGGTCAAAGGCCGCAAAAATCCACAAGTCCCACAGGCTCCTGGGAATGCCGCGGGAAATATCAATACGGCGTTGCTCATCGGCTCGGCCGCTCTTGCCCGGCAGATTGACGCCCTGAAAAAAAAGCCCCTTGCCGTGGTGGGCAATCCGGGGCGGCTGCTGCTACTGTCGAAGATGGGGAAACTCAAGTTTCCAAACCTTCGCTTTTTGGTCCTGGATGAAGCGGACCGGATGACCGCCGAAGAAAGTCTTGAGGAAACCCGCGAACTTATCCGGCTCATTGTCCGCGATGTCCGGAACGGAAGTCCTGGCGCCGCCGCCTGTTCCGCCACCATTTCGGGTAAAACCGGAGAGCTGCTGCCCCCCCTGTTTGCAGGCGCGGAACTTATTGAAAGCGGCGAACAGGAAATACTGCGGGAACGGATCGAGCACTGGGCCATTTTCAGCGAAGGGCGCCGGAAGGTCCAAACCCTGCGCTCGCTGCTGGCCGCCGTTAAAACCAGGAAGGCCGGTTTCAAGGCCCTGGTTTTTGCCGGCAGGAACGACGATGCGGGAAAAATTGTTTCCCAACTGCAATTCCACCATATTCCGGCGGCGGGGCTTTTCGGCAGGATGGACAAGCGGGAGCGGAAAAACGCGGTAGACGCTTTCCGCGCCGGAAAAATCAGCGCGCTGGTTTCTTCAGATCTGGCGGCCCGGGGACTTGATATTCCCGGCATCAGCCATGTCGTTGCCATGGATGTTCCCGCGGACAGGGAAACCTACATTCACCGGTCGGGCCGTACCGGCCGGGCGGGCAAGCGGGGCGTAATGGTGAGCATCGGCGACGAGGCGGAAATGCGCCGCCTCGCGCTTCTGGAAAAAAAGCTCGGCATAACCGTACGGCCCCGTGAATTATACCAGGGAAAAGTACGCGAGCCTGCTCCCCTGTAACAGTTTCTCCTGAAACTATTTTCAGGCGCACGGGGAGTCTGCCGGGCTTTGGCCTGCCGTTAAACAGGTTCCGAACAGATCTTCCCCTCAGCGGCTGATAATTTTCAACAGCGCGTCGGCGGTAAAGCCCAGATGCTCGGCGGTTTTGGCGGCCGGTCCGGATTCACCGAAGCGGTCTATCGAGAGGATGTCCTCCGGTTTGGCCCAGCGCTCCCAGCCGCTGTGAACGCCTGCCTCGCAGACAATGGCCCTTGTCCCCGGAGGAACGATAGCGTTGCGGACCCCGGCGGGCTGGGATTCAAAAAGCTCTTTGCTTATCATCGAGACCACACGGAGTTTTTTGTCTCCCGCTTTTTCAGCCGCTTCCAGGGCAAGGCCCACTTCTGAACCGGTGGCAATGATCACCGCGTCGGGAGTTCCGTCTCCGGTCTGCCTGACGATGTACGCGCCGACGCGGAGATTCTGTTTCCAGTTCGGATCCGCCTTGGGAAAGACCGTAAGGTTCTGCCGGGAAAGGATCAGGGCGGTGGGGCCGCTGCCGCGCTCCATGGCCATGGCCCAGGCTTCGGCTGTTTCCTCGGCGTCGGCGGGACGCAACGTGCGCAGATCCGGCATGATACGGAGGCTGGCAAGGTGTTCAATGGGCTGGTGGGTGGGCCCGTCTTCGCCTACAAAAACCGAGTCGTGGGTAAGCACATAGATCACCGGCTGCTTCATCAGCGCCGAAAGGCGGAGCGCGGGGCGGAGGTAGTCCGAGAAAACCATGAAAGTGGCGCAGAACGGGCGGAACCCGCCGTGCAGGGAGATGCCGTTGCAGATGGCGGCCATGGCGAATTCCCGTATGCCGAAATGAATGTAGCGTCCGGCGCGGTTTTGTTTTGTCCATGTACCGGCTTCGGCGGGAAGGCCCACGGCATTGGGGCTTTTAAGGTCGGCGGCGCCGCCTACGATATTGGCATTGGCTTCGGCAACCGCCGTCAGCGCCTTGTTGCCGGCGCTACGGGTGGCGATTTTCTCACCGGCCCTGTAAGAGGGAAGAGCGGCCGGCACGGCCCTGCCGGAATGGAACTGGTCCCACTCCCTGCGTTTTTCGGGGTTTTCCCTTGACCATGCGTCAAACAGGGCCTGCCAATCGGCGCGGATCTTTTTCCATTCGGCCTGCTTTGCCCTGAAATAGTCCCGCGCTTCCGGGGCGATATAGAAATCGCCGGGTATCCCCAAATGGGCCCTGGCGGCGGCGACTTCCTCGTCTCCCAGCGGCGCGCCGTGAATGCCGGCGGTATTCTGCTTGTTGGGCGCGCCCTTGCCTATGATCGAGGTGAGAATGACAAGGCTGGGCTTGCCGCTTTCCGCCTTTGCCCGGGCGGTGAGTTCCGCTATTTCCCCAAAATCGTACATCGAACCCCGGAGTATCTGCCAGCCGTAAGCCTCGTAGCGTTTGGCCGCATCTTCGGTAAAGGCGAGATCGGTACTGCCGTCAATCGTGATCTTGTTTGAATCGTAGAACACGATGAGCTTGCCCAGGCCCTGGTGCCCGGCGAAAGAACTGGCCTCGGCGGAAACCCCCTCCATAAGACAACCGTCGCCGGCAAGAACGTAGGTGTAATGATCCACGATCTTGTGTGCGCCGGTGTTAAAGCGGGCGGCCAGCATTGTTTCCGCAACGGCGAAACCAACCGCCATGGAGATGCCCTGGCCCAGAGGCCCGCTGGTAGCCTCTATGCCGGCGGCCATACCGTATTCGGGATGCCCTGCGGCGCGGGAACCGATCTGCCTGAAGGACTTAATGTCATCCAGAGTAATGTCCCTGTAGCCTGAAAGGTGCAGCAGGGAATAGAGAAACATCGATCCGTGCCCTGCGGACAGAATGAAGCGGTCCCTGTCCGCCCAGGCCGGATCCGAAGGATCGTGGCGCAGCAATTCGCCGTAGAGAATGGCGCCTAACTCGGCCGCTCCCAGGGGAAGGCCGGGGTGCCCCGAATTGGCTTTCTGAATGGCGTCGATACTCAGCGCCCTCACGCTTAACGCGGTTTTTTCCAGTGCCGTAATGTTCATATAACGCTCCTTAATGTGATGCCTCTGTCCAGGCTGTTTCCGCATCCCTGATCGCGGCGGCAATTTCTTCTTTTGAAGATCGGGCCTCAATCAGGGAATAGAATTTTTCCTGCTGACAGAGAAAATTAATTTTTGACAGGGTGCCCAGATGCTGTTTTGCCGATGATGAAACAATGAGGAAGACGGTATGTATCCTGCTGCCGTCAGGGGCGCTCCAGTCAATGGGCTGAACAGGGAAGGCTATCGCCACAAAAGGTTCCTCCTCCAGAACGGGAACGCGGGGATGGGGCAGCGCGATACCCTTGCCGATGGCGGTAGACATCAGCGCTTCCCGTTCCAGCACGGCCTGCAACAGGGCCTCTTTTTTCAGGGCGGGAAAATCCGGCAGCAGGCCGATTAGCCGCGAGAGAATTTCCCCGGGATACGAGCCGGGTACTTTGTGATACACGCCGCCCCGTTCAATCAGGGCGGCAAGACTCTGTTCTTTATCAAGCGTTTCAATCGTGTTATCTGTCATTTTTCCACCGAATACACCGCGCTCAGATTCCGGTTGCACAGTTCCATATCAAACAGGCCGGGAACAAAATCCGGCCCCAGTTCGTGCAGCGCGGCCTGTTTTTCCATATCGCTGCCGTTTTCCAGGGCGCCGAGTATTTTTTTGAACCGCAGGGGGCCTTCGATTATTTCTGGAGGCGCGGCTCCGGCTCCGGCTGCGCAGCGTATAACCTCGTTCTTCCCCGGCTGATAGGGAGAAAGAATGATAACTTTGGCATTCCACTTTGTCCCGTACTCGTACAACAGTTCGGTAATACCCCCGTTGCGGAGCGCCTTTATCCGTGTCTTTTCATCAAGGTTTTTTACATCCGCGCCGTTGTTGCTTTTATGGCTGAAGCGGTAATGATAACTGTCCTTCCAGTCAAGGCATGTCTGAATCAGCAGATGGAGTTCTTTCAGAGTGCAGTCGCCGGGGACCAGTGCGCGGCGCCAAACCTCGGTTCCGCTGACGCTGATCTGTATCGACCACCATGCTCCTTCTGCCGCTTTGTCATTACCCTTGCGGATAACCAGCAGATTGTTCCGCCTGAAATTATCCATTGCGCCGTCGATCAGCTCTTTGATATCGCCGTAAGTTTCGATCATGCTGTCCAGGGAATTGTCCATGGCTTCCAGTTCCGATTCAGGCGGCGCCTTGTCGGTGTCAAGGTCTTCAAGCAGACTGGCGGCGTGTCCCTGAATCTGGGAGAGGACAATGAAGACATGCTTGGGCAGCCATGAAGAATCAATATCGCCTTTTTGCAGGCGGGCCGCGAGATCGATCACCGCGGTATGCAGCTCGGCCACCCGCTGGCGGACGGGGCCTATGCTTTGGTCTGAAAACAGCGAATAATGCTCCCACAGTTCCTCCATGGCGTCGGAGATATAATCGGCAAGTATATCCCATTCCGCTTCTTCAAGGTGAATCACCGGCGGCACAACCCGATCAATGACCCGATCAATATCCTTCTCATTGCGAAACAGGGCGTCCCGCACATAAGAGAGAATCACGTACTCGGATATGGGGACATTCCTTTTGAACAGCATATCCTCCACCATTGTCCGGTCCGGCGGAACCGCGAGGCCCGCAAGCTCTTTGTTGTCGGGGATCTCTTTTCCCGCGAACCAGAACCTGGTTTCTATTCCGTAGGGCACGGTCTCAATACGGTCGTTTTTTTCGTAAAGAAAATCTTCAAGCGAATAGGCGGGCACTTCCCTCATGCGCTTGCCGCCGTACCAGTAGGCGTAGGCGATCTGCTCCTCTGTGGAAGTCCCCGGCCCCAGAAGGGCAAAACTGTCCTCAAATCCCCCCTCGGCGGCCTCGAGCCAGTGGTACAGATCGGTCTGGGACCATTCGTCTTTTCCCACTTTTTCAAGCTCAAAGCGCCCCTCTTTCCAGTCCAGGTTATGCGCCACAAAATGATCGCCCGGTACAAAGGAACTTTCCCGGTAAACGTTTCGCATATCCAAAGTGTGAATGGAAACTTCCGGCGGATCTTCGTAGGGATCGCAGTTAAAGGCGGACTCATTTTCGGGATTATCCCGCGCCACGTACTGGGGGGCGTACTCCTCGCCAAAAATACAGTAGAAGGGATAAAAATCTTCAGGCGCGCCCTCGGTTGTGGTGCCGGGAATGACCGATCCCTTCCAGAAAAACTTGTACTCCTGGGGCATCAGCAGCGGATTGGCAAAGGGGACGCAACGGTGGCCGGGGATGAGAATGCCGTTGAGCAGTTCCAGCCTGGAGGGGTTGATCACAAAGCGTACCGGCTCAAAACAGCCCCGCCGGGAAACCCACTGCCGCTTGTCCAGCCGGAAGGCGATATTCCGGGAATCAATGAGCGCCGCTATCTCCATGGCCATTCTGGCGTTCCTTTTGGGTTCCAGCATGTATACAAAGGCGGTCACGTCTTCCAGGGTGAAAGGCTCGGTTACATTTTCGAGAAAATCGTAAAGCGCGTCTTCCTGCATCGGGGTCATTGTCTTTACTATGCACTGAAACAGGGAAATTCGCAAGAGCGCGCATTGCAAGGCGGGGCGGGTACAGGACAAGCGGGCCGGGGATGTGTGACAGGGTGAACATCAGGTTCGGCGGGGTAATTGGCAGGGCGGGCTATTGCATTTAGGCCGAATACGGGGTCAGGTATACTGCCCCAGACTTTGCACAACCGGCAGTTGTTCTTCCGAACACCTGCATTATACCGGACAACCGCATGTTTTATCATAGCTTCGAAAAAGTCAAAGAAGGAGGT
>JAIROT010000091.1 GCA_031257385.1 Treponema sp.
GCATACTGCCTTCTTTGCATCTCATTCAAGCTATGCTTCATGCCGTCCCACAATACTTTCAGTTGTTCCCGTTCCATTCGGTCGTACCCCTTTTTCGTTGGTACAACCAGTATAACTTACCTCTCTATTTATTCGCAAGTTATTGTTTAACAATTCCTAAGGGCCTCTATATGCCCTACGCCAAAATGATGAAGGAAACAGTGGGAGTTCCCATACTCTGCGCCGGACGCATGGACAATCCCGATATGGCTTCCGGCGCCCTGGATGATGGAGTCTGTGACATCATAAGTCTGGGGCGGCCCCTCCTCGCTGATCCTGATTATGTAAACAAACTGCGCACCGGGAAAACCTCTCTCATACGACCCTGCCTTTCCTGCCAGGAAGGCTGCATGGGGCGTATTCAGGAGTATTCCGCGCTGAACTGTGCGGTGAACCCCCAAGCTGCGCGGGAACGGGCAACGCGCTTCATTCCGGCGCTGCAAAAGAAGTATGTCCTGGTGGTGGGTGGTGGCGTCGCGGGCTGCGAGGCGGCGCGTGTTCTTACCCTGCGCGGCCATGAAGTCACCCTCTGTGAGAAATCGGATCTCCTCGGTGGGAACCTCATTCCGGGGGGTGTTCCTTCGTTCAAGGAAGACGACCATGCTCTGGTGCGCTGGTATGTGGCCACCCTCGCCGGAATGAACGTGAAGGTACGCCTGAAAACCGAAGTCAGGGCGGGGGATGTGAAAGGTTACGACGCTGTGATTCTCGCCTCAGGCTCAAGGCCCAAGATCTTCTCTCTGGGGGACGATGCCCACACCTACACGGCGGCGGATGTCCTTGAAGGGAAAAAAGACCCCGGCAAAAACACCGCCGTGATAGGCGGAGGACTTGTCGGCTGCGAACTGGCCCTGCATCTTCGGGAAAAGGGAGTGGAAGTTTTTATCGTTGAAGCCCTGGACCATATCCTCAAGCTGAACAGGCCCCTCTGCCACGCCAATGCGGAGATGCTCGAGAGACTTATTCCCTATAAAGGTGTCAAAGTCAGGACAGGTGTTACAGCAAAGTCCTTCAGGGAGGGCAGGCTTGCCCTTTCCAGCGGAGAGACGCTACTCGTTGACAGCGTGATACTCGCGGTGGGCTACACTGAAAACCGGCCGCTCTACGACGCGCTCGCGGAAGAAGCGAACGAGTATTATGTGACAGGCGATGCCCTGCGGGTGGCAAACATTATGTACGCTATATGGAATGCCTTTGAGATTGCTTCGGGCATATAAGGGCATGACAAGGAAGCGTCTTTAGCAATAGTCACGGAGCGGCCTCAATCTCAATAACCCTGATCTCCAAGGGCTCCAGCAGCGCATCGAGGGTTAGGATGCCGTCTTTTGCTTCCTCCCGGTGGAATACGACTTTCGGCTCGCAGATTTTTTTCAAAAGCCCCGTGTTGGGGTCGGTAACATCAGGGGCGCCCATCTCGATCCACGCATCGAAACTGGAGCCATGTTCCCGGTTTAATATGTACTCGTGAATAACGCAAACCTTGACGCTGATATTTTTTATCACAATCTCGGCGTTCAATCTGCTTAGGTTTTTTACCTGTTTTAGCCTTTCCATAAAACTTTCATCTATTGCCCTGGCCACGAAAAAACGTTCCGCCATGTGTTCATAGTTGTAAAGCAGCAGGTGTATTTTTCCCGGTGACGCGCTCATAACGTGACCTTCGCCCTTCGCGATGACGCCGCCCTTCAAACGGCCCAAGAGCCTGAGCGCGTTATACAGTGGCTTTTTAACGCCCCCGACAGTGAAAAGCCCCCTCTCCCCCGCGAAGGGCGCGGACCCGCCGCTTTCCTGGTCAATCAAACGCCAATAGCGCTGGTTCCCGTTGGCATTTTCAAACAATTGTTTGAATTCCACGCAGGGCTGAAGACAGGTGTCGTGTATAAGATTCGCCGGCCCCTCGTCAAGGGGCTCAGGCAGAACAGCCGCCTTTAGTCCGATAGACGCCGCAAACCTGGCCGCCTTGTCCTGCACAGCCTGCGCGTCACCGACGTTAAAGCACAGGTTCTCAAAGCCGATCTCATCCTGCGCCGTCTTGAGCAGTTCCTGAATGTCCGCATAGAGGGCTTCCCTGGCGGAGGCAAGAACAATGTTGTCTTTGTACGATGGAACCGACAAGCCCGCTTCAAGGGCAACGTCCGCCTGGATTTGCACATACTTTATCTCCGTAACGATGCCTATATTTTCTATATTGGCATCCCACAGGGGAGGAAGATATTTGGCAAGCAGGCTGAGGTAATCCTCTTTTTTTATGTCCGTTGAAGTCTCCTGGGCCTGGGCCGCTTTGCGGTATTTGCTGGGTGACATCTTGTAGCGCTTCTTGAAATTCAGGGCGAAGGTACGACCCTCACTAAATCCGCACTCCCCAGCAATCTCTTCTATGGTCTTGTTGCTAGCTAGGAGTTTGTTGACCCCGTGGCTCAGGCGTATTTCATTATAGAAGGAAAGAAAGTTCATGTTGAAATGCCGCTTGAACAGCATCGACACATACTGGGGCTGCAGGCCCACTGCGGATGCCACATCGCTAAGCAGCAGATTTTTGCTGAAGTTGTCATTTATATATGAAGTGATTTTAAAAAACCTTTCCACATGCTTCACCAGCAGTTCAGGGCGGAACATTTCAGGCATAAAGTGCATTGAAAGTTCGTTAAGCAGAAGATACGCTATGGAGTAATTGAAGAACGGTTTCGGTTTGCTTTCGCTGGTGAATATTTTGACAAGTTCGGCGATACAGTGTTTGATAAGATAGAATTTCGTCCTGGTATTGGAAGCGCTGGAATCACAGCAAAAATACATGCCTTTGTAGATGTCGGGGTTCATGGAGTTCAATAGATCTGTTTTTATTCTGAGGGAGATGAACATACAGGGCTTGGCGCCGCGAAGTTCGTGGAGTTCGCCGCTGTTGATGCACAAGATGTTGTCAGGCCGAAGATGGACTTCCCGGTCAAACATCCGCACCGTGATTTCGTTTCGGAGGACATAGATAAGCTCTATGTCGCCGTGACAGTGCCGCGGGATTAGCGCCGTATCATGGATAGACAGCGCTATTGGCGAACTCTTATCTTTAATCAAATTGAGGCCGGTATCCATAGTGTCATTATACCACAGACCTGGAGAAAGCGCCAGCGTTTTTGACTACGATTTTTCAACAGATTTTTCCCGGCATATACATATTTTTATTTTTTTATATTTGGCCTGGTTAAAAAAATCTTTATTTTCCAAATAACATGTTATTAATTTATAAATTTGTGTATTCCCCCGCCACCGGTTTCATGCGGTAATAAATACCGTGGTTTGCCTTACAAACTTACAGACATTTTTTAGGAGGATTAAAATGAAAAAACTTTTATGGACGGCAATCGTTCTGGTAATGATTGGAACGGCGGCCTTCGCCCAGGCGGATTGGCTGCAGGGAGAAACACCCCCCGGGGGAGAGCCCCCGCCCGGCCCCCCGCCCGGTATTCCGGGAAAGGTGACCATGCCTCTGGGAACCCTGACCATTAACGGCGTGTTTCTCACCGGCGTCAGGGCGCAGATGGTGGATCAGGAAGGTTCATTCGCTGACGACCGGTGGACGCTGGGAGCCATCAATCCTGTCTTTCAGGAAAACCGGGCGGAACTGGCTTTAACCTATTCCTTTTTCAATTACGGCGCGTTCCTTGGCTGGCGTTACCAACGCTACATCACGCTGAACTCCTATACCGATGCCAGTACCCCTAACACAGGTACGGGCGGAACATCCGCTAATGCCAATCTTGAATCCCTGCTACCACGGTTTGCCTTTGTGTACGCCAACTTGTTTAAGGATACAGTCAAACTCAGCATCGGGAAGCTCTACAGTCAAATCATGAGTGTGCCGGATTCAAGAGTCTGGGAAACCGAGTGGTACGGCCCCACCTTCAGTTTTGCGGGGGAAGACAAGTTTTCCATCCGCGCCGAGTACAAGCCCATTCCGGAACTCAACGTCGGGGCGCAACTATTCTTTGTGGACGACCCCCAGGAAACCGTAACTATTGCACCGGGTGTATCGATGCCGGTTATTAAAGGCCTTGACAAAACCGGCGCGTGGAAGGAGATCGGCATTGGGGCGCAGTGGATTTCCTCAACGTTCAACGCCGAAGCCGGTTTCAGGCTTGACAGCCAAGTTGACGGCATAGAGAACCTTCTGGGCAACCTCTACCTTTCAGAGTATTACGGCTATCAACTGGGATCCGGAGCCCAGGGCATGGATAAGTCCAAACACACTGCCGATGCCGATTCCGACGCGGGAAGCTTCATGTTCTTCGGCTTTAGCTACAAGGCTATCAAGAACCTGACCGCCTGGGCCCAGGCCGGCTTCTACAACCTCGGCGATTTTGACAAGTTCGGCTACGGCAAGTTAGGCGAATACGTCAAGTACAACAATCTGGTTGGCAAGCTCGGCGTGGGGATCACCATGGAACAGCAGTTCTACGGCAGCGATGTGTTCGAGACTGAAGATACGATGGGCTCGTTCGGCCCGGTTGCGGGGATGAAGAATTCCCCGTTCCTCACCTTTGCGCCGGAAGTCTCCTACGGCCCCTTAACAAAACAAACAATAACCCCCTCACTCACCGGAACCTTTGGTTTCTGCCCTGACGTGCTGGACGGTTATTTCAAGATCAAGCCGAATTTCAATTTCCAGTTCGGTTTCGGCCTGGCGCAGTTGGATGTATTCTACGAGTTTGAATACAAAGGCTATGCCGAAACTACCGGCATCAAACCGGTCACCACCCACAGCATCGGCCTGGCGGCAATGCTGCTGTTCTAAGGGCGGCGTTTTGATTTAAAGCCTTGGGGAACCGGGAACGTTTAGGAAAAATCCCCGCCCGGCGCCCCTTTTTACAAGGAGTAAAATACATGAAACAGTTTTCAAGAATTTGTGGTTTTGCGCTGATACTGCTGTGCGCGGCCAGCTTCTCAGCCTTTGCCGGCGGCAAAGGCGAAGGATCAAAAAAAGTCGGCTTCATCCTGCCCGACCTCTCGCAGGAATTCTTCGCCTACTACGGCAGCGCCGTCAAAGCGGCGCTGGAGGACCAGGGATACAGTGTAACCCTGACCTCTTACAACGGCGAAGTAACAAAGGCCCGGGAGCAGATTGAAACCTTTGCCACCCAAAACGTGGCGATGATCATCATGATGGGCGCCACCCCCGACTTGCAGGGGGCGTTTAAGGCAGTTAGGGCCGCGGGGGTCAAGGTGCTTCTTGCGGGCAACGAGATCGAAGATGCCTACGACGTGTGCCTCGTGGCGGACAACAAGCAGATAGGCGGCGTCATCGGCGATCTGGCGGCCCGGTTCTACAAGTTCGCGGACAAAGGCCGTTCCATGACAGATGCGCTGGCGGTGGTCTACAACTATGGCGGCCCGGACCTGGCGAACCGTTGCGCCTCAATGGTCAGCGCCTTCAAGTCCCAATCGGGGATAGCCGAAGATAATTTTCACGAAATAGAATTCGTCGCCGACGGCGGCGATACCACGGGACAGACCTTCCTTGAAAACACGCTCACCAAATATCCCAACGTGAAAGTCTTTATGTCCTTCAGCGACACCATAAGTTTAACGGCCCTGAACATCATGAAGGCCAACGGCAAGACCGGGGACGACTACGGAATTTTCGGTTCCGATGCGACCATCCAGGCGATGATGGAAATCTCAGGCAGAATGGGGCCCTCAATTTTCCGGGGCACGGTCAGTATGGGCGATATTGTGTCCCAGACCACGGAAAACGCGCTGAAGCTGCTTAGAAACGAGTTTACTACTATACCTTACCGCAGTGAAGGTCCCGGTATTCCCGTCACCTATCAAAA
Source organism: Treponema sp. (assembly GCA_031257385.1). GTDB lineage: Bacteria > Spirochaetota > Spirochaetia > Treponematales > Breznakiellaceae > WQXQ01. The sequence goes on from JAIROT010000091.1 coordinate 5,865, forward strand.
CGTTTCCGCCTTCCTGCCGCCGCAGTAAGGGGAATAGCAGCCGCAGACTGTCAGATCAGCGGGATTACCACGTTGCCCTGACAGCTTGCTGCTGATGATGAAGGAGATAAATGGTGAATACAGTCCTGGACATTAAGAATCTGCGCAAAACTTATCCTGGTGTTACGGCTTTAGATGATTTTTCGTGTTCATTCACAAAGGGTGAAGTCCACGCCCTTATCGGCGAGAACGGCGCCGGTAAATCCACATTGATAAAGTGTATCGCCGGTGCGATTTCACCGGACAGCGGTACGATCACGCTGGACGATACCGCATACCTGGGGCTTGACCCGGAAACGGCCAAGACAAAGGGCATTGAAGTTATCTACCAAGAGTTCAACCTGGTTCCGTCCCTTTCAGCGGCGGAGAATGTGTTCCTGAATGTAAAAACATCGAACGGCATTTTAGTGAACACCAGGCAAAGGGAGTTCATGGCGGCGGATATTTTTAAGTCCATGGGCGGTGAACTCAATCCCGCGCAGCCTGTGTGGGGTATGTCGCCCGCCAATATGCAGATAGTGGAAATCGCCAAGGCCCTCAGCCGCAATGTGAGGCTGCTCATCATGGATGAGCCCACGGCGCCACTGACGATAAAAGAAACACGGCTTCTGTTTCAGATCGTAAAAGACCTCAAAGCCAAGGGTGTCACCGTCATCTATATCTCCCACAGGCTGGAGGAACTGTTTGAAATCGCTGACCGGGTTACCGTGATGCGGGATGGAAAGTTTGTCGCCACAAAGGACATTAAAGACGTGACCCGGCAGGAACTTATCCTCCTGATGACAGGCCGGGTGCTAAACAACAATTACCCGGAACGTCGCGCCGTCATTGGTGAAGAAGTGCTATGGGTGGAGAATTTGTGCGGCTGGGGTGTTGAGGGCGTTCATTTTACGCTGCACAAAGGCGAAGTCCTGGGATTCGCGGGGCTTGTCGGCGCCGGGCGCACGGAGATCATGAGCGTCCTATTCGGGGCGTTCCCAAAAACATACGGAGACACTTACCTAAGGAACAAAAAGATACACATCACTTCCCCTAGAATCGCCGTAAAAAACGGGATCGGTTTAATTCCGGAAGACCGGAAATATCAGGGCCTTTTTCTGTTTCAAAGCATCCGGTGGAATATCACCGCCGGGATCGTGAAACAACTAAGCAAATTCGGCATCGTAAGCGGGAAAAAAGAAAAAGCCGTGGCCGATGAATATGTGACCAGGTTCAACATTAAAACACCCGGCGTTGAACAACTGGTACTGAACCTGTCCGGCGGGAATCAGCAGAAAGTGGTTTTGGCTAAAACGATGGCCGCCCACAGCGATATAATCATCTTTGACGAGCCCACCCGGGGCATCGACGTAGGCGCGAAATGGGAAATATACAAACTCATCAATGAACTCGTTGAATCTGGCAAGGCCGTGATCATGATTTCCAGCGAGATGCCGGAGTTGATCGGCATGTGCGACAACCTCGTCGTTTTATACGAACACCGGCAGACCGGATTTGTACCTAAGTCAAAGTTTTCACAGGAATATATTTTGAGCCTCGCAAGCGGAGGCCCGGAGGAAGGAATATGCGGGAAAAATTGAAAGCTCAGGACTGGTTTATTTTCTATAAGAAATTTGGAATTTATGTCCTTTTGGCTGTTACTTTTGTTGTTTTTGCCCTGTTTGCCGAAAGTTTTCTTTCATCAAAGAACATTATCAATGTACTGCGCCAGATTTCCATGCTCGGAATAGCGACGGTGGCAGTGACGTTTCTGATGATCTCAGGGGGGATTGACCTTTCCATAGGCGGCCAGGCGGCGCTCACAGGAATTGTGGCGGGTATTCTCATCGTCAATTACCACCTGCCCTGGGGACTCGCGGTTCTGGCGGCCATGGCGGTGTGCGTAGCGGTGAGCCTCTTAAACACTTTTATCGCTATCAAACTCAACATCTTCCCGATGATTGTTACCCTGGGTACCATGCAGATACTGAACGCCTTGAGCAATGTTACCACTAACGGCAAACCGATTTACGGAATGCCCGCTGGCCTGGTGAGCCTGGGACAGGGATACGCGGGGCCCTTTCCCGTGCCGGTGATCATCTTCGCGCTGGTGACGGCGGCGGCGTGGTTTATTCTGAACAAGACCTATTTCGGGCGGAGCGTGTTCGCCATTGGCGGCAACTCGGAAGCTTCAAGGCTTACCGGCATTGACGTTGAAAAGAACCGGTATATCATCGCGGGAATCTGCGGGTTCATCATTTCAATTGCTTCTATTCTGGTGCTTGCCCGCAACACTTCGGCGCAGCCGAATCCGGTCTCCAGCTTCGCCTTCGACTGCATGACCGCCTGTGTACTTGGGGGTGTCAGTTTTATCGGCGGCGGCGGCCAGATCGGCGGCGCAATCGCGGGGGTGTGCATCATCGGAATGCTCAACAACGGTATGCTCCTTATGGGCGTTGACCCGAACTGGCAGGGAGTCATCAAAGGGGTGGTGCTGATTATCGCTGTGGGTATTGACTGTGTGCAGAGAAAACCGAAAAAGGTGAAGCTCCGGGCTACGGTAAAGGAGCAAATCTGATCATGGCATACAATTTCAGAAGTGAGCGTATTTCCGCTTCAACAATCCGCATCTTTACGCCTACAGGCGAGAGTGTGTACCTCGTGGAGGGAACGCGAAAAGCGATGCTCCTTGACGCGGGCCTGGGCCTGGGCAACCTGGCGGAGTTCGTCCAAAGCCTGACGCAAAAGCCCCTGGATCTCCTGGTTACCCACGGCCACATGGATCATTCTGGAGGAGCCGCAGCGTTTGGAAAAGCGTATCTTAATCCGAAAGAGATCCCCCTGGCGGAAAGTCATAACAACATCGAAAGCAAAAAACAGTACGCCGCCTTCTGGCTCAAGGGCGCCGCGCCGGATGACAGGGATTTTACCGGCGGCGTCCCGGAGTGGCTGCCGTTGCGGGGCGGCGATTCCTTTAACCTAGGAAAAGTGACGCTGGTGTGCCGGGAGTTGCCGGGCCATACCGCCGGGATAATGACAGTTCTGAACCGGGAGGAGCGCAGCATCTTGCTCGGCGATGCCTGCAATGTGTTGACCATGCTGGTGGATCAAAGCGCTTTGCCGGTGGAACAATACAAGGCTGAACTGCTCAAGTTCCGCGCCGCCTACGGTGACGAATTTGACAGAGTCTTGCTTTCCCACGGTTCTGGGGATGCGCCCAAGGCAGTGCTGGACGGCGTTATTTCCCTCTGCGATGACATTCTCGCGGGAAACACAGACGACCTGCCCTTCCCATTTATTGACGGCGTGTACACTTTGGCGAAGGCCGTCAACTTTTCTGACATGACCCGCGTTGACGACGGCATTGGTAATATCGTGTACGATAAGGGTAGAGTAAGATGAAAAACCATCACTACGAGGTGAAGGAACTACCCCCAGGCAGCGTAGACCCGAATGTACTGTACTGTCTGCGGGAACGGGATACGTTAGACCCCAGGGAAAAGACAGAATCTGAAGGGCAGTCAGACTGGCTCACATATCTAAGGGACAGCATGGGGTTTCCCAACTTAAACCTGAACACAAAGGAGATCATCACCGCTTTTGAAAGTTTTGATGTCCCAGGCGGCAAGGTAGGTTTGTGGCGTTATCAGCGCCGCCGCTCTCCGTCTTCTCCAAAGCCGGCGCTGATTTATTTTCACGGCGGAGCATGGATCGGAGGCAGCACGACTACCGTTGAGAATCAGCTCAAACTGATTGCAGAACTTTCCGGCGCAGTGGTGTTCAATGTTGATTATTCCCTCGCCCCTGAAAAGCCCTATCCCCAAGCGCTGAATGACTGTTACTTCGCGGTAACACACATCCATGACAGCGCCGCCTGTTACGGCGTCGATCCTATGCGAATCGCAGTGGGCGGCGACAGCGCTGGTGGAAATCTCGCGGCGGCGGCGGCACTCAAAGCCAGAGACCAGGGCGAAAGACTTATCCGAGAACAGATACTCCTGTACCCCGCCCTCGCCTTAGGCGGCGCCAAGCGGGAAGGCTACCGCTGGATTGATTACAGCAGCCAGGTGGATCCCCGGCACTATGAAGACGTGAAGTATTTTTTGTCTCTTGGAAATCCTGCTGAAACCATACCGAATTCGTATCTGTCGGATCCGGCGCAAGAAAACGACCCCTACGTCAGCCCCATTTTAGCCGAAAGTTTTACAGCCCTGCCGGAGGCGCTTATTGTTACTGCGGAGTTTGACGGCCTCCGCAGCCAGGCTAATTTCTACGCGAAGCTGCTGAAAGACGACGGTGTTCCGGTGCGCGTTCTGCACTACAAAGGCTGCTGTCATGCGTTCTTTGATTACTTGGGTTACGTTCCTCAGGTAGAGGAACTGTGTTCTAAAATTGCGGAGGAATTGAATGGATATTAATCTTTTGAAAAACAGGCCTTTTTTCCTTGTTGATGAGGATATCAAATGGGTGACGGATACACTGGCGGGCATGAATGAAGAAGAAAAAACCGGCCAGTTATTTTGTATGACCGCATACATTTCTGACGAAAAGACGCTGAAGGATTTCGCACAAAAATACCGCGCCGGCGGCGTTATGGCCCGCCCGATGGACACGAATGAAAGTTTGATGGAATTGGTGAGCCTTTTACAAAAGAACAGCAAAATTCCCATGCTTATCGCCGCTAACCTGGAGGCAGGCGCTAACGGCGTTTCCAAAGAGGCTACCCGGATAGGCACGCAAATGGCGGTTGCCGCCACAGGGGACCCAAAGTACGCCGGGCTCCTGGGCGAAGTCTGCGGCTCGGAATCCGCCGCGCTGGGCTGTAATTGGGCCTTTGCGCCGGTGATTGACATTGACTTCAACTTCCGCAATCCCATAACAAATACCAGAACCTATGGCAACGATTGGCACTTCGTAAAGCGTTGCGGCATCGAGTACGTCAGGGCTCTGCAAAAGCACGGCGTCGCGGCTTCGATAAAGCACTTTCCCGGTGACGGCTGCGACGAACGGGATCAGCATCTTGTCACCAGCATCAACGATCTGAGCGTGGAAGAATGGGACAGGACCTACGGTGAAGTTTACCGGGCCTGTATTGAAGCGGGGGCTCTGACCCTTATGGCGGGGCACATTTTACAGCCTGCCTATTCCCGGTTACTGAAACCCGGCATCAGGGACGAAGATATTCTGCCCGCCAGCTTATCTGGGGAACTTCTCAATGGGCTGCTGCGTAAAAAACTTAGCTTTAACGGTTTAATCGTGACCGACGCCACTACGATGGCGGGTTTCAACATACCCATGGAGCGCCGCCGCGCCGTGCCGCAGGCTATTAATGCGGGCTGTGATATGTTCCTGTTTACTCGGAATCTTGAAGAGGATTACAGCTTTATGGCTGATGCCGTAAACGACAAGGTGATAAGCCCGGAACGCCTGAACGATGCGGTGACAAGAATCCTCGGACTGAAAGCGGCTTTAGGGCTGCACAGGAAGAACAATCTGGCAGACCGGAAGAAGGTCAAAGCCGTTGTCGCCTCCGGGGAACATAAGGACTGGACCAGGGAAATCGCCGATAGGTCAATCACGCTCGCAAAAAACATTCAGGATGCGCTGCCGGTGACGCCTGAAAAGTACCGATCCATTTTGTTTTATTCCATTGATCCGGTGGGCGAATCGGTTGCCTACGGGCCTTCCAACGCAAGCGCCAATCAAATGCTTGTAGACAAACTGAAGCGAGCGGGCTTTGAAGTTACCGTATGGCAACCGGATGACGCTTTTGGAACCGAAGGAATGCTGGGTTCCAGCGAGGCGATTAAAAACAAATATGACCTGATCATTTACTCCTCTAACCTGGCGACGAAATCTAACCAGACCACCGTGCGAATTGAGTGGGCTCAACCGATGGGAGCTAATGTCCCGGTGTACGTCAATTCAGTACCCACGATTTTTATCGGCTTTGAGAACCCCTACCACCTGCTCGACACGCCGCGGGTGAAAACGCTGATCAACACCTACGGTTCAAGCAAAGCTGTGATAGACGCGCTGGTGGAGAAGCTGATGGGTATATCCGCATTTACCGGCACATCTCCGGTGGACGTGTTCCTTGGCAAGTGGGACACACGGCTCTGAAGGGGTGGTATGATGAAGGGCATAATTTTCGATCTCGACGGCGTACTTGTGTTCACCGACAAATTCCACTATCAGGCGTGGAAGTATGTGGCGGACGAACTTGGCGCGCCGTTTGACGAAACACTGAACAACCGGCTGCGGGGCGTGTCGCGTATGGAGAGTTTGGAAATTATTCTTTCAAATGCCGCTCTTAGGCTGTCAAAAGCGGAAAAGGAGCGTGTCGCGGAACAGAAAAACAACAGTTACCGCAAACTTCTGCAAACACTCACACCCCAGGCGATTGACAGGGATACGCGAAAAACCCTCAACCTTCTTCGTGAACGCGGTTTGAAGCTCGCTATCGGTTCGTCAAGCAAAAACGCGCCGCTAATACTTGAAAAAACGGGGCTTGCGGAATTTTTTGACGCGGTGTCGGACGGGAACAACATAACCCATTCGAAGCCTGACCCCGAAGTGTTTCTCAAAGCGGCGGAGTTTCTAGGATTAGAGCCTTACGATTGTACTGTTGTCGAAGACGCTAAAGCGGGGATTGACGCGGCAAAGGCGGGCGGCTTCACCGCGATTGGCATAGACGACGCGGCGGGATATACGAAATGCGACCAGGTAATTAACAGACTCTCAGAGCTTGTAGATTTAATTTGGGGGGTAAATTATGAATACAAAAACGATTCTTTCACAGCTTAGCTCTGAGGAGAAGGCGGGGCTTTGCTCCGGGCTGAAGTTCTGGTTTCTCAAGGGGGTTGAACGGCTGAGGGTTCCGTCCATTATGGCGACTGACGGGCCTCATGGAATATGGAAAAACTGCGAGAGCAATAGGGCGACGGATGCTCACATGGTGGATTTACTGCTCAACGGCAAATGTATTGGCAGAAAACGGGTTAAGAATTGCCAGGCAGTGTTCAAAACAAGATACGCACCGGGCAAACTGATCGCTGTTACTTACGACATAAACGACAATGAAACGGGGGCGCGGCGAACTGGAATCCACAGTGGCAAACTCTCTATCCGGGTCAAGCCGGAACAAGGCGCTGTTCGTGCCGGGGATATTGCCTACATTGCCATAGAACTTGCCGGTGAAAACGGCGTGGTCGAATGTAACGCGGATACCAAACTGACCGTTACAGTGGAGGGTGGAGAACTCCTGGCTTTCGGCAGCGTCAATCCCTGTACCGAAGAAAACTATAAAGAGGGTTTCTTTACGACATACTACGACCGTTCGCAGGCGGTTTTGCGGGCGAACCAGCCGGGAACTATTGTTGTTTCTGTTCGAGGAGAGAATCTGGATACCGTGCAAGCGGTAATAGTAATCTCTTAAAAATATGATACACGTCAAGTCCGGCCCTATATCTATGATAGCTAGGTCCTCTGCCATTATAGATAACCCACGTGGGGCCGGGCTTTTTTTAAGGTCTATGACAGCGAAATACATCAATATTGAACTTATGGAGAAGATGAAAAATGACCACAAAAACACATGAAGATTTTTTCCAGCCTATAGAAAAAGCTTTAGCGGAAGGTAATGAGCAAGACACCGGGCAGAGGGAACCAAGGGCCGTGCCTAAAGTTGACGAGGTAAGGGTTGACCTGGAGACGGGGACCATTACGTTGCGGATCGCGAAGGATGAGGGAGAACATCATTAAATAGTTCATAACCGGATTATGCGGCCCCCGGCCCCTTCCAAAAACCGGGGGGCCTTTTTATGCCCCGCCGTATACGGATCCGCAGGCAAACGCCGCTTTATAACCCGTTATATTCTATCTTTACCCCGCCGTTCCCGGCGTAGGTGGTGATCAAGGCTCCCTTGTCCCTGACTTTCTTGATGATTTGGGCGGTTTCAAGGATTTCAAAAAAAGCAGTTCCATTTCCGGCCTGGAAGGTTATAACCGGGCCGTCCACGGAATACCTGATACCGTCCTCAAATTCAAAGGTTATTTCGTCAATAGAATTGTGGCCGTTGGGCGTCTCTATGACGATACAGGTGATTTTTTTATCCTTGAGGATTGCGGCAAGTTCGGCGGCTTTGTTTTGCATAACATACACAGGATAATCCTCTTTCCCGAAAAAAACAACACAAAACCAACAAAATTGACCGTTTAGCCAATTCCCGCCCTCTGTAAAGCTTATTACCCTCGAAACATGGAAACAAAACAGGATATTCATACCCTGATGCCCCTGACGGAGTTTAAGGCGGTTCTGGGGATCGATGACCGGGAAGACGCATTAAGCCGCTATTGCCTGGTAACAGCCACCTATACCATAGAGCATTACTGCAAACGGCGGCTTTTACACAAGAAGCGGTTTGAATTTCTCCCCTTTTACGGCGATTATATCTTCCCCCTGCGGGACTATCCGGTTCGGGAAATAATAACAATTAGCAATGAGCAGTTAGGAATGAGCAATGGGGAAATTGTTGAACCGGAGTTTTACCGGGTGGTTCCTGATTGCGGTGATTGGGAAGATATACCGTATTGCCTATCGGTTTCCCCCGCATTGCGGCTTGTCCGGGACTTGTCGGGCCTGAAAGTGCATTACCGGGCGGGGTATGTTCCGGGGAAGGTCCCCGCTGACCTGGCTTCGGCGTGTCTGGAACTGGCGGCCTGGAACATGAGCCGCTACCGGGGACGGAGGATCGGGATGACGGGGAATGTCCGGGGAAGCGGGAAGGACGGGGAACATCTGGAAACTTCCATGCCGGAGAACGTGTACTGTCTTCTGGAACCGTACCGGAGGCGGACAATATGACAGATAAATCCTTATTTATAGAAGAAATCATCATCAATTCCCTTAAATCTCTATTAACCGGGCGGGTAAATGAGCTTTTGGGGGAAACGGAATACTCTATCCCGCCTGTCGAGTTTGGACGGTCTTTGGCCGGGGGCGCTGCCGTTACCCCGGTATTGCGGCTTTCTATCTGTGAACGAAGCGAAAAGGAGCGGATTATCCGGCTGGACGCTTACACCCTGACCATCACCTTTACCATACCGGAATGGCCCGGCGGAGAACGAAACTGCTACGCCTACGCCGCATCGGTGGCTACGGCGTTGAAAGAAAATCCCACCCTGGGCGGAGTTACTGGCCGGGCGGTACTGACGGGAAAGAAGTATGCCCCACCAAAATGCGCCGGGACGGGGGCGGATTGGACAGTGGTTTTGTCCCTGCGAATAACGGTAGAAGGGGGCTGCTGAAAATCCGTTTCCGTGCGGATTTTCAGCTTGGGAGTTTGGGTAAAGCGCCTATGGCGCTTTACCTCCGCAGTTTTGCTAAAAGCAAAACTGCAAAACAAAATGCGTTAGCATTTTGTTAGCCATCCATGGCGGCAGGAAAAGGAATAAAAATGCTGGTTA
>JAIROT010000092.1 GCA_031257385.1 Treponema sp.
GACGACACTGAGTACCAACTCGCTAAAAAGGTCTCTGATGCCGATTTTGACACCATTTTGATTGTTAGAATTCAACCCTTTGAGTCTTGGAACTACAAGATTTTACCACACCAAAATAGTCATCTTATTGTTTGACAGTTCCTAAAGGGGAGGAAGGCCCAGTCAAGGGCCGCGGCGGCTCCCGCTCCGGGGCCGAAATGCGCTTTCCCCGCGGGGACTTCAAGCGCCGGGAACAGGGACAGGGCGAATTCCTGTTCCGCCGGGAGCGCCCGCGCCGATGCCAGGAACACTGTTGCTGCGATGAGCCGGCACAGTTTTTTCATGTTCTATTTCTCCGTCAAATTCGTGATTCCGTCCCAGGCCTCAGGCTGCGGCGAGGCGGCGCGGCTCAGGCACCGTTCAGCGTAGAGTTGTGCCGTGTTATTCCCAGGCATTTTCCGGGCCAGGAGGGCAAACATATCCCCGGCTTTTTCAAAAGACCCGCGCTCAAAAAGGCCGACGGCTTCTTCCCAGGCCGCAAGATAGTCCGCCTGCCCCGGGTCCCCGCCATCCTGAAGCGGCCCCGGAGCGCTTCGCGAGCCCAGCAGTTCGTAGAGCCGCACCGGGGTGCTGATCCCCACCACCCGCACCCGGTCAAGGCTGCGGCAGACAAATTCATCCCCGATTTTTTCTTTCGTGTATTCGCTTATCAGGATGCCCCCGGTGCGGTACTGTTTGTTCGCCCCCTCAATCCGGGAGGCCAGGTTGACCGCGCTGCCCATAATCGTGTAGTCCATCCTGTTTTCCGCGCCCATGTTTCCCACCACCATGTCCCCGGTGTTGATCCCTATCCGGGTAAAGAGCGGCGAAGGGCTCAGGCCTTCGTCCACAATAAAGGTGTTCAGCTCCCGCTCCGCCTCTTTCATGGCCAGGGCGCTCCGGCAGGCCAGGGCAGCGTGATCCTCCCGATACACCGGCGCGCCGAAAAAAGCGATGATGGCGTCCCCTTCGTATTTGTCAATGGCGCCCAGATTCTCCATGATGATGGCGCTCATGGCGGTCAGATACCGGTTCAGGAGCCGCACCAGATGGGCCGGGTCCAGTTGTTCGGAAATGGCCGAGAAACCCTGAATGTCCGTAAAGACCGCGGTCATCTCCCGCTTCTCCCCGCCCAGTGTTATTCTACATGAAGAATGACAAAAAGAGAAAAGACGATAAAATCGACTAAATCCTTATAATATAAAGAAATAGAAGCCATCTCCCGAAAAATCATGTGTACATCGAAAACCGTTAAAACAGCAGGAAAACCCCAAAAAAAGGCCTTTTTAGGGGGTTTTTATTACCGATCTTGTTCCCGGCATAAAAGTTCTCTGTAAAACGGCTGTTTTGAGCCCTCCGAAGGCCATTTTTTAAGGGTTTTAAGTGCCTTTGTTTGACGGAGCAGCAACAGGATCTCCCAATCCCAGCCGCTTTTTCAGGTCCGCTATGGCATCGGCAATGCCGTATTTTTTCGCCCGTTTCAACATCCCCGGCGTGGGCTTCCACCAGCTTTCTTTCTCTACCGGATTCCCCCCGAAGCCCTTCATCGGCCTGAATTGGCCCCGGAGGTTTTTCATTGCGGGATTCTCCACCTGCGTCCCGTGATCTATCTGGCTCTGGTACACCGCCTGGAGCCCGGTCCGGCACTGGTAGTGATAGGGCGGGAAGCCGAAGGTTTTCCAGAAGGGATGATCCGAGGCCATCACGAGGTCATCCTTCCCCTCCCGGATAAGCCCCCGGCAAATATCGGAAGTCCGGCTGTCGTCAATGATGAGGAGACGCCAGGCCGGGGGAGGGTTGCTCTGGAATTGCATGAGTTTTCCGGCCACATACGCGGTCTGGGTGTTGGTGCGAAAAACATTTTCCCAGTAGCCGGGGCGGAGATGGAGAGCATCATCCTGAGCGAGGGTTTGAAGGGTCTGCCATTGTTTGTAGGTTTCCGCCGCGCCTTTCCCGGTTTCCAGGGCCCTGACGAGAACCTGCCGGGCGGTGTCGATATAATCAAGCTGCGCCAGCCGGGCGACGGTAAAAGCCCGGAACCGGAGTTTCGGCTCCAGCGCGTTCCATTCCGCTTTGGTAACCGGAACGCGGCTTTTTATAAACGCAACGGCTTCTTCAAAGGGCAGCGATGGTATTTCCGAGTCGGCCATATCCAGCCTGTTCCGGGCATGATCCATGCCCATCAACAGGGCGGTTGCAATAAGTGTTTCCGTTTCCCGTATAAACCCCGGATCAATCTCCGGGAGGAAGGGCTTTTCAAGCTGTTTTTTTGACGGCGGGGCCTCTGTGCTGGAAAGGCTTTGCAGATACGCCGACAGGGATTGCGCAATACTCTTGCGGATCCGTTTTTGGGCGGCGGAATCCAGGCTGTCCAGTTCCGCCAGCCGGGCCCGCTCCTCCGCTAGATAATCCACGCCGCCGGGCGCAGTTTTTTTACCGGGACTTTTTTTTTACGTTCCGCGTCCGACAGGGCGAAACCCGCCGGCTCCTGTTTGACAAAGGCGTCGTCATCGTCCCGGGGCCGGGGCAGGCCGTAGCGGTCATACAGGGAGTCCCGGGAAACCGCTATGCCATGTTCAACGGCGCTCATCACTTGGTCGAAGGAGGCCCGCCGTTCGGCGTCCACTTCCGCCGCGGGCGGCGTGACGCCGGCGAAGCCGTTCAGTTCCACCGCCCAATTGATGATCTTCTGGACCAGGGCCTGCCCTTCCAGGGCGATGCCTTTGGCGTCCTCGTAGAAAAGGTCCGCCTGAACCTCCCCCAGGGCCAGGCTTCCGCCCTCGGTTTTGCTGGTGGCGATGGTCTGTCCGGTGAGGCCGTAGCTTATCTGGGTGTCGCAGGCGTCCACCAGGGAGGCGAACCCCTCCAGGTCTCCGCTCATGCCCACCTCGTGAATTTCTTCCACATTCCCCACAGCGGCGGCGGAGCCGGAGGAAATGGTCATAAGCTGGGAAGCCAGGCTGGCGGCCCGTTCCCGGATTCTGCCTTCGTCCCCGTCGGACTTGAAAATGGCGAGGACCGTTTTGACGGAAAATTTCTCGGTGGCCTGGAGCCAGAACTCGTAGCCCGCCCGCTTGAACATCCAGGGCCAATAGATGCAGCGCAGGACGCTGGTCCCGTAGGGGTTCTCGTCGTCGGTGTCGTGGTGGTATTCCAGCCACTTGTAGGGCTCGTTCAAGGGCCGCCGGGTCCCCTGTTCGGCGAGGTAGAGCGTCCAGTCCCGGCCAAAAGCGAAGCGTTCCGGTTTCCGGGTAATGATATTGTCGGGGATATAAAGGCCGTTTTCGATACGCCAGACCAGTTCCGAAACGGAGAAGCCGTAATCCAGGCCGGAGTAGACCCGTTTGAGTTTCTGGTAGAGTTTGGGCCAGAGGTCGAAACTCTGTACCAGTTGAAAAACGTTATCGGGGCATCCCTCCGGCTGGGTGATGTTGACAGGAAAATTGAGGGCCGCGGTTTTCAGCTTGTTGAGCAGGGACTTGATCCGCGGGTCGGTCCGCATCTGGCGGTAGGTGTCGTAAGAGGAGAAGGTTCCCGGAACGATGTCGTCGGGGTTCGGCATATAGTTGAGAAAGGACCCCAGGACATTGTCGGTGATTACCTGGGTGGTCAAGGTTTTATTGTCCGGCTTTTTCATTATCTTACCCTTCTATAAAAAAATCACAAGCCCATATTTCACCGGCTTTTTTGCCGTATTTGAAACACCATAATTCGCTTTGTTTACATCCGCGGCGGACGCATTTTTTACAGTATCCGTAATAGAACGGCTTAAAGGCGGCCGTCTCTTTGTCTATTTTTTCCCGAATCGAATCAGGCAATTTTTCCATCATCTGTCATCAGCCTTTTTATAGGTTTATGCCGTTACGTGATATGCAAGCCATGTTGTGATACTGCGCCTCAGTTCGCCGACAAGTAAAACTGTCTTGTCAGGATCAAGAGACAACGCACAGAGTTCTTGCTCAATCCATTTAAAAGAATCGCTGACCATAGCAGGGAGCAGGTCCTCGGAATAGTACTTTATTGTCCATATTTTGTTGTCCATATTTCACCACCTCTTGACCATGCCGATTATTTTTTGCACCGCCGTTATTGCGGCGCTTTTGGGCAAAATCATTTTATCCCCTTGTCCCTCATAAATTTATCAACAGTCATTCTGTTAACGCAAAACATTCTCCCGATCTCGCTTTTTCCATATCCGTTTTTTCTTAGCCGCTCAATTTCCTTTTCCCGTCCGGTTAATTTGACACGGGCGCTTTTTTTGCCGATTGGCCTGCCAAGAATAACCCCTTCCGCCCGGCGCAATGCCAGGGCCTCTTTCGTCCGCTGTGAAATTAAGTCCCGCTCTATCTCAGCCGACAGACCAAACGCAAACGCCAAAACCTTTGACTGTATATCATCCCCCAGGCGATAGTTGTCTTTTATTGTCCAAACCTTGGCGTTTATTTTCATAAGCTGATTGAGAATAGACATAATCATAAAAAGGGAACGTCCCAGCCTGGAAAGCTCGGCGCAGATTATCAAATCGCCCTCTTTTACCCGTTCAAGCAAGCCGCCTAACTTACGCTTGTCCGGGGTTTTTGTTCCGCTGATGGTTTCCTTTATCCATTCGTCAATGACAATATTATTTTTCTTGCAGAATCTGGTTATTTCATATTCCTGATTATCTTGTCGCTGTTTATCAGTGCTCACCCGGACATAGCCATAAGTCATATCAAGACCACCTTTGCCTGTGTGGCTTTATGCCATATTGTTTTTCAAGGGCAATAACCCATTCAGGAGGATTGTTATAGTTTCCTTTAATCAGGTCCCTTATATATACTGGAGAGTGGATACATTTACCAAATATTTAGGCGGCTTCCTGGTTGCGCCTAAAGGAATTCTCATTGATGGAAATAAGATCATCGAATAACTGAACCTTTTCGCCAACGAGTC
>JAIROT010000172.1 GCA_031257385.1 Treponema sp.
AAAACGGAGGCCCCGGAAGCCGAAACTGAAGCGGCGCATGGTTTCCCGGAAAACCCCGGCAAAGAGGGAAGCGGCCGTTGGCAGGCTGAGGATGCGTTCCCGGTTGTTGATGTGGGAGCTAATCTCATACCACACCCCCTGGACTAATGTACGTGTGTGCCTCATACCCCCTATATGGGAGCGGGGGGCTGTTTTGCTTTAGCCGCGGGGACAAAACCGGTAAAAATACGGGGCAGGGAGAGGCGGCCCTTTGCCTGGCAAGCAATCTTTTATGGGTCAAGAATAGCCTGAAGGACGGGGTAGTTCTCATAAGGTATTATATTCGGGGTTTAATATCTCTTTAACCGCCCTAAAGCTTCCCCGCTGCAAGGCAGGTTCCTGGGTATCAAACCCCCTCAGCACAAATGAAACCTTATAACAGCAGCTCCACAATGGCCTGAACGATTTTCCCGATAGGGAGAATGGTAATACCCAAACGGCTTTGAGCGATCATAATGATGAACAACAAAGGCGTACCAATCCGCATAATCCGGTATTCCGTTTCGGGCCTGAGGTTGAGGCTGGAAAATACAATGTGGCTGCCGTCCAGGGGAGGGATGGGGATCAGGTTGAACACAAACAGTCCGAAATTGATAAAGGCGGCGTAGTATATGCCGAGGATGAGCGATTCGGCGGCGCTGTGTATGACGACGCGGCCAGGAATCAGATACTTTAAGGCAAGGATCAACACAAGACCCAGGATAAAATTTGAGAACGGGCCGGCGGCGGCGATCAGGGCCTTATCCCGCCGGGGATGGCTCAGACGCTCCGGATTGAACTGCACCGGCTTTGCCCAGCCGAACCCGGCAAACATAATAAAAAGAAAGCCGATAATGTCGATGTGTTTCAGCGGGTTCAGTGTAATTCTTCCTTGATCTTTGGCCGTGCTGTCCCCCAGCTTCCAGGCGCAGAGGGCATGACAGCACTCGTGGACAGTCAGGCCCAGAAGAATGCCGGGGATAGAATAGAGTTGGCTTTGCAAGTCCATTTTTTTATGATAGAACAATGCGGCGTCTGTGTTAAGAGCACCCGTTGTCTTGAGGGGCGCCTGGCAGCCTGTTGCGCCTGTAGGGTTTTGAGTCTTTTTTCGATGAAAAAGACTCAAAACCCACGATAAATGGGCTACTGGAACAATCACCCGTTTTCCGCTAGAATTCTCTCAAGTACCGTTTTCTTTTGCCGATAAGAAAGGGAAGTACTATATTCCCGGGGCGGGACGGAGGAACCATTTTGGCATATAAAAACGCGCTATCCACTTATAAAGAGACCAGGGTAAAGACGGCTGGACAGGGCCAGCTTATCATTATGCTCTACGATGAGGCGATAAAACAGCTTGACCGGGGGCTGAAGCTGCTGGCCCAGAACAACACAGGAAAAAAAGACCCCGGCAGAATAGAACAGATCGGCAAGGCGATTATGAAAACCGGGGAGATTATCACCGAACTGATGGTTTCGCTGGATTTCGAGCAGGGCGGCGAGATCGCCCGGAATCTGTTTTCCCTGTACACCTGGTTCAATCGGGAGCTTCTGGAAGCGAATATCAAACAGGATATGGAGCGGATCAGCACGGTGAGAAATATGATCGACAAACTGCGTTCCGCCTGGCAGGAAATAAGCGCCCGAAGCGCCGAACCCGCCAACCGCGAGGTTGTGGGAATAAATATTGCGGGTTAGGGAAATATGGCGGTTTTACTTGCCGATATGGGTGCGGCGGTCATGGATATAGGCCCCGGAGAGCTTGCCCGGCGGGTGGCGGTTTTGCGGCGTTTCAGAACCTTGCTGCAAGAGCAGCGGGACCGCTTCCGCCGTTATCTCGAAGTGCTGGACAAACAGCAGGACATCATTGAATCCGGCAGCGTCGACGATATGCTCAGCCATGTTGAACTGGAAGAGAAGATCGTGGCGGATATTTTTTCCATTCAGAAAGTAATCGATCCCCTGGAAAGCATGTACCATGCGCTGATCTCAGGCAGTCCCCCGGCCGGCGTATCTGTTCATGCCGAAAGCGCCGACGACGTGCCCGGTCTCAAAGCCGCCCTGGAAGACCTGAAAAACCAGGCGGTGATCCGCTCCTCCCGAAACAAAGAACTCCTCTCAAGACGGATGGTAGAACTCCGTTCCGAAATAAACACCCTGCGAAACAACCCCTACGCCGCAAACGCCAGGCGCTCCGCCTTTTCCGGCGGCAACACGGCTTCGCTTATAGACATCAAGGGCTGAAGAAGCGGCGCCCGGCGGGGCCTGCCGGATACCGCTATAGCCCGAAGCGTTCGCTCAATTCCTTGAGGTGGCTGCCGATGAAGAGCGCGCCGTAAGCGGTCAGCACGATACCAATAGTAATGCCCACCGGAAGCAGGAAAGACATACCCGCCGCATGGGCGACTTTCTCGAAGTCCAGGCCGAAAAAGACGGTGCCCAAAGAGACCAGGGTGATAAGGCCCGCGATTACCCAGCCCCTGGTGGAAATGCCGCCGGGAATTGCAAGGGTGTTCGCCGGCATTTCTTCCCCGTCAAAGGCGGCGATCTCTTCCTCGGCGACAATTCGGGCCATTATGGAATCTTCAAAGTCCGGCGAGAGGGGCAAAAAATCGTTATACAAAATATCCCTGGTTACCTCAAAACGTTCAATTTCCTGGGCGCAGTCAGGGCAGAGCAGGAGATGCAGGCCCGCCCGCAGCCTAAGCGTCAGGGGCATAGATTCCCCGCCCGAGTATTCATATATTTCATCCAGTATTTTACTGCAACTCATATAGCGCCCTCTTTTAATTCCAATCTATCCCCTCAAGTTTTTCCCGCAGCAGCTTCTTCGCCCTAAACACATGAGACTTGATGGTGTTCACCGGAATACCGGTAATCTCCTCAATCTCCTGATAAGAACACTGGTAGAAAAAGAACATATCCACACATATCCGGTAGCGGTCGGGAAGCTCCTTGAGGGCTTCCAGCACCGCGTCCCTGGCCGCTTTTCGGAGCAGGATTCGTTCCGGGGAATCCCCCTCGTTGATCAAGGCGCCGGCCTGCTCCTCTTCGGCCAGACTTTGGTATTCCCTGTTCCTCGTTACCCCGTTGACCGCCGTATTGTAGGCGATCCGGTACAGCCATGTTGAAAAGCGGGAACGTCCCTCAAAACGGGGAAGGTTCCGGTAGGCTTTAAGGAAGACCTCCTGAGTAAAATCAGAGGCGTCCTCGGCATTATGGAAAAAGCCCAAACCCATTCCGTACACCGCCCGCTCGTGCCGCCGTACCAGCATCCTGAATAAATCCTTCTGCCCTGAGACAACCTGGCCTACAATTAACTGGTCGTCAGCATCCCCCCCTGGGGCCTCATAGCTCATTTAGCCCTATCGCCGCGTTTCATTCCGTAATAGACCAGCAGGCCGATTCCCATGGACAGGGGGATTATCCCGCCCAATACCCCATAGGAAGCTCCCTCCACTATTATCAACAATACGGTTAACGCGATCCCGACACTGCCCAGTAACAAACCGGCAAGCAGGCTGAACGAAAGCAGATCAAAATCAGGCCGGTTATAGTGTCCGGCCTTGATAAGCAGGGTCCTGCGCCGGTGGTTCCAGAACAGATAGAAAAAAGCCACCACCGAACTCATCACAATTCCCACAATGGGAATAATAGCGATGATAACCTGGGCTGCGGAAGAAGAGATTTGCTCCATTAAAACCGGCTCCTTTAATTGCCAATGTTACTTTTAGGCCGAAGGTCGAGTTTATTCGAGGGGGGCTACTACCCCGCTGCTTGCGGTGGGGTTCTTCATCCTGGGCGCATCCGGCGCAGGGTTGCCGCTTGCGCGACAATTTCAAGAGGACCGGGCTTTCCGGGGCTTCGCTCCGGCCCCGGCGCTCCACGCCTTGCTTCGCAGCCCCTCCAATCTTGCTCATTTCCGTAACAAAAGCCCCTGTGGCAAAACTCGAAGTTCGGCCTTTTAATCTTATACGCTTTTCCCCCTTTCGTCTATATTTTGACACCGGATTTACAGGGAGGTTGCATGGTGTCTATCCACAAAGCCGCTTACTTTAGGGAACTTCCAAAACCGGCTGTTTTTTCGGTTTCCCTGTAGTTTCACACCCTGCGGGCTGCAAAACAGGCATTTTAAGCGGGGCATGGGGTCAGCCCCGGTCACCAGCGTATTGGATATAACGAAGACATATACCGGAGTCAGGCTCCGTTCCATACCTTGGGTTTTGGGAAATTTTTTGAACCGGAATTACTACAGCCTCCCGCGTACATGCGCGCCTCTTCACTTGGAAAAATTATGGCGCAATGCCGCCGGCGCCTATAGATTGAGCGCGTTAATTCGCTCTTGTTTTTCCTGCCTGCTGGTACGGGTGTAGATACGGGTGGTTTCGATTGATGTATGACCGAGAATATCAGCTAAATCCACAATATCGTGATACTCGGCCATAAACTGCTTGGCAAAAAAATGACGAAAATTATGAGCGTGCACTTTTTCTTCCGGGACGCCCGCTTCTTTTGCAAGAGTCTTCATTTCACGCCAGATATAGGCTTTGTCAATAAGGGTATTGTTCTTTTTCCCATGAAAAATAACGCCGCTAATCCCCTGTTCTTCGCAGTATTCCAGCAATTCCTGACAGAGTTGCCGAGAAATGATAATTTCCCGCATTTTGCCTTTAATATGAACAAAAGCTTTTCCGTTTTCCAGCATATCGGACGTAATGTACTGCAGCTCGCCGATTCTGATACCGCTGGAAGTAATCGTTCGTATCAGGTAGTAAAGCCGTTTGTTTTTCCGGTTTTTCGCGGTTGTCAATAACGCTGCATACTCCTGTTCGGTTAACACGTTATTCAGACTGGCCCTGCCCTGGATTTTTAGCGTTTTCACCCGCACGGAATCCTTGTTCATGAATTTTAGAAAATTGTTTAACGAGATGATATAGGAGTTGATACTCGACGGTTTATATTTATTGACAATAAGGTATTCTTTATAGCTCTGAACATCCTGTTTCGTTACGGTTTCCAGATTTTTTTTACAAAACTTGCGGAACTTTTCCACATCCCGCATGTTTTTTTCTTTTGTATGTTTTGATTTTTCTTGACCGTCAAGCCAGTTTTTATAAGATGAAAATTCCGCCTCATATTTCATATGAAGTCATTATAATACAACAGTATATTGTTTATGTCAAGCATTTTTTTAATTTTTTTTAAAATTTTTTGCTTAAAAAAGAATTCCGGACAAATGTATGAAAAAGTATACCATGTACCTGCCGTGAAGGCGTAATGAAGAACCCGGGAGCAAGCTCCGGGGTATAGACCCTGGCTTTCAATCATACGAATTTTTCGGAGGAGGCCGTATACAAGGAATCAGAGGGGGTGGTATCAGCAATTTTACTTTTATGAGGAGGGGGAAGTCTCCCATATGCGTTTACTTAGGTTTTAGCCATGAGCAAAAAGAAGGAAAACAATGGTTTTTGCATCAAAAAATAGGGGTTTTTCCTTCCTAATTTTGCCTTATTTGCCGCTGTGATTATTTAAGTA
>JAIROT010000294.1 GCA_031257385.1 Treponema sp.
AACGCGCTGACGGGGAGGACGGGGCATATCTGGGGGGACCGGTATTGGTCGTTGATTCTGGAGGGGGAGCCTGTGGAGGAAGAGGGGGCGGCGCTTGAGACGGGGAACGGGGACAGCCCCCATAGGCGGGAATGGAGGCGCGGCCCCCGATTTCCCCCTGTTTTCCCCGCGCCACTCGCCCCCTCACCCGGCTAAGGGGCCGGATACCGCCCCCGCCCTGCCGAATCCCCTCTCCACGCCTCTGACAAGCATACCCCGCAGGGAAGATCCGCCCAGAGGCGGGGCCTGAATTGTGTGTCAAGTTTAGCCTTGATGCTGCGCAAGCAGCTACTCTGCCGCGCGGAGGCTCATCGCATGCGAAGGGTACATAGCCGGAAAGCCGCCCTGCGGCGGGAGGCGTCAGGGCGTTATACCTGCCGCGAGACCTCGTAAAGTATCTCGCCCTTTTCCACGCCGATGGCCCGTACACGGAGACGGCGCAGGGAGCCGGAGCCGGTCAGCGAACAGGAGATGATGATCTGAGAGCCGCTGAGGTGTCCGATTGAAACGGCGGTTTCGTCGCTTACGTCGCCTGACATCTGGAAACGCTGTTCGGCGATGATTGCGTCAATCTGCCGGCGGTCCAACACGGTGACGGCTCCGGAATTGGCAAAAGCGGCGCTTAATTCGTCGACGGCATAATCCAGCGCGTTTTGACCGTTTGCCCCTACAACAGAGACCCTTGATCCCCGGGGAATTTTTTGGAGCAATTCGGCGGCAATCTGCTTAACGGCGCTGTCGATAACCGAATTGCCCTGGCCGCCGTACCCGCTGACTCTTTCCAAATCGGAGATGTCTTTTTGCAGCCTCACAAGTTCTTTTTGGGCTTTGGGGTTTGCGTCTCTTTCCCAAAGCCGCCGCATCTGGAGCGCCGCCCCGGCGACATCCCCCATTATTTCGGTACACAGCGCCGCGTTAAAACCGGCGGCAAAATTGGAATTGGCCGCGTATACCGCGCTGTACACGGCATAAGCGGACTGAAAATTCCCCGCCTTGACCAGGGCTTTGGCGTTCTTCATGCGCGGATCTTTTGTTTTGTCCTCTTCAAAGACTCTTCTTTCATAAACCTGCCAGGGGGCTATTTCTTTCTTGAGGTATTCCAGTTGCCGAGTCCCTATTGTTCTGGCAATTTCCTGGGGAGAGGGAAGATTGTTTTGATCAGACGCATTTTCGGTTCGGGAATCCTCCCTGAGGGCCTGACCGAGTATGACGCCGTCGCCGGTCCTGCGCATTGAATATGAAAAACCAAAATTTACTTCCCTAAAATAAGTATAGTAAATTTGATCGTTTTTCCCTTTGTACGATTCTGTCCTGTCTTTTGTCTCAAAACGGCTTATCACGCCTGAAAAAACTGCGTCCGCGTAATCGGCGATATTTTCACCGGATCGTTCCCGTCTGATAATTTCGGCATAATCAACCAGGATGAATTTTCCGGTATCCTGAACAGTTTTAACGGCGACTGTCGTCAAAAACTGGGCAAGCTGGCGTTCCGTATCTCCTTGTCCGGATCTGAAAGAATCGATGGCTATGCGTCGAATGGCGCCGGTATCCCAGGACGGCGGCCTGGTTACCAAAACAGAGGCGGTAGTGGCGCAGGAAAACAAACAGGGGCCGCATATCATCATAAGGGACAAACGAAAATGAGACGGTTTCATATCAGGCTCCTGCTTCCGGTATAAGACAATGCTATCATACCGGAATTTAATTTCACAGCGTCCTTGTTACCCAATCGTTCCCATGTCGCAAAAGGTCGTGGGGACTTCTATGCGGACGGGGATGGGGGGGGCTTTGCCGGCAAGGGTTTCGGTGAAATACCATGCGGCATAGTCCACCATGGCGGAAAGGTTGACATCGACGGTGCTGATCGGGGGGAATACACCGGCGTAGCGGTCGGTGTGGTCAAAGCCGGCGATGCTGATGTCCGCGGGCACAGAGAAGCCGCCGCGGGTAAGGGCGCTGTAGCAGCCGTAGGCCATGTCGTCGTTAAAGGCAAAAACCGCGGTGGGGCGTTTTTCCGCTTCCATATTGAGGATGCGGGCAGCCGCCTCGACACCGGAGCTGAAAAGCCAGTCGCCCTCAAAAAGATATTCTCCGCCGAGCTCCATTCCCTGTTCGGCGTAGAACTGCCTGACCCCTTTGAGCCGCTCCTGGCAGGAATTGTAGCTGGATTTTCCAAGGATGCAGGCGATCCGCCGGTGCCCCGCGCGGAAAAGCCGCTGCACCAGGCTGTAAGAGGCGCCGAAGTTGTCGCTGACCACGCTGGTAATGAGCGGGGTGTACTGGTTGAGGGAAAGCGCGGGGAGGCCCCTCTTAATCATCTCGCGGTAATAGTCGTTCTGGTTATAGCTGTCAAAAATGATTCCCCTTAGCGAGACTCCGTAGATGAGCCTGGAAAAATCCTCCGGGTTGTACACGGGCCTGAAGAGCATGTTGCAGCCGGATTCCGAGAGCCGCTTGCCCAGGCTGTGGATCAGTTTATAGTGAAAACTCTCGCCCTTGCCGGTATTAAGGTAATCCACCTGGGTAACAAGCAGCACCGGATCGCCGCCGGCTTCCCATCCGTTTCCTTCTTTCGGCGGTTTTACCAGTTCCGTACCCAGGCCGGGCCGGCGGATTACGCGGTTCTCTTCAACCAGCAGGTGCAGGGATTTACGGATCGTGTTCCGCTCCACCCCGAAACGCACGCAGAGTTCCTTTTCACTGGGGAGCATTCCTTTTTCATCGTACAGCCCCTTGTCCAGTTCCGAGACGAGTATGCCGTAGATTTGCCGGTAGACCGGTTTATGATTTCCCTTTCCGAACGTCATTTTGCCTCACCTCGAGTTTAAAAAAACGACTGCCTTTTCAGCCTGCGCAAAATCCGGCAGCAGGATATTAAAGAATATCCCCTTTGACGAAAGATTGTCAAATACAATCTGTATTTCTTCTTCTGTCAGATCGCCCCAGACCACCAGGCGCTTCTGTTCAAGCACCCGCCTGAATTGGGGCAGCATCTGGCGTATGCCCGGCCCTCCCGAATCTTTGTTTATTTCAACGGCTTTGAGGTATTCGTTGCTCAAAATGTCGTCCAAAAGGTGAAAGGCCGAAGGGTGCAGGTGCATCATGGTATAGTTGTATTCGGAACAAAATTGTCTTTCATTTTCGAGGAGGAATTCGCGGTAGAGCTGCGGCGACAGGAGCGCGCCTATATCGTCCTGAAACCAGAGGCTTTCCCCCGGCGCCCACACGTGGTACAGCCCCATGGAACTGCCGCCGAGGAAGGGTGCGTTCAGCCGGTGCAGCTCCCGGTATATTTGCAGAAAAGAAGCGGCGATTTTACCGAGGGTTTTTTTGATTGTCTCCGGTTCTTCGTACAGGGCGTAGATAAATTCCGTCTGCCCCATCAGCGCGCCGGCCGTATCGCCCTGCCCCCGCATGATGGGCGCGCCTACCGGAAAGCGCCCCTGCGAGAGCCTGTTCAGTTTGGTCACAAATTCAAAATACTTGGCGACCCAGGGCGTATCCATGCTGAACCGGAGTTTTTCGAGGTCCCGCGCTTCGTTTACCAGCGGCCGGGCCATAAAACTTTCCTCTCCGGCGGCAATTTCGCAGCCCCAGAAGGCTTCCATCCAGGGTATTCCCGTGTAAGGCTCCGCCGTCCAGAAGCCGCTCTGGTCAAGGGCGTTCACGGCGGCGTACTGCGCTTCGTAGTCTTCCATGAAGGAGTCTACGTCAATCATATCCGGCGTTATGTTCCGCCCCTTAACCAGGAGTTTTTGGGCGGCCCGGTAATGGGTGGCGAAAAAGTAGTTCCCTATGCGGAAGGAGGCAAGCGGCTTCGCCGTTTTTTCGCCCTTCCAGAATTTTTTATGCTCCTCAACCCTGACCTCATTTTCAATCACGAAAGGCCCCTTACAACCCTTCTCTCAGCAGGGACTGGGCAAGGATCAGTTCCGCGATTTTCATGGTGTTGAGCGAATGGTTAAAAGAACAATCCGGCTCGCCGCCTTCAAGGCAGCAGTTCACAAAATCCCGGACGGCCGCGAGAACGCCGGTGTATACATAGAACTCATCGCTTTCCGCGGATTCGGCGGCGTCAAAAACCAGGGGGACGGGGTTCCCGCCGGTGTACATATACCCTTTCCCTTCGTGCTCCGCTTCGACAAAAATCCCCGGGGCGTGCATCTCTACCGCGAATATCCGCTTCCCCGAGCTCCAGTTGTTCAAAAGGTGGCCCACGCAGCCGTTGGCAAACGTAAACTGGGCGGTGATAAGGTTTATATCCACCGTGGCAACACGGCCGGTAATGCTGTCCGTTTTAACTATTTCCGAACCGGCCATCCAGCGGAGCGTGTCTATGGCGTGAACCGTATCGTCCATCATGTGATCCCTGGCGCTGAAATTGTCACGCGGGCCGTTTTTGTAAAATTTGCAGAGAACCTGGGTCATCTCTCCGCGTTTGAGGCACTCCTCCCGCAGCTTTGTTACCATGGGGCTGTAGCGGCGCTGGAAAGCGACCTGGGTTACCAGCTTTTTCCGCCCCGCCAGGGCCGCCAGGGCGCGGGCCTGATGTATGCTCAGGCCCAGGGGCTTTTCGATAAAAAGATGCAGGCCCTGTTCCAGGCAGCGAACCCAGCAGTCGTACATGATATTCGGGTGGCCTATGACCACGGCCGCCCCGGGCTTAAGCTCTTCGAGCATCTTTTCATAATCGTGCGCCCCGCCCGCGCCGTAGCGCCTTTCCGGTCCGTATTTTTCGGCGAATGTTTCCCGTCTTTCGGCGTTGGTGTGGCAGATGCCGGCAATCTCGACCGTCCCCTGCCGCCTGAGACGGTCAAAAGCGGGATAAATCGCAGCCCCGGCCCGTTCGCCGCCGCCGATGAACACTGTTCTTAAGGGCTTCAAGACAGCAGCCGGTCCAGTTCGGCCTTAATCTGTTGAATTCTTTCCCGGTACTCGTCTTCGTCCAGGAACAGCTTCGGTTCATCCCCGAAAAATTTTCCCCACTGCAGACCATCCGGATATTTGGGAACGATGTGAAAATGGGCGTGGGGGACGAGGTCTCCAAAAGTCGCGTAGTTGATCTTGCCGGGCTTAAAAACATTGGTCAGGGCTTTGGCGGTCAGGCTTACGTCGGCGAAAAAACCGGCGTTTTCCTCCGGGGACAACTGGAAATATTCAGTTCGATGCTCCCTGAAAGCGACAATGCAGCGGCCCTTGTGATTCTGATTCCGGTTGAGATACACGATTGACCAGGGAAGGACGGTAATTCTAATCATCAGTTTGTCCAGGCGCTCGTCCTTTTCGCAGTAAAAGCAGGCGTCCATTATATTCCTCCGTTATATGCGTATATGTATATGAACATGTTTATAATACAGGAGGAAATTAGCCCTGTCAACAAAATTTTTTAAAAAATTTGAAAAATTTATTTGACAAATTTCAGGAAAGGGGCGTATAATTAGCCTTATATCAAGTGAAAATCCAAAAAAGTTTTCATTTGGTGAACATGTATACTATTCATTGAATAGTGCATTTTTTATTTTGAACGGAGGATTGTTATGAAGAAAGCGATGATTGTACTTCTGGCGGTACTTTTGGGCCTGTCGCCCTTGTTTGCGGGCGGCGGCGGTCAGCGGTCGGGCGGAACCCCCAAGGATACGCCGGTCAGGCTGGTTTTCTGGCACCATCAACTGCAGGCGGTGAATAACTTCAATGAATTTGCCAAGATCGCCACCGAGATTTTTGCTAAACTGGGTTATCCCAATGTCAGCATGGTCTCGGAGCAGATTGAATACCAGGGATACCTGGCCAAGTACGTATCCGCCTTCCAAAGCGGTACGGGGCCGGATATGTTCATGGCCCTGGCCAACGACTTTGCCCTTGACGGGGGCGCTAACCCCGTGGCTCTGCCCATTCCGGCGGATATCGCCAAGATCTGGCAGGACGCCCTGGGCAACATTTACAAGGAAGACGGCGAGTTCAACGGTAAATACTATGGCTTCCCCGTAGCCGGCGATACCCTGATGTATCTTTACATCAACGTCGATCACTTTCGGGAAGCGGGCCTTGACCCTGACAAGGACTACCCCAAAACACTGGAAGAATTCCGGAATGTGGCCAAGAAACTCACCAAGTACGATGCCAGCGGTAAGGTTACGCGCGCCGGCTGGCAGCCCCGCTTTGGCGGCGGTTCCTTCAACGTAGCGGCAAAGTACATGCCCATCATCCACAACCTCGGCGGTCAGGTTCTTTCCCCGGATCTCAAAAAGGCCGAAGGCTTTATGAACAGTCCCGAAACTACCAGGGCCTTCCAGTTCCTCCACGACCTTGTGTTCGTTGACAAGGTTACCAACGTGGAACTGGGCTTGCCCGACGTGGCCTTCCAGTCGGGACTCTGTTCCATGACCTTTCGGGAACCCTTCTATGCCAATCAGGTTGCCACCAACAACCCCGGCCTGCAATTCAAGATCTATCCCTATCCCGCCGGAACCAAAGACCTCGTTACCCTGGGCGGCGGCTCCTGGCACATGATGATCAACTCAAAGTCCAGGCATGTTGATCTGCTCCTCCAGTTGTACAAAGAGCTGGTCAATCCCGTATACGATGTCCGGATGCACGAAAAAGACAAGACTCCGCCGGTACTGACTACAACCATTAAAATGGACAACCCCTACTTCGGGAGTCTTCCCTACGCCCAGGCGATGTTGGACTCGGTAGGTAAAACCGTGGGGCCGATCTATTACATCATACCCCAGTGGAACGCGCTGTCTGAAATAATCGGCGACGCGGTTACCGCCATTATTGAGGGAAGGGATGTAAAGACGACCCTCGACGCAGCGGCGCGGAGAATGCAAACCATATTGGACGAGAGCTAGGTAAAAAAAATTAGTGAAGCTCTGTGTCTGTCCACAAAGTGCGAATCTTCGGTTCGAGGTTACTTTGCGGACAGACCGCGGATTTTAGTCCGGTGTATTTGCATACGCAAATGCGATTTTTAAGAAACACCCCGAAACTGTCTGTGGAGGGGTTATTGGGAGACATGTGTGAAGATCCAACAAAAATACAGCGTAGCGGGAATGCTGTTTCTTCTGCCGTCCCTGATCGTGTATCTTTGCGTGTTTTTCTATCCCCTGATCCTCTGTTTTATAAACTCTTTCGGCAGAGTCAACCTGATTATGGGGTCATGGTCTTTCAACGGCCTTAGGAACTACATCAATCTTTTCAGGCGGGAGGATTTTATCCGCTCCATAGAGGTTACGCTCCGGTATGTGGTCATGCTGGTGCCGGTGCTCCTGGTACTTTGTCTCTGGGTTGCCAATACGGTATCCCGGATGAAGTCCGGGGCTTCGGCGATTTCCACTACCATCATTTTTCTTCCCTTTATGGTGGCTATGGTCAGCGCCGGCATTATCTGGGGCTGGGTTTTTGATCCGGTCTTTGGAATTACCAATACGGTTCTGCGCTTTTTGGGCATGACGAATCCGCCGGGCTGGCTGCGCAGCTCTGAAACCGCCCTGCTTTCGACGGTTATCATTACCATCTGGATCAGGTGTCCCTTTACCATAATGATTCTGTACGGCGGCATGAGAAATGTGCCGGAAGAGCTTTACGAAGCCGCTGAACTCGACGGCGTGAATCCCTTCCAGCGTTTTTTCAGGCTGACACTGCCGCTGATAAACCCCCAGTTGGTTCTTGCCTTTACGCTGGACATGATCTTCGCCTTCCGGGCCTTTGATCAGATATACTCGGCCACTATGGGCGGGCCCGGCGGGGCCACGAGAACAGTGATGATCTACCTTATCGTCAATGTGTTTATTGAAAATTACGGCATGGCGTCGGCAATTACCGTGCTGGCGCTTCTTTCCCTGTTTATCATAAGCGTCCTGCAGCAGACCCTGCTGAAACGGGTTGTGGAGTATTAGGAGCGGCGCATGAAGGCCAATATTGCGGAAAAAGCGGGAAAAACAATAACCTTTGCGCTCCTGCTTGTCTTTTTTACCTTTATCATCATTCCCTTTGTAATGATCCTTCTTACCGCCCTGAAATTGAATCCGGAAATCGTGGACATGCCGAACCGTACCATGTTCCACCGGATTTTCCCCGATTCGTTTTTCAATTTTGTCAATATCAAAAATGTGTTTTTGGGGAACACGGTTACCCAAAACGGCTTTCCCCTGTACCGGGCCATTCTCAATTCCCTCATTGTGGTGCTGGTTACGATTATACCCAGCCTTATCCTCGCCCTTACCGCGGCCTACAGTTTCGCGAAATTTAAATTTCCCGGAAAGGAAATATTCTATTATCTCTTCCTCGGAATGTTGATGATACCCACCGAGATGACTTCCATCCCCCTCTTTATGATCGTGTCGAAACTGCGCCTGGTGAACACTTATCCCGGCCTTATGGTTCCTTCATTCATGTCGGCTTTCGGAACCTTCCTGCTCAGGGCGGCTATGGAGCCAATACCCAAATCCTACATCGAAGCCGGCCGCATCGACGGCGCGGGCGAGTTCTGGATATTCCGGGCGATCGTCATTCCGATGGTACAGAGCCATATCGTGACCTTCCTGGTGATAAAATCCGTATGGACCTGGAACGACTTTTTCTGGCCCCTCCTGGTTGTTACCGAAGATCGGATGAGAACCGTTACCCTTAGCCTGAATCGTTTTGTAACCGACCTTATTCAATACTGGGGGGAGGTCTGCGCCGCGGTGGTGATCAGCATTATCCCTTTGCTCATCATCTTCATCGTCTTTAACGCCAATATAAAAACCGGACTTATGAATACCGGCATAAAAGGATAGCGGACAGGAACGGCAATGACCGGCAAAGAGCATTTTCTAAAGATTATCAACAGACAGAGCGAACACTGCGCTTTCTGGCACGGCGTACCCCACAGCGGCGCGGAGAAAAAACTCCACGCCTGTTTCGGCGTCAAGGACGATTTTGAGCTGGGGCTCAAACTGGGAAGCGTTTGCCGTTATGTGCGGCCCGAAGAAGACTGTCATCTGTGGCGACGTACCGATTATCCCATGTTTGATCCCTTTAATGTGGCGGCAAATAAAAACGCCGCCCTGCAAAGTTCAGGTTCCGGATACGGCGCCATAACGCACGGAGAGGCGGTTTTTGCGGACTGCGAAGACGTGGAAGAAATTCACTCCTACCATTGGCCTGTAATTGACGACTGTGATTTTAGCGAAACCCTTAAGGAAATTGACCGTACCGTGGAAGCGGGCCAGGCGGTATTATGCAGCACCTGGGGCAGTATTTTCAGCAATACCTGGAATTTTTTCGGCATGGAAAACTGCATGGTCAAAATGATGAGCGAACCGGATATTGTCAAGGCGGTAACCGGGCATCTTACGGACTTTTATCTTGCGGCCAACGAAGCGCTTTTTTCCCTTGCGGCGGATAAAATCGATTCCATATTTATCGGGATCGATCTTGGTTCCCAGCTTGATCTTCTTGTTTCTCCCCAAACCTTTGAAGAGTTTTTACTGCCCTTTATCAAAAAACTTATTGATCATGCCCGTGGCTATGGTTTGCATACTACCATGCATTCATGCGGTTCCATTTACCGGGTAATTCCCCGGCTTATCGAAGCCGGCGTCCGGATGCTGCACCCGCTGCAGGCGCTGGCAAAAAATATGGACGCCGGGAGCATTGCCGAACAATACAGGGGCAAAGTCGCCTTTATGGGGGGAATAGACGCCCAGCGGATACTGCCCTTCGGCACTCCGGAAGAGGTAAAGGCCGAAGTCAGAAGGGTAAAAAATTTGCTGGGGCCTGATTACATTGTCTGCGCCAGCCATGAAACGCTTCTGCCCAATATACCGGTTGAAAATATCACCGCCATGATGGAAGCCACTCTGGAATAATTTTAGCGCAAGCAATGGGGCTGCCCCAACAGAACCCAAGGAGAAACAAATGTTGCAGGAAACGATACATCCCGAACTTTCATTGAGCAGGCTCGGCGTTGGGTGCTGGCCCTTCGGCGGCGGCGCTTATTGGGGGGAACAGAATCAAAAAGATGTGGACGGCGTGGTGCGTACCGCCATTGAGCGGGGCCTGAATGTTTTTGACACCGCCCGCATGTACAACGACGGGGCAAGCGAAATTTCCCTGGGCAGGGCCCTCGCCGGATACAGGGACAGGGCTTTTGTTATATCGAAAGTCAACCCCGCCAAAGCCTACCGCGCGGCGCTGCGGGAAGAGTGCGAGGCCTCCCTCAAAAGCCTCGGCATGGATTATATCGATATGTACATGCTCCACTGGCCCATTAACCCCAAAGGCATACAGCACTTTACCAAAGATCCCGAAGTGGTAAAAAATCCGCCCTCCGCGGAAGAGGCCTTTGAAACCCTGGCCGCCCTGAAAAAAGAAGGCAAGATACGCTATATCGGGATCAGTAATTTCGGCATACGGCAGACCGCCGAAGCCGCCGGGTACTGCCCGGACATTGCCGCCAACGAGCTGCCCTACAATATCATCTCCCGAGCCATTGAGGCGGAAATAATTCCCTTTTGTACGGAACGCAAAATCGCGGTCATTACCTCAATGACTTTGCAGCAGGGCGTTCTTACCGGACTCTACCAAAGCGCAGCCGAAGTGCCGGCGCATCAGGCCCACTCCCGGCATTTCTCCATGGAAACCGGCAGGGGGACTTCCCGGCATAACGAAGCGGGCGCGGAAGCCGAAGTCTTTGAAACGGTTGATTTATTGAAACGCCTCGCGCCGGAATTGGGGCTTTCCGTTGCCCAGCTCTCGGTGGCATGGGTGCTGGCAAACCCGCTGATCGGCTGTGCGCTGATAGGTTCGCGTAACATCGGCGAACTTGAGGAAAACATCAGATGCCTTTCCGTAACACTGCCCGCCGAAGCCAAGGCGCGGATAGACGAGGTCAGTCAAAAAGTTCTGGACAAGCTGGGAAACAGTCCCGATTATTACGAACATTCAACAGAAAGGAGAATTTTCTAGTTAATATGAATTCCATTGACCGTTTTTATGCCACTGTGGCGCGGGAGCCGGTTGACCGTCCGGCGGCCTGGCTCGGCGTTCCCGATGAAAACGCGGAACCGGGGCTGTTCGCGGAATACGGCGTGAATAATCTGCACGATCTTAGAGTGGCCGTGGGCGATGATTTTTACGGCGTGAGGATTCCCTTCCGCTGGAACGGGAAAAGAGTCGCGCGGGTGTGGGACTGGTACCTTGACGGCGTTACCGACCGGAAGGATCGGACCCTCACCGCAGACGGCTGTTTCAAGAACTGCGAAACGCCGGAAGAAACCGCTTTTTTTAAATGGCCCGATCCGGCAAAGTGCGTAGAGCTTGACGACTTGCGTGAAACAGGCGCCGGCGTTCCCCCCGGAAAAACAGGCCTGGGCCTGCTCTGGTCGGTTCACTTTCAGGATACCTGCGCTTCCTTTGGCCTGCAAACCGCGCTGATGAACATGATCGCCAACCCCGAAGTGGTGGAAGCGGTCAACAATAAAATCCTCGATTTTTATCTTGCGGTCAACGAAATGTTTTATAAAACCGCGGGGGATAAATTCCACGCCGTCCTCATCGGCAACGACATGGGAACCCAGCGGGGCCTTATGCTCTCCCCGGAACTGATCCGCCGTTTTGTCATGCCCGGCTGCCGCGCCCTGGTTGAACAGGCCCACCATTACGGGAAAAAAGTGATCTACCATTCCTGCGGTTCCATCGCTGAAATCATTCCCGATTTAATCGCCGCCGGGGTTGATGTGATCCACCCGATACAGGCCCTGGCCGCCGGAATGGACCCGCAGGATCTGAAAAACCGCTACGGCGGCAAGGTCGCGTTCTGCGGAGGGGTGGACACCCAGTATCTTCTGGTGCAGGATGATCCTGAACTGGTAAGGGCCAAGGTACGGGAACTGAGGGGTATTTTCCCCACCGGCCTTATCATTTCCCCCAGCCACGAGGCCATTTTGCCGGACGTATCGCCCCGGAATATCCGCGCCCTCTTTGATGAAGCGGGCGGGATTTACACATAACAAAGCTAAAGGGAGTTATTGTTTTATGAAAGCGTTACTGATGGAAGAATACAAAAAACTGAACTACACCGACGTACCGGATCCGGAAATTGAGGGAGACCATGATATTCTGGTAAAGGTCAAAGCCGCGTCCGTCTGCGGTTCCGATGTCCACGGGTTCGACGGTTCCACAGGCCGGCGCAAGCCCCCCATCATCATGGGGCATGAGGCTGCGGGGGAAATTGCCGATTTAGGTAAAGGGGTAACGGGATTCAAAGCCGGGGACCGGATCACCTTTGATTCCACCATTTACTGCGGACGGTGCTTTTACTGCCGGAACGGACAAGTCAACCTCTGTGAAGACCGGATGGTTTTGGGGGTTTCCTGCGATGATTACCGGCGGCACGGCGCTTTTGCCGAATATGTGGTTGTTCCGGAGCATATCTGTTACCCCCTGCCTGAGGGAATATCCTTTGAGGAAGCGGCCATGACCGAGCCTGCCGGCGTCGCTTCCCACGCGTTCCGTATCACCCCGGCGGGCCTCAACGAAACCGTGGCGGTGGTGGGAACCGGTCTTATCGGCCTTCTCCTGCTTGACGTACTCAAGGCCGCGGCATCGGGGAAGATCATCGCCCTGGATACCGATCCGTCCAGGCGGGAAACCGCCCGCAAGCGGGGCGCCGGCGCGGTTTTTGATCCGGCGGAAAGCGGCCTTAACCAAAAAATCCTTGAACTGACTTCGGGCCGCGGGGTTGACCGGGTCTTTGAGGCGGTGGGCGCCACTTCCCCCATACAAACGGCCCTTTCCATAGTGCGCAAGGGCGGCTCGGTAACGCTCATCGGCAACATAAGTTCAAAAATCGAACTGCCCCTTCAGAGCGTGGTTACCCGCCAGATAAGCCTTTTCGGCTCCTGCGCCATTGCCGGGGAATATCCCCTGGTTCTCGATCTTATCGCCCGGAAAAAAATCGACGTGGCCTCCCTGATCAGCAAAACGGCGCCTCTCTCGGAAGGCCAGATCTGGTTTGACAAACTCTACAACAGGGAAGACAATCTGCTCAAGGTGGTACTCATTCCGTGAAAGACAAAGTACGAATCGGCCTTATCGGTTATGGCAAAGTAGCAAATATTCACGCGGAAGCACTGGCGGCTTCAATCAGAGGGAAATTAGTTTCAGTATGCGGTCGAAACACCGAAAGACGAAATGCTTTTGCCTCCAAATGGAACATCGCTTCCCGCGAAACCGTTCAGGAGATGGTGGAAAAAGACAAAGCGGATGCCGTTATTGTCACCACGCCTCATCCCCGGCACCGGGACGGCAGCCTGGAGGCATTTGCCGCGGGGGCGCACGTCCTTGTGGAAAAGCCCATGGCGATCAGCGTGGCTGAGTGCGACGAAATGATCGCCGCTTCAAAGCGCGCGGGGAAGATCCTTTCGGTGGTGTGCCAGCGCCGCTGGTTCCCCGCCTGCGCCCGTATCAAGGCGGCCATTGACGAAGGCAAACTGGGCAGGCCGGTGCTGGCCCAGCTTACGATTTTGGGCTGGAGGGACAAGGCCTACTATGACAGCGATCCCTGGCGGGGCAAGTGGGACAGCGAAGGGGGCGGTATCCTTATCAACCAGGCCCCCCATCAGATTGACCTGATGCAATGGTATATGGGGCCTTTTGGCGAAATTCGGGGTTTCTGGGACAACTTCAACCACCCCTACATTGAGGTTGAAGACAGCGCGGTAGCGGCGGTACGTTTCGTGAACGGCGGCATAGGCGCTGTCCTGGTGAGCAATTCTCAAAAGCCCGGCATCTATGCGAAGGTGCACATTCACGGCAGCGCAGCCTGGTCCGCCGGGGTTCAAACCGACGGAGGCGCCATGTTTATCGCCGGAATGAGCAGCATTGTGGAGCCGCCTCTCAACGACCTCTGGACCATTGAGGGTGAAAAAGAGCTGCTGGATACATTCCGCTCGGAGGACGAGGCTTTCTTCAAGACCATTAATCCCACGGTGCACTTTTTCACCTGTCAGATTGATGATTTCTGCGGCGCTATTCAGGACGGCCGCCTCCCTGCCTCAAGCGGAGAGGAAGGCCGGGAGACGGTACGGTTCATTGAGACCCTGCTTAAAACAGGGAGGCCGGGGACCGAGCCCAATTAGGCGGGAGCGGCTTGCTTTAATCGGCGCTTGTTCCTTTATCCACCGGCAAAGCGGCCTTATTCAGAAAGGCTGCCGCATTTACCCCTGATTCAGCGCCTACTTCGTTATAGGCAGGTTGCAAATAGTGGAAAGAGTCTTTCATAAGCCCCCTGGCGGCACAGGCCTTAAAGGTTCGGGATACCATGACGATTTTTTTGTTATCCGCACACAGATCCTCCTGGGCATCCTGTATAGGCTTGTAGGGGGCCGGGTCATCACGGTGATTGCCGATTTGAATCAGAAAACACCGGTCAACGCCGCCGTCTTTTAAAAAGCTGCGGATAAAGGCGCCGGCTTTCCGCCGATATTCATCCTTGGGCATCCCATTATCACCGTCGGTACAGCCCTGGCACCAAGCCATATAGATTCCTTTAATACTATAATGATGGGAGAGAAGGTATTCCCGGCATTTCCGCAGGCGTTCAAGGGCGTCCTTATAGAAGGAGGTTCCGGGCATCCATTCATTGATACTGGACCCGCCCTTGGAACAGGAGACCCCTACGATGGGCGTCTTTAAAACAGGATAGGCGGCGTTAATAAAGGCCGCTACCATAGAGCCGGTTTTCTTGACGGTCTCACATATTCCATCAGGGTTGTTTTCATGTACCCCAAAAGGTTCCTGGGCAGGAAACAGGCTGTCCGGCATGGTGATAGCCCGGTATTCATAACCTCAGCCTTCAGGAACATTAGGGGCCAATTCAGCGACCCCGCGACCTGCCATGTTGCTCTGCCCCATAAAAAGAAATATGTACACCTCTTTCATCTCTCTCTCCAAAACTACAGTAGATTCGGTAACCAGGTTGATAATACCGGAACGTAAGCAAAGATCACGACGCAGAGTAATTCTACCGCCACAAAGGGAAGAAGCTCCCGGGACACACCGGCCACCGGCCGGTCACTTAAGCCGCAGGCAACAAACATGGTCGCACCAAAAGGCGGGGGTCCTTACGGAAGACGCGAATGAGGAGACACGGGAACAAACCGCTCAGTGAGACACAGATAGCCTATAACCGCTATGTGATACTGGTTACATCAATAACCGATGCGGCCCCTGAATTGGTCCTTGATTTGTACCGGCAGCGGTGGCAGATAGAGCTGGCGTTCAAGCGGTTAAAGTCATTATTTAAATACCATGAGATACCGGTCCATGTTGAGGCGAGCGCGCTGGCATGGTTTTACGGGAAACTGCTCTTGGCGGCCCTCTGTGAGATGTGGGTAAACGAAGGGCGTTTTTCCCCCTCTGAAGGAAGATGCGCCGGAAAAAGAGTGGTCTCTCTGGTGTGAACAACGGCATATGCTGGCCATAGTAAAGTACCTGCTCCTTGAGACCGTCTCCATAACGGCTCTGTTTGAAAATATTCATCGCATTACGGAACTCTGTGCCAATTGGCGGATTTTTTTTGAAGTGCGAATTTTACGGCGAAAAAACCTCGTAAGGGGGGTCAGGTAGCCTAAAACCTTGCGGGGCCTATTGTTGATTTTAGCGACAATCTTGTCAAGCTATTTTTGGGTCAGCGTATCAAACGGTACTTTTTGGGGAAGGTACTGCCTGATGAGCCCGTTGGTATGTTCGTTAAGACCCCGCTCCCACGAATGATACGGATGTGCAAAATAAATGTCGATTGAGAGCACCTTTGACAAGCCGGCATGCGCCGCAAACTCCTTGCCGTTATCCACCGCCAGCGTGTTCCGTGCCTCTACCGGTATTCCACGGAACGCACGGATAGCCGCCTTGTTCAGCGTAAAGGCACTCTTATCTGCCATTATTTTCGCCAGAAGCAACTTTGTTTTCCGGTCTACAAACGTGACGATATAGGCCCTTTTACCGGCGCTTTCTATGGTGTCCCCCTCCCGGTCACCGATACGGGACTTCTGGTCTACGATGTTCGGACGTTCGTCAATCGAAACACGGCCTTTTATCTGTCCCCGAAGGTCTTTTACCCCGCTTCGTTTGCGCGGTTTTACGTGTTTTTGCCTGAAATGGCCAGAGAGAGGCGGGGGATCGTTTTATCCCATTCCGATAAAAGAATACCTGTCGTGAGTTTAACTACTTATTTTCGTTGGTTTTTTTGGGTGTTTTGTAGGTAGTTGCGCACTGTCGGTAACTGCCCTATTTCAAAAAAAGTATTTCTGTAAATTGGGGAGAATTGGAAACAGCCTCCAGCGGAATAATCTCTTTACCTATCATGTGTATGGTTTTTAAGTTTATTTTTGGGTCTATAATTTTTAAGGAAGCGTATAGAAGTTCGGTACAGTACACCTCATCTACAGTCTCAAGGTCGAAATGCCAATCGAAAGGCAAACCTGTCATTTTGAGTGCCTCCGTACTTATTTCTGTTCCATCCACTCCAATTAATCGGTAAAGACCGAGTATACGCGCCGGTTCAATAAAATCACGCAAGGGAACCTGTTCAACACAATTTTTACCATTCCAAAAGGTGCCCTCCGCATTGATAACCGTAATTCCGTCTGCGGTAAAATGAAGTATCCCAAGATGGGAAAACCTTTTGTCCTGGTAGGAAAGGCTTTTAAAATACAACGACCAGCTCCTGTCGCCCAGGCGGCATAAAATGTCGCCTTCCTGCGCGTTAACCGTAAGTTTGGTAATATAGTTTTGAACGTCCAGTATTCGCTTAAATCGCAGTACGATAACCAACAATAGCAAGCATAACATGACACTCAGTAAAATAATGATTACCCTTTTTATTATTTTTTTCATAGTTGTTCTGGCCTGTAAATATGCCGCAAACACTTTGAGTGAAAGGGATATTTACAGACCGCCTGTTAAGAAACATTATTTCTTATAGACGAAAGTACGAATCGTAACCCCATCACTCTCGAGCACGTCGAATTTTCCATTCGCCACATCAATCGTAATGGTGTCTGGCTTAATACTGCCGCCTTCGAGTGCTGTTAAAGTATGGAGTTCCGGATCGTAGGTATAATTAAAAGGTCCCCCTTCCTCACTGGCTCCCTCTTCGAACCCTCCTTGTATTTTTTCCGCCATCTCCCCAAGTTGATACCAGGGGCCAATCCACTTGGTAATTTCAAATGAA
Organism: Treponema sp.; assembly: GCA_031257385.1. Lineage (GTDB taxonomy): Bacteria > Spirochaetota > Spirochaetia > Treponematales > Breznakiellaceae > WQXQ01. The sequence continues at coordinate 17,264 of JAIROT010000294.1, forward strand.
AGCATTCCCTCTGTAGCAGTGGTGAATGCAAAGGTTCCCGTAATGCCGGCCGAGAGCCCGTTGGGGATAGAGAAGGACCCATCTTCAACTTCAACAGGTTCTTCGAAGTAACATTCCCATTTTGTCCCGGTAAGTGTAGACCTGTCGAATTTATTGCCGTCGCTGCCGCCGCCGCCACCGCCGCCACCGCCGGTGGGACACCCGGCCATGCTAAAACTGATTGCCGCAATGAGTACGGCAATCCCGAAAAATTGTAACCTGTTCTTTTTCATAAGAACTCCTTTGTGTGCTTTTTGCTCACGAGTTGTCGTTCCCACAGGCAAATCGTTTACGGCTACCCGTTTTAGTGACAATCTGTGTAATTCTTTCATGGAAAAAATTATTTGTCGTGAGTTGGACTACTCATTTTTTCAAGGTTTTTTTGAGTGTTTTGTAGGTAGTTATGCACGAAACCGCATTTGCGTCGGTTTTTATAGCTTCTGCAAATCGGAACGTGAAGCGATGCCGGTTTTGTAGTAAATGCGGGAAAGGAGGTTTTCCACGGTACGGGGGCTTATGCCCAGGACGGCGGCAATGCGTTTGTTGCTCCGGCCGTCCCTTAAGTGCGTGAGTATTTCCGCTTCCCGGCGGGTAAGGAGCTTGTAGGTTTCTGCGGTGTTTTTCAACTTGGGTTCCACGGCTTTGTCTATGGAAACTTTGCCTCGTAGCACCGCATGGAGGACGGTTTCGAGTTCTTCCTCGCTCCGGTATTTGCAGACATAGCCCCGGACGCCGAAACCCAGGGCGGCATTGACGTGGGCGTAATCGTCAAAGTGGGTGTACACAACTACCGGAGGCGTTTTGCCAAAGCGTTCCCGCAGCCAGGGGATAATATCAAGGCCAACGGCGTCTTCCGCCGCGCCGTCCGGAGAGCTGAGCCGGATGTCAAGAAGCAGGATGTCCGGAAGCGCCGCTATCTCCGAAAACAGCTCCCTGGCTTCCGCAAGATCTGCGGCGATGCCTAAAATTTGCCAGCGCCCGGTTCCGGCAAGCCATGCGGCCAGCCCTTTGCGCATCACCGGATGGTCCTCAAGTATAACGATGCTGTTCACGGGTCCCTCCGGTCCGCCGGGGGGGGGGGGGGGGGGGGGTGTTTTACGCACACCATAAGGCCGCCGCCCTCTACGCTGATAAAGTCGAAATGTGCCCCCATGATTGCCGCCCGGTGGCGCATGGTCCGCATGCCAAAGCCTTCATGTCCGCCTTCGGTTCGCGGCCCTGGTCTGCAAAGCAAACCTTGGCCGTCATCCGAAATGCTGAACAGGATAGAGGGAACCCTCTCCGCGCCCTGCCGGACGACCAGCACGGCTTGTTTTGCGCGGGAGTGTTTGCCGATGTTGTTAAGCGCTTCCTGAGCGATACGGTAGAGGTGTAGCCGGTGTTCGCCGCTCAAGTTGTTAAAGTCAAGGCCCTCTTCTATTTCGACCACACATTTGATCCCTGTGCGTTTAACAAAACTGTTGCATAAGGAGGCCAGAGAATCCTTCAAGCTGAACCGGATCAGATCCGGGGGCATAAGCCGACCGCAAATTTCCCGGATTCGAGCGGCCGCAGGGTTATCCCGCAGTTCCGGAAGTACGGTATCGTGGAGTTCCGCGGCAATGCGCTGCCGCTCATTTTCCTGCGCTTCCAGCGCTAGGGAGGAAAAAGCCATGTTTTGCAATTCCCGTTCCCTGGCCTTGCGCATGGCAAGATAGATATAACCAAGAAAGGCCATAAGCAGGCTGATAAAAAGCACCAGAAGCCACAACAGGCGGAAATATGAATCGAATTCCGGCGGTAACAGGGCGCTTTCGGCTGGCATGGGTTTATGGTAACCTATACACCTTCTCAATTTCAACCAGAAACAAGCTGTGGGATTGGTAAAACTGGACAAAAGGGTAATAAAGGTTTTTAATACGGATATGCATAAGCCCTCTCCGGCGCGGTATCTGCCGAGCCGTCAAACCGAAGCCTCCGCATCCGGCCATAGAACGAAAAGTCCGCTTGTCTTGGTGTTTGCATCTATCGCCGGAGCCCTGCTGAATATACTGATCTACCATTTTTTGCGAAACCGGCTGGGTATTCCCCTGTTTCTAGACACGGTGATGACCATGACCGTTACCTTTTGCGGAGGGGTGTTCTGGGGCGCCCTGACCGGGGCGCTGACCAACCTGATGGAGCAAAGCATCTTTTTTTACGGCTGGCTCTATTATCTGTACGCCTTTTGTAATATAGCGGTGGCCCTGGTCACAGCCCTCTTTGTCCGCTGGTTTCCACAGGAACTGGATATTGACGGCACGGAAAAACCGCTTCCCAAAAGCCAAAGGCAAAGCCTCTGGTTCCAGGACCTGATGGGAAGGGCTATTGTGCTTGTTCTGTTATCTTTTGCCCTGTGCTTGGCTATAAGCGTTCTTGGGGGCCTTTTCGCTACATTTATTAATAGTTTTAACCCCCCATCACTGGTTCCTGAGTCCATATCCCCCGAACACAATTTCAGGCTCGCCCTAATACGAAGGAATCTTTCGGGCGTACTTGTGGAGATTGGCTCTCGTATTCCGGTAAACCTGCTTGACCGGTTGTTCTCGTCTTTTGCCGGGTACGCTCTGGCGTTGTTGCTGGCTTGGGGAGAAAGGAAGGCGGGGAAGCGCAAGAACGCGAGACATATAAAATAGTAAAAAAACAGTGCCTGCATCCACGGTTTTTCTTAAAAAATATTGGCCGGGTAGAACCGGGGAGTTACCTCCCCGGAGCCCCCACAGACCCGGACGTGCCCAATTAAGGCATCCGGTTCCTCTGGAAAAAGATTCGCTTAACTAAACGAATGCACGATTCTCGGTCGTGGTAAGGGAAAGTCCCGAAGGTAATTCCCAAATTGTTCCCAATTCAGGTCTTTCGTATCCGTCAATTTTGACCACTCCCGAAAATCCAGGCGGCCGGTCGTTCGGCGGTAAAATTTATTGGGGGAGGTTCCAGGGCAGCAGTCGGCTCCAGTCGTCGCCGCTATTCATTTTT
>JAIROT010000067.1 GCA_031257385.1 Treponema sp.
ATACCCAAGAACCCGCCTTGCGGCGGGGGAGCTTCAGGGCGTTATAAAGGGTATGTACCCTGAGACAAATACCTTACCAAAACAACATACCTCGTCCCTTTAGGGCGAGGTTGTTGATAACACGTTTTGCCGCTTGCCATCCGTTTAAATGCCCCGAAATTCGGGGATTATATCAAAGATACCGGGTCCGGTGGAAAAAGGGGATAACCCGGAAAAAAATCCGGTTTAATGCCCCGCAGCTCTGTTGCGGCTCAGATAACTCAAATATTTGAAAAAATTGGTATTAAACCGTATTGGTTTCGTCAATAACGGTATAATACATTTCCGCTCGAACAAGCCTCTGGGCAAGAAATTGTTTTACGTTCCGAATTAGGCAAGGCCCAAGATACCGTTCGATTTGCCCCATGGAGGCTCATTGCCTAAGGGCGAGAAAACGCGGCTTTCAGGAATGAACACAACGGGAAGCGCCCCCTGCCGTTTACTCAATTACCATCAAATCGCTGAAATACAAGGCTTCGATTTTCCCCAGCCGCAGGCTTGCGTTGTAGCGGCGGAGAATTTCCGTTTTGGCGGTATCCTCATCCGGACTGACGGATTTTTCAGCGGGAAGGGAAGAAAAATATTCTATCGCAATGGTTCTAAAATCTCCGACTTTGGAGGCCAGTTCCTCGGTAAAGGCCCGGTCACCAGGGGGATAGGGAAAGGCAATGGAGAGCACCATTGTGGCAGGCCCGTCCGCAAGGGGGATTCTAAGCCGTCCGATGCCGGTAAACACGCTGATCGCGCCTTCGGCGGCGGTGTTATCGATGCCGGTATTGGCGAATTCACCTCCAACAGGACCGCCTATTCGGAACAAGGGACCGGAATCTGCGGGGCGGAGAAACGCATAAAGCGTACCGGCAACCAGGAGGCCCGCCAATACCAGGACCAGCAGGAGCATAACGCGGTACGCTTTATGCCGCCCCCTGTAGGAAGGGTTCAATATTCGCTTCATCGTTCATTATGGACAGTTGACCGGGAAATTTGCAATCGGTTATTTCAACACTACCGACTTGCCCGAATGGTCAAAGCCCATGTGGAATTGGGGGAGCCAGGAAATGTCGGTACCCACTTCCGCCTCGCCGGTTAAGCGGTAACGTACCATCCTCATGGCGATTATCTCGTCCAAGAGATGGCGCTTCATATCAATAAAATTCATTACGAGGAACAGATTCGTTTCCGCGGAGCTCTGCGCGGGAATTTGCAGCATATCTCGCTTTTTGCCGTCGGCCCAAAAACGGCCTTCGCCGTAAAGCTCGTAATCAAAAGAAGAAAGGGACAGCGGGAACAGGTTGGGGTTATCAATACGCAGACTTACCCGGAAACGAGTGTTGATCAGCTCGGCCTGCATAACGGCGATGGAGGTGATCGTGAACTTCGGTTCCCTGATCCGGGGGAAGGCGGCCTCGGCGAAGACCGCGCCGGCCAGGAGGGCGGAGTTTTCATAAAGGTAAGCCAGATCGAGGCTGAGATTTGCCAGAAAGCCGTCCGCGTCCGGGGGGCCGGAATTTTCCGCAAGGGCTTTCATGTCCATATCCAGGATAAGGGTTTTTTCAATTCCGGCGAGAGGCCCGGCGCTGAATCGTGCGCCCGAAACGGCGGCCCCGTCCGGCATCAGGAGGGAAGCGGCTTCACCCGCTTCCGCGTCGTTCAGATTGAATTTCCAGCCCCGAATCTCAATATCCAGGGGGCCGGAGCGGGGGTTTTCAGCCCTCAGGTGATAATAGAGGGTGATGTGATCGGGGCGCTCCGCCTCAATACGATCAAATTCCAGCGCCGCAAAGGGTGTTTTTTCAGGCGGAGGCGCAGCCGGTAACCCGGCGGGCGGCGGAGACTTACAGGTTGAAAGCAGCAGAAGGAGTGGTAATGAAAACAAAACCAACCGAAACTTTCCCAAACAGTCTTGCATGTCTCCATTATCGGCTGTCCTTGCCCCGGCCTTTACCGTAGGCGGGTGACAATTCAGACAAGGGCCCCCGCCCCAGGGTATCGGCATTTACTCTCCTGCACCTTGTCATGGGTTAATGTGCCGGTTTTAGACCGAATCTTTCTTCCGCGCAAGATTGAAGCGGAAATCCCGCAGGAATTGCGGAGCAATTCCGAGGAATTGGAGCGGAAAGCCCGGTTTTTGCGTGCCCGGCACATGCGCCCGATCCGACTCGAAAAAAGTAACGCCGATGCCCTGCCCTACGCCCACTGAATAGTTACATGGGCGGGATTATTCGAAGGAAAAGGCGCCGTAACATACCGTTATGTTTCCCTCGCCTTTCATGCTGAGTATGGGCTGGGGGACTCGACGGGGCCGCAGGGCGTCCAGCAGGCCGCTTCGCAGGAGGCTCGCCACAGGGCCGCCGCCGCAGGCGGTAACCCGCCCGCCCAATAGGGCGGCGCTGAACTCGGAGCCCCTTTTCCCGGTGATAAATTCCATGCAGTCATCGGCCATGCGGAGGGCCTCGGTTTCGTTTGATCCCACCGCCAGATTGCAGGAAAACACCAGCAGGGTATCTTCCAGGATCGGTTCAATCACTATTTTAAGAGCGTAGGCCAGGGCCGCAATCACCGCTTCCCCCGGCTGCCCCATCAGTATGGGCACTATTGAGGCCCGCGGGAAACAATATTTGACAAAGGGGAGTAGTACTTCAATGGAGTGATCCTGCAGGTGGGGGATATCGTTGCTCTCAAAGAGGGGACTACACGACTCAAGTTCCTCAGAAATTTCCCCGTCCACCGGAATTTTTCCCAAGGGAGTCTGAAAAGAATGGGAATTTGAAAGAAAAAGCCTGTCGCTCCGCCTGTCGTGGAAGGGCCCCAGGATTACCACCCTGGAAGGGCTTAGCCAGCCGGTTCTGCCCGCCACCGCGGTAAAAGCCCCCGCCGCCAAGGGCCCTGAAATCTCCCATGCCCCGTGCGGGGCGATGATCGCCCGTGCATACCCCCCCCTTCCCCGCTGCAGGCCCAAGGCATGGACGCAGGCCAGCACACCGGCCTTATCCTCAGGGTAAAATATCCCTCCAACTACCGGGGAACGGATCCGCTCCCTTAGGGTAACCATTGTCTCCACATCTATTAATGCTAATGCCCACGGACGGCGGATGCAAGGAAAAACCGTATTTTTTTTAAAGATACGTCAGAAAATTGTCTGATGAAGAAGCCCGCCGCAAGCACTAAACTTGACCCGTAAAAGATTGCTTGCCAGGCGAAAGGCCGCCTCTCCCTGCCCCGTGATTTTTTTACCGGTTTTGTCCCCGCGGCTAAAGCAAAACAGCCCCCCGCTCCCATATAGGGAGTATGAGGAAAACACGTACATTAGCCCAGGGGGTGTGGTATGAGATACGCTCCCAAATCAATAACCGGGAGCGCATCCTCAGCCTGCCAACGGCCGCTTCCCTCTTTGCCGGGGTTTTCCGGGAAACCATGCGCCGCTTCAGTTTCGGCTTCCGGGGCCTCCGTTTTGACGCGGACCG
>JAIROT010000077.1 GCA_031257385.1 Treponema sp.
GGGCTCCTTTGGGAGTCTGCAAGGTAGAAAATGCACAAAATTGTGCATTTTCTTTATCCTTTGGGCTAAAGCCCCACAGACTCCGAGTCTCTTTTTTTGTCCGTGTCTGTCCGGCGTCCACGGTTTTCTTTGTTCGTGGCAGCGCCCCTTTCACTCACTGGATATTGATATAATACCGTTCCAGATAAGCGATCCTTCTGCGCGCATCGTTGTAACGGCTGCTTTGGGGATACTCCCTAACCAGGCGGCGGTAGTTGTTTAGGGCGGAAAGGATGTCCCGCCTGGCGGTATTAGCCTCGTAAAACTGACCATAAAGCCAATAGGCCTCGTCGCTTCCCGAAGGGTAGCGCTCCCTGAACTGATCCAGGAGCGATATTGCCGAATCGACTCTGCCGGCGTCAAACGCTTCCTTTGCTTTTTGCAGAAAAATCGCGGGCGGCGAATCCGCGGGCAATTCGGGAACCACGCTTCCGCCGGCGGAAGATGCCCCGGCGGGCGGGCCAGGCGCCGGGGGAGCCGGCGGCTCAGGCCGCGTCCCGGCAGTTGCCGCCGGAGCGGCGGCGGCCTGTCCTGCGGTATCTTCCGCGGCAGCCTGGCCGGTTCCCGCAGCAGGAACTCCGGCGGCAGGGACCGCATCGCCGGAAGGCCGTACTGTTTCCCGCGCAGTCTGCAAAGACGCGGCTCCGGTTTCCATAGGGCTATGTCTTGACAGTTCTGCTTCCTCAAAGGAATCCGGCCAGCGGGGTTCGGCCCTTACCCGGCCCCGGTCAAGGGGCGGATTAAACCAGCCCGCGCCGGCAGCGTCAGGGGACTGTCCGACTATCACCTGAACATGATCGTTCAGAATAAAATCCCGGATAAAATCCTGTTTATAGAATTTCAGCGCGTAAGTTCCGGCGGCTTCCGTGCGAAACACAAAACTCTGCCCCTCCGGGTCAAGCCGGCGCGAATCATACACAATACCCCGGCGGGAACCCAGTTCCCCCAAATACACCCAGCCGCTTCCCCGGAAAGGAATTTCCACCAACTGCCCCACTGTTGCCCGGACTGTCCGGGAAAAAACGATCTCTTCGGAGAGGGGCTGCGGAACGGGAAAAAATTCGACAGGCGGCTGCGGGGCAGCAGGGACGGGCGGCGGTTCACGGACAATGGCAGGAGGCCGCTCTTCCCCGGCAGGCCCCAAAAAAGCCGGCGGCCTCGGACGGGGTATTTCCGCAGGCAGGACCGGACTTGGGGCCTGCGGAACTGCGGGAGGCGCGGACGGCGGAACCGGGGGAGGCGCGGGCTGCGCTGCCGGAGCGGACGGCGGAGGCACGGGAGGCACTGGGGCCGGGCTTGGGGAGGCCGGCGCCTCCGGAATAAAGGGAGCAGCTTCAGCAATCGGGGAAACCTCAGGCGATGTGTCACTCAGCGCCGGAGTCTGTTCCATGGGGACCGCAGGCGGAAGGAAGTCCGGGAATTCCGGATCGGGAAGGGCCGTGAATGCCAGGGTTTCATCAGGGGGCATCGCCGTTAAATCAGCTTCGGGCAAATCAATTTCAGGTTCGGCGCTCTCCCCGGTTGGCCTCCCTTCTTCCGGCAGTGCTAAGGCGGCTGCCGCTTCGCTCAAAGCGGCGTCCTCCCCGCGCTGCCCTTCACCGGCAAGGCCGGTTATATCGCCCGTCTCAAGCCCTGAATCTTCTTTTCCCGTCGCAGCTGTTTCAACCGGCCTCGGAGAATCCGCCGGCGCGTCATCCCCACGGGGCTTCGCGGTCCCGGCACAGGAAATTATCAAAAACGAAAGAAACGCCAGGGCCGGCAGGTTCCTTTTCATGGAACACGCTCCAGGGCTTCGTCAACCGCCGCTTCAACGCGTTCCCTCCACCGCTCCTCACCGTTTTTCAGCGGATCCTGCCAATAGAGCGCCGCGTCCCCGGCGGTCCAGCTTGTCCGCCGCTCCCTTCCCGGCAGCACCCCCGGAACAAAATCCGGCTCGCCGGGCAAAAACAGTTCTTCAGGCGGAATAAGGGCGCGGGCGGGCGAACCGGTCTCAGGCGGGCCTCCCGCGGCATATTCCGCCGGCCTTTCGCCTGCGGGCGGCGTTCCGGAAGTATTTTTGGCGAACAGGGCCGCGATGACAAACGCCAGCGCTAAAACCGCCAGGCCCCCCCCGGCGCACATAACAAGCAAGCGCCGTTTTTTTTCAGGTATCTTCGGCATTATCTTTTGAGCCGCATCTTGAACGGGTTCACGGAACTTCACCAAAAAACCCGTTACAGCGGAAACAAGAGTTTTTACCTTTGCCGCCAGATTCTGAAAAAAAGACATATCATGCAGATTATAACAGAATGAGCGGGTGTACGCCACTGGTAAAAACTCCCTTTTTTTGCTATCATTGTTTCATGCAGATTGAAATAAATTCCCGGGGCAACGGGGCCTGCCCGCTTTGCAGTTTCAACGGAAACTGCCGGGGACAGGATACCCTCAAAAAAGCAATGGACAGTTTTTCAAGCAGGGATGATCGCATGGAATTGGTCGTGTATTCATGCCCTCAGTTTGAGGAGAAGGCGTCGTGAGTGAACGCCTGAACTCCCTGCTCAAGCGTTATGAAGAATTGACGCTTTTAATACAGGATGCCGATCTGGTAAAGGATCAGAATAAATACCGGGATATTATGAAAGAATATTCCCATCTCAGTGACATCGCCGCAGTTCAGAACGATATTGAAAAATTCTCCCGGCAGATCGAAGATGCCAGAACCATCGTTCAGGATGAAAAAGAACCTGAGATGCGGGATATGGCCAGGGAAGAACTCAGGGAACTGGAAGCCAAACTGAAAGATTCCGGGGACAAGCTAAAATTTCTCCTCATCCCCAAAGATCCCCTGGATGAAAAAAACATCATCATGGAAATAAGGGCGGGGACCGGCGGAGAGGAAGCGGCGCTTTTCGCGGCTGATCTATACCGCATGTATTCCCGCTTTGCCGAAACCAGGGGCTGGAAATTCGAGATTATGAATTCCAATGAAACCGAACTTGGGGGGATTAAAGAAATTGTTTTTTCAATCAGCGGCGGCAATGTGTATGAAAACCTCCGCTACGAGTCCGGCGTTCACCGGGTACAGCGGGTTCCCGCTACCGAGGCTTCGGGCAGAATTCACACCTCGGCGGTTACTGTGGCGGTACTGCCTGAGGCTGATGAAACTGAAATTGATATCAAGCCGGAAGACCTTCGGATCGACGTGATAGGCGCCGGCGGCCCCGGCGGACAATGCGTCAACACCACCGACTCTGCGGTGCGTATCACCCATATTCCTTCGGGCATTGTGGTACACTGTCAGGATGAAAAAAGCCAGATCAAAAACAAGGCCAAAGCCATGCGCGTTCTGCGGGCACGGGTCTACGAAATGGAAGAAGCCAGGGCCCACGCAGAACGGGCCGAGGCCAGGAAAACCCAGGTCGGTTCAGGTGACCGCTCCGAGCGGATCAGAACTTACAACTTTCCCGACAACCGCGTTACCGATCACCGGATAGGGCTTACCCTGTACAAACTTGACCGCGTTATGCAGGGCGAAGTGGGAGAAGTTTTTGATGCCCTCAAACTCTCCGCCAAAGAAACCCTGTACAGCGCTGTCGCAGGCGCGTAACGCGGCCTCTCTCCCGCAGGCCGCAAATGACCATCAGGGAAACCCTAACCGAAGGAAGCGCCGTCCTCAAATCGGCTGACATCGAAAACCCCGCCCTGGACGCTTCCCTGCTTCTTGCCGAAGTGCTCGGCCTCAGCCGCGCCTCCCTCATGGCCGCCGGGCAGGACATGATTCCGCAAGAGCGTCTCGTTGTCTTTCGCCGCCTCATTGAACGCCGCCGCAACAGGGAATGCGTTGCCTATATCCTGGGCAGAAAAGAATTCCGCGGCCTGGAATTCAAAGTAAACCCGGCGGTTCTCGTTCCCCGCCCCGATACCGAAACGCTGGTAGAAACCGCGATAATGAAAATAGAACTATTCAAAAATGAAGCCGCGCCTAACGCCGGTCCTGTACAGGTCTTCGATCTCTGTACCGGCTCAGGGGCCATTGCCATTGCCCTAAAAAACGAAATGCCCGAACTCGAAGTATGGGCGTCGGACATATCAGCAGGGGCCCTTGAAACAGCAGTGTCCAATGCCGTCCGTCTTCTTCCGGAAAGTTCAATCTGCTTCTGTCAGGGTGATCTTTTTGACGCATTGTCTTCCCCTCCCATTCCCTCAGGAAGCGCGCCTGTGGCTGCCGGCGGTCATCCTCCCTTGTTCTCCCTTATCGCCGCCAATCCTCCCTATATCCCCAGCGCCAAAATAAAAACCCTCCCCCCGGAAGTACAAAAAGAGCCGCTCCCGGCCATTGACGGCGGCGGCGACGGCCTTGATATAATCAGAAATATCATCACAAAAGCGCCGGATTTTCTCCGTGCCGGCGCTTCGCTGCTGCTGGAGGCGGATCCCGGAGAAATGCAAAGCATTGGCAGCCTTCTTGCAGAAGAGGGCTTTTTCGATATACAAACCTATAAGGATCTTTCCGGCCTTGAGCGGGTAATCGGCGGCGCCAAACCTGAAGGCTAAACTTGATCCGCGTATTATAAAAAAACCGCAAAGGCGAAGAAGGTTTTGGTTCAGGGCAGCGCATATAAACTTTTTATTCGAAAGTCTGGTTTAATACCCCGCGGCTTGCCGCGCGGAGGCTCATCCTGAACAGGCTCCCGGACAACTTGCATAAAAAGCGGCGGCTGGGTTATTCTGTGAAATATGAACACAAACCCTGTTGCCGACTATCTTGCCGCAACGCCGGCGGAGAAGGTGGAAACCAGTTTTCTGGCGTATCTCTGCAATCTGACCGAGACTGCCGGATCCGCTCCGGAAATTACCGCTTCCATTGTGAAAGAGCTGGAAAACCAGCGAAGGCGGGTAAAACTTATCGCCAGTGAGAATTACTGTTCCATGGCGGTGCAGCTTGCCATGGGAAATCTCCTGACCGACAAGTACGCCGAGGGTATGCCTGCCCACCGGTTTTACGCGGGCAATGAAAACGTTGACGCCGTCGAGTCCCTGGCTGCGGAAGAGGCCTGTAAACTTTTCGGCGCGGCCTACGCCAATGTGCAGCCCCACTGCGGTGCGGACGCCAATGTGCTGGCCTATTGGGCGATTATATCCACCAGGGTTGAAAAGCCCGCGCTGGAAAAATACGGAGAGACCAATCTCTATAAACTCAACGCCGCCCAATGGAAAGAACTTAAAAGCGCCCTTGGTAATCAGCGGCTTCTGGGGCTGGACTATTATTCAGGCGGGCACCTGACCCACGGCTACCGCTATAACCTCACCGGCCGGATGTTTGACACCTACAGTTATTCGGTTTCCAGGGAGACGGGGCTGCTTGATTACGATGAGATTGAAAAACAGGCCCTTGATGTGAGGCCGCTGATTTTACTGGCGGGCTATTCGGCCTATCCCCGGAAAATCAACTTTAAGCGGATGCGGGAAATTGCCGACAAAGCCGGCGCGGTTTTTATGGTTGACATGGCACACTTTGCCGGCCTCGTGGCGGGCAAGGTTTTTTCAGGCGAATATGATCCGGTTCCCTGGGCGCATGTGGTTACGACCACCACGCACAAGACGCTGAGAGGGCCGCGCGCCGGGATGGTGCTCTCCACTGCCGAGTTCGCCGAGGCCCTGGACAGGGGCTGTCCGCTCACCATGGGCGGGCCGCTGCCCCATGTAATCGCCGCCAAAGCGGTGGCTTTTCGGGAAGCCGCCGCGCCGGAATTCCGCCGTTATGCACAGCGCATTGTTGACAACTGTCAGGCCCTGGCGGCCTCCTGCATGAAGAACGGCCTTGAGGTGCTTACCGGAGGTACGGACAATCATCTCTTTCTGGTCAATGTCCACCACATCGGGCTTACCGGCAGGCAGGCGGAAAGCGCCCTGCACGAGTGTAACATCACCCTCAACCGTAACAGCCTTCCCTTTGATCCCAACGGCCCCTGGTATACCGCCGGTCTGCGGATCGGGACCGCCGCCGTCAGCACTCTGGGCATGGGTGCGGCGGAAATGGAGGAGCTTGGCTCGATCATCGCCCTGGTGCTCAAAGGAACGAGCCAGGCGCCGCTGTCATCTTCACCGGCCGGCGGTACCGGGCCGGCAAAGAAAAGCCGCTCAAAGTATCTGATCGAGCCGGTGGTAAAGGCGGAAGCAATAGGACGTGTGAAAAAACTGCTTGACCGTTTTCCGGTGTATCACGAACTGGATTTGGATTTTTTGAAAAAATATTTTGTGGAATGACAAATGCCTGTGTTTGAAATTTTTTTGCCCGTACTGATCCTCGCAGCGCTTCTTGTTGCTATTTTATTATTAATAATTTTATTATTAAAAAGCAAACGCGGCGCGGAGGATCAAATTCAGCATAAACTGCTGGAATACGAAAACCGTCTGGAAAAAAACGAAACTTCCACGCGGGATGAGTTTGGAAAAAATCGGGAAGAACTGACACGGGTCTTTGTGAATTTTTCCGGAATGCTGGATAATAAACTGCGGGCGGTGGAAGAGTCGGTGGACAATTCCGCCAAGGTAAATCGGGAAGAACTGACAGCTTCCTTAAAATCATTTGAGGAAAAATTCGCCGCCAATGTAAAAGATTTTAATGAATTGCAAAAACAGAAATTCAACGAGTTGATGGTCAAACAGGACGCCCTCACCAGGGACGCCAATGCCATCTTTGAAAAAAACCGGGAAAGTATTGAAAAAAAATTAAACGATATCCAGAACGATAACAGCGCCAAACTGGAAAAGATGAGGGAAACGGTTGACGAAAAACTCCACAAAACCCTGGAGACCAGGCTGGGCGAATCGTTCAAACTGGTCAGCGAGCGGCTGGAACTGGTGCAGAAGGGCCTTGGAGAGATGCAGAATCTTGCCAACGGCGTGGGGGATCTCAAGAAGGTGCTTTCCAACGTAAAAACCAAAGGCGTGTTAGGCGAATACCAACTGGGCGGAATCCTCGAACAGATCCTTTCCCCGGCGCAATACGCCCAGAATGTTAAAACCAAAAAGGGAAGCGCCGACAATGTGGAGTTCGCCGTTAAAATTCCCAGCAAGGAAGATTCCGGCAAAAGCATCTGGCTGCCGGTGGACGCCAAATTCCCCACCGGGGATTATGAAAAACTCAACGCCGCCTACGATTCCGGCAGTATTGATGAAATTGATTATTACAAAAAAGAGCTGGAAAAAAAGATAAAACTTTTTGCGCGGGACATTAAAGATAAATATGTTGATCCTCCCGGTACAACCGATTTCGCGATCATGTTTCTGCCTTTTGAGGGACTCTACGCCGAGGTGCTGCGCATACCGGGCCTGCTGGAATCGATCCAGCGGGACTACAAAGTGAGCATCACCGGTCCCACTACCATTTCGGCGTTTCTCAATACTTTGCAGATGGGTTTCCGCAGCCTGGCGGTGGAAAAAAGGACCAGCGAAATTTGGGATCTGCTTGGCGCGGTGCGTACTGAGTTCGGCAAATTCGGCGACGTGCTTGACAAGACCAAACAAAAACTCGATCAGGCCAGCAAGGAAATCGACAACGCCGGCGTCCGCTCGCGGGCCATTGAGAAAAAACTCCGTGACGTGCAAACCCTGCCGGAACACCACGCCCAGAAACTGCTGGAAGACGCGGGGCCCTGGACTGAATACGGCGAAGAGTGAGCTTTTGATTGTATGCGAAGGGTACATACCCCGCCCTTCAGGGCGTTATAAAGGGTATGTACCCTGAGACAAATACCTTACCAAAACAACATACCTCGTCCCTTTAGGGCGAGGTTGTTGATCGCCTTCCCTCCGTTCCCGCTCCCATGCTATGCTTTGGCAATATGAAACCTGAAAACGCCGCTGCCGCGCTGCTTGAAGGCGCGGAACGGATTATCAAGGGAAAGCGGGAATTTCTTGAATTAATAACCGCGGCGATCCTTGCCGGAGGTCATGTACTCATTGAGGATAATCCCGGCCTGGGAAAAACCCTGGTGGCGAAAACCATAGCCAGGCTGATCGACGGGGGGCGGCGCGGCCTTATCTTCAAACGGATACAGTTTACCCCGGACCTTCTGCCCTACGATATTACCGGCGTTGACGTGTTTGATCCCAGAGCGCGGACTTTTCGTTTTATTCCGGGGCCGGTTCTGGCCAATATTGTGTTAGCCGATGAAATTAACCGCGCCACCCCCAAAGTACAGTCCGCCCTGCTTGAGGTGATGGCCGAGCGGCAGGTAACTATCGGCCAGACCACCCATTATCCGCCGGAACCTTTTTTTGTAATCGCCACCGAAAACCCCATTGAGAGCGAGGGAACTTTCCCTTTACCGGCGGCCCAGCTTGACCGTTTTATGATGCGCCTTTCCATAGGCTACCCGGACCGGCGGGCGGAGCTTGCCATTCTGGAGGAAAATCCCGCCGAAGAGGGACTGGTCAAACTTGAGCCGGTAATGCACCTGACGGACTTTCTCGGCGCAAAGAAAGCGGCCGCCTCGGTGTTCTGTCATCAGGCCCTTAAAGAAGCTATAGCCGACATAATCAGGGATACACGGATTCATAAAGGTTTTACCCTGGGGGCAAGCCCCCGTTCCGGCCTGCATCTGCTTGAAGCCGCAAAAGCCCTGGCGCTGGTCCGCGCCCGTAATTACGTTATTGACGAAGACCTGGTAATTCTCGCCGCGCCGGTGCTTGCCCACCGCGTAAAGCTCCGCGACCCCAGAGCGCAGGCCGGCAAATTCATCCGGGAGATCTGCCTTGCCCGAATCGACGGAATCAAAACAGACTGAACAGGCCGCAAAAAAGCGCGTAACGAGGGCGGTCTTTATTCCCCAAACCATGGGTATCTTTATTTTGCTCATTATTATGCTCGCGTTTGTTGCCGGGGCGATACGACGGGACCTGGTCCTTACCCTGATCGGCGCGGTATTTCTCGCCCTGTGGGTTTATTGCCTGGTAATGACCCTGCTCTTTGCCCTGATTAACCGCCGCCGCGCCGGAAGTATTTCCATCAGCATAAGCCCCAGGGAGACCGCTGCAGGCGGGCAGGTTGGGATAGTTTATTCCGAAGAGAAAAGGCAGAGCCGAAAGCGCGGCGGCGCCTTCCGGCTGCCGGGGATTCTTGTCCGGTGCCGCGTACTGCTCAGTACCAGGGACGGCCGGCGGATCAGGCGTGATATTGACCCGGCCTTATGCGCTCCCGAAGTCTTCACGGTAACCAGGCGGGGCGCGTATTTTTCTGATTATAACGAATTCGCCGTTTTTGACGCCCTGGGATTTTTTCGTTTTGGTTTTAGAATCCCCCCGGAAAGCGGCGCCCTGCTGTTCGCCGGCCCCAGGGCGGCGGAAGAGCCGCTTCCCGTCAAATCCCGCGCGGGGGAAGCGAATCTGCGGCCTGAACTGTCTTTTCAGCGCAGCGGAAACCCCATCGATCACCGCCCCTACGTGCCCGGCGACGATCCCCGGAGAATCAACTGGAAACTGTACAGCCACGGCGGCGAACTCTTTGTCCGCGAAAACGAATATGAGCCGCCGGCCCATTCAAAGATACTCATCCTGATTGACACCCAGTTTGATCCCCTGCTTTATACCGCCCGGACCGCGCGGCGCGGCGTCGATCTGTTATGCGAAAACGCCCTGGCCGCCGCCCTTGCCTGCTCCGAGGCGGGGCAGGATGTACAAATCGCCTATAACGGCATTATGGAAAACATGGACGGCACTAAGGGCGCCCCGGAGGACAATTCCCCCTCGGGTCTGACCGCAGCCCTTGCCCGGCCCGCGGCGCTGCCCCTGTCCGCGGCGGCGGAACTCCCCGCAGCGGGCGGAGACCGGGGTATCCTCATTCTGGCACTGCCCAGGAGTCTGTGGGGCTTTAGCCCAAATGATAAAGAAAATGCACAATTTTGTGCATTTTCTACCTTGCAGACTCCCAAAGGAGCCCAAAAATCGGGGATTTTTGCGGTCAAAGGCCG
>JAIROT010000081.1 GCA_031257385.1 Treponema sp.
TTATTGCCCTGTCAGCAATGACTGTAAGGCGTTTTGGGAAACACCGGTTGGTGTTGGATATACCTCCGGTCTTCCAGCCGATGTTTCCTGTGTTCAATGAACTTGTTTACCGGCAGACCCACCACCTTTCCGTGCTTAAAGACTGTCGGCAGCGGTGATTAACCCGTCATGTATTTCAAGACTCCAGTTTGTATTTGGTTTGTCATCGTAAATTTTTGCAACTTTTTCCAGAAGTACCTTTATTCTTGCCTTTATTTCGGGATTGGCAAGATTGAGCTCCAATTTTGGAATGACCAATTCCATCCCGGGCTCGATTAAATCGGGATCGACAATGTTGACGGTTTGTTTATCTTTCGATGCCGCCATAATCAACGGGAAAAAGAAGGCGTTTCCCCGGCCGTAGAAACTACGGGAGATCCGTGTAAGGGCATCCCCCGGTTTTACCGTATAATTTTGCGCGCCGTCATAAATAATGGGCAATACGGCTTCGTAAGCATTGATAAATCGTGTCTCGGCGTTTGGAGCCGATTCCACTGCCGGCTCCGGTTCCACAGGGGGAGTTGACTTACAGGATACCGCAAAAAGAACGGCCCATAATATCACAGTAAAATAAACAGCTTTTTTCATAATAGTCCTCTTCTGGTTTGATTTTAGGGTAATTCTAATATGGTGTTATTGGATAATCAAACAGGATATTAATAAAAAGTAGCTAAAAATAGGAATAGATAGGTGCCAGGCGCCAAATTCGCGGATAAATTTTTATTTGAAAGTCTGGTTTAATACCCCGTCGGACCTTTGGTCCGCGCTCTGCTCCGGTTCAAACAATGCACCGCTTACAAAAATTTGGTATTAAACCAGACGGTATAATAAATTTCCTCTCAAACGAGCCTCCGATTGGGAAATTGCTCTACGTTCCGGATACCGCGCAGCTCTGCTGTGCGGAGGCTCATCGACTAAAAAAGGCGGCTGACACCCTTGCTCTTTTTGGCGGCTTTTGGTAGATTTGTTATCTTACGTTCAGGAAATTATTGTATGCGATCTAATCTTTTGGGCCCCTTCAGTTTTTACCGGGAAGCTATCGCCATTGCCCTGCCTGTCATGATCCAGCAGCTCATTATGAGCATGGTATCCCTCATCGACAACTTTATGGTTGCCGGACTTGGGGATATCAGCATGGCTGCGGTGAACGTGGCAAATCAGCTTAACTTTATTTTCATCGTTATTATTAACACAATTTGCCAGGCCGGGGGAATTTATATAGCCCAGTTCAGGGGAGCGGGCGACGAAGCGGGGATGAAACACGCTTACCGCTTCAAGGTGATCTTTGCCCTGATCGCCGCGGCCCTGTATTTTGCCCTCTGCTGGCTCATCCCCGGCCGGATGATCGGCATGATGATTATTGGGAACGCCGTCCGTGAAGAAATTATCGCCATTGGGGCGGGTTATCTGCGGCTCATCTCGTTTACCCTGATCCCCCTGGCCCTTTCGTCCGTTATCGGGACGAGTTTTCGAGAAATTGCCCGGCCTACGGTGCCCCTCGTTGTCTCCGCCGCCGCAACCCTGGTAAACACCGCCGGGAATTGGCTCCTGATATACGGCAATCTGGGAGCCCCCCGGCTGGAAGTTTCCGGTGCGGCTATCGCCACTATCATCGCCCGGGTCTTTGAGATTGCGGTGTTCCTCATTTATCTACACAAGGTAAAGGCCCCTTTCTTTGTACCTTTCCGCAGAATCTTCGCCATTCATAAACGGCTTATCCGGGAGATACTTTCCCGGTCAGGAATGATATTTGTTTCCGAAATTTCCTGGGTCAGCTCGGAGACTATCATGACCGCCTTGTACAATGGCCGGGGCGGCGCCGAAGTGGTGGCGGGTATGGCCGCCGGTTGGACTATCGCGAATATTTTTTTCCTTCTCTTTGGGGGAATCTGGACCACTACGGCAGTCATCGTCGGCGGCAGTCTGGGGGCGGGGAAACTTGACGAAGCCCGGCTCAAGGCCCGGTGGATCAAGTCCGGCGCGGTGGCGGCGGGGATCATCATCGCTGTTTTGGGAGCCGTGGCGGCGGTCCTGCTCATTCCGCTGGTATTCAGCAACCTTACCGCCGGGGCCAGGAGTATCAGTTTGGGGCTGATCTTTGTCATCCTTGTCTATCTACCCCTTTGGGCCCTGCTCAACGCCAAATTTGCCATTTCCCGATCCGGCGGGGACGCTGCTATGGGAATGTACACCGATCTGTCGGTAAACACCCTGCTCTTTGTCCCCGGCGCTTTCATCCTTGCTCTGGGAACTTCCCTTCATCCGGTGATCATGTTCGGCGTCCTGAAACTCACGGATATCGTGAAATTCCTCATCGCCCGGCATCTCCTCCGCAAGGAAAAGTGGGTAAAGAATCTGACCGAATGAGCCTGGGGCTGTAAAAGAAGTGGAACAGCGCCTGTTTTTTAAGGGCGTTGGCGGACGGTTTTCTGTTTTTGCGCTTTGTTTTCGCGGCTGTCCGTCCGTTTCCCCTCCCTGTCCCTTGTTTTCCCCGGTCTTTTCTCCGGCACGGACACAGCTATCCCCCTCAGCCACAGCGCCAGAACCGCGCGTCTGTCGGACTTGTCTCAGGATGCTTTTTGTTTTAACGGATGCGGCGATGTGCCACACCGCCCCTGTTGTATCTTGTGATGTAATTTGTTTACATTATAACCGAAGCTTGCCTGATTATGCCAGAGAATAGATTGGGAAATGACGGAGAATACGGGTATTTTTGGGTAATATCGGGAAAAGGTGGGATCGGTGAATTGTAATAGAATTTCATATTATGTAAAAAGAGCGC
>JAIROT010000161.1 GCA_031257385.1 Treponema sp.
TGGGAGCCTGTGGGACTTGTGGATTTTCGCGGCCTTTGACCGCAAAAACCCCCGATTTTTGGGCTCCTTTGGGAGTCTGCAAGGTAGAAAATGCACAAAATTGTGCATTTTCTTTATCATTTGGGCTAAAGCCCCACAGACTCCTGGCGGAAAATTTGCCCGTGAGTTTTTTTACGGCGATTTTCCCCTTGCGCTTAAGTATCTGCTTTATCACCACCGGTTTAAGTTTTTCAAAGGATACGCCTTCACCGTCGTATTTCCGCACCAGCGAAATAGCGTCAAACCTGCATTTTGTGGTACACTGTCCGCAGCCGACACAGAGGAATTCATCGATTACTGTAGCGCCGCAGCCGAGGCAGCGTTCGGTTTCCTTTTTGAGCTGCTCTTCGGTAAAGGTTCCGCGCGTATCCTTAAATGATTTCTTTTGGCCGGGGCTTGTTTTATGCGCCGGATTCTGGCGCGGGGCGTTGTCAAATCCTTCGATGACGGCGTTCTGCCTGTCGAGGGAGCGGAATTCACGGCGGTCGCGTCCGTTGACAAGGCTCTGTCCGGGCTGTACAAAACGGTGAATTGAGATTGCCGCTTCTTTTCCCAGCGCTATCGCGTCTATGGCGAACTTCGGCCCCGTAAAGACATCTCCTCCCGCGAACACGTCGGGTTCCGCCGTTTGCAGCGTAAACGAGTCCGCCTTGACGGTGCCGTTGGGATTGAGTTCAACCCGGCTGCCGGCAAGGAGCCCGCCCCAGTCAATCGCCTGTCCTACGGAGATGAGGACATAGTCCGCGTCGACCGTGACGGTTTCGTTTTCATCATATTCAGGATGGAATTGTTTGTTTTCGTCAAACACCGATAGGCAGCGCTTAAACTCAACGCCGCATACTTTGCCGTTTTTGGCGAGGATGCGTTTCGGCCCCCAGGAATTGTTGATGACGATCTCTTCGGATTGAGCCTCCCCGATTTCTTCATCAAGCGCGGGCATCTCTTTACGGCTTTCAAGACAGTACATGTTCGCCGCCGCCCCCACGCGCACCGCGCTCCGGGCAACGTCTATGGCGACGTTCCCGCCGCCGATGATCACCGCCTTCCCCGGCAGGGTTATGCTCTTTCCAAGGCTGATGTCCCGCAAAAAATCAACGCCGGTGAACACGCCCTGTGCGTCTTCACCTTCAATGCCGAGCTTTCTTCCCGCCTGTGCGCCGATGGCAAGATAAAACGCCTTGTACCCCCGGGCGCGAAGCTCCGCCAGGCTCACATCCTCACCGACGCTGACGCCCGTCTTGAACTCAACCCCCATTTCGTTCAGCACTTCTATTTCCGCGTTAATAACGTCTTTTTCAAGCCTGAACGAAGGGATTCCGAAGCTGAGCATGCCGCCGGGGGATTTTTGTTTTTCAAATACGGTAACTTTGTAGCCGTCAATCGCCAGATAATACGCGCAGGAAAGCCCCGAAGGTCCCGCTCCGATAACAGCAATTTTTTTGCCGTACTCGTGGCGGCGTTTGGGCACATAGCGGCGCTCCCGGTTCAAATCCTGTTCGGCGATGAATTTTTTGATTTCATCGATGGCAATGGGCTCGTCAATATCGCCCCGGGTACATTCGGATTCGCAGCCCCTGGGACAAATACGGCCGCATACCGCCGGAAAAGGATTTTCCGTCTTGATAAGTTCGAGGGCTTCGGTGTATTTCCCCAGAGCCGCAAGTTTGATGTAGCCCTGAACGGCAATATGCGCGGGACAGGCCGTTTTGCACGGGCTTGTTCCGGTATCAACCACGTTTTTACGGTTGGTACGGTAATCGACATTCCATTTGTCGGGCGTCCATTCCGTGTCGCGGGGCGTATCCTTTCGTTTAATTGATTCAATTACCGGCGTCTTTGAGCAGATTTTCTGCCCAAGCTGCAGCGCGTTTACCGGACAGTACCGCACGCATTCCCCGCAGGCAACGCACTTGTCCTTATCCACCCTGGACACATAATTTGACCGTACCATGTCCGCATTGATATACATTTCGGCGCTGCGCAGGGACAGACACGAACAGCCGCAGCAGTTGCAGATGGCGTGGGTTTTCCCGGAACCGTCAAGGTTGGGGATCTGGTGCATCAGCCCGTTTTCTTCCGCCCGGTGAATAATGTCAAACGCTTCTTCCCGGCTAATCTGCCTGCCCCGGCCGGTACGGATATAGTATTCGGCGGCGTGCCCCATTTGAATGCACATATCTTCTTTGAGGTGGCCGCAGCCTTCTCCCATCGACTCCCTCACGGTACGGCACGCGCAGTCCGATACCGAAAAGATATGATTATCGTTAAGGTATTTGGATACCTCCTCGTAGGAGGCGCGCCGGGTTTCGCCCTCTATCGCCTTTTCTATGGGAATAACGCGCATCAAACCCACGCCTACGGGAAAAAGTCCCGCCGACTTGGGACTCAGTTTTTTTCCGTATGCGTCAAAGGCCGCGCCGAGCTGCGGATATTTTGCGACATTCTTTTTGTTGTTGACCACCATTTCCATGATGCCGGGAACCCATGTTTCGTACCAGAATTTATCCACGCCGCCGATGTTGTTTACAAAACACACCCCGGCGTCTGCGAGTTCCATGAGCAGTTCCGCTGTTCTTTCCCCGGTTTTCCCGCACAAAGGCGCAAGTTCCGCCGCGCTCATGGGCTTACGTATCTCAAGGCACAGGGCGACCTCCGCCATCTCGTCGCTTACAATGGGCTCAAGAATTTTATATTCCGGATCCTCAAAGGTCAGCGCGTCTTTTGCCCCGGGCTTTTTTCTGCTGACCTTATTGGCAAAGGCCAATACCTTTTCTTTATGCCCGCCGGCGTTTGTATGTTCCGTCCCGGCCTCCGGCTTGAGGCGCAATGCGTCCTCCGGTATCTCTTTGCTTGTGACGGGCTCAAGAATTTTATATTCCGGACCCCCCGGCGCGTCTTTTGCCTTAGGTTTTTTTCTGTCGACCTTATCGGCAACGGCCAATACCTTTTCTGTAGTAGACATATTTTCCTCCTTATGTATTCTCCAGCATAAGCTGCTTATAGACTTTTGCGCCTGAATACAGCCCATCTTTGGAAGGATTGAGTTTTTTCACATATTTTTTATCTCCCCTCGGATCCAGTCCACCCAGAGGTCTATTCCTTCGCCGGTTTTTGCCGAAACGGCAATTACGGCAATGCGCGGATTAAGGCCGCGTACCCGTTCCGCGCAGGCTTTCATGTTAAAGTCAAAATAGGGAAGCACGTCAATTTTATTGATGAGCAGTACATCAACCCTTGAAAACATAAGCGGATACTTAAGCGGTTTGTCATCGCCTTCGGGTACGCTTAAAATCATGGCGCTTTTGTGCGCGCCGGTATCAAATTCCGCGGGACAGATGAGATTGCCCACGTTTTCCAGGATGACAAGATCAAGGTTTTGCGTACCCAGTCCGTCCAGGCCCTGTTTTGTCATACCGGCGTCAAGGTGGCACATGCCCCCCGTATGGAGCTGAATCACCCTGGCGCCGGTTTGGGTAATGCGGCGCGCATCCACATCGGAATCAATATCCGCTTCCATAACGCCGATTTTGAATTCATCCTTAAGCGCCGGGATGCTGCGTTCAAGTATTGTCGTTTTTCCCGACCCCGGAGACGACATGATGTTGAGCAAAAATGTACGCGAGTCCCTAAGACTCTCCCGTATGCGCGAAGCGTTTTGATCGTTTGCCTCAAAAACGCTTTTTTTAATTTCCATAATTTTAAACTCAGCCATGTCTATCTCCTAAGGATCCGGCCAAACCCGCAGTCATTTCCGCGTCAGCCCGCAAGGGCTTTTATTTCCTGATATTTCCTGAGATCAACATAGAGTTCCGACTTATACGGGCTGCGCTTTGTCTTTTTGATTTTGATGATCATATACACAAACACGGCGGCGTTTGAAAGCAGGGCAAGGAAACTCACCACAAAAAGCGCGGCGGGATTATACGAGGACGCCACCGCGAAGGGGCCTTCGTCAATGAAGGAGGGCACGGTTTGGGCGAACATGCACCAAAGCGCCAGGGTGTGCGCCCGGTGCTGGAGCCATGCGCCCTTTCCGGCGGTAAAGGCGCAGATGGTGGGCGCGAGCAACAGGGCAAAACCGCAGTACCATGAGTGGCCGGGAAGGCAGTTGTAAGTGTACGCAAAATTCCACAGATCGTAGGCAATAATCCAGAACCACAGCATATCGGGCCACAGCATGTCCCGGCTGCCGTCCCGGGGCGTTTTTTTGCGCAGGCAGATGCCTGCCCAGCCGGTAATAGTGATGATGTTGAGGATACCGGCGATACCGTTCATGTAGTTCCACGAACCGCCGAGCACATACATCGCCTCATCCGCGAGAATACCCCCGGCCGCGTATTGCACCCCTACCTGAATGTCCCGCACGACCGCTTCAAGAATATTAACGGCGAGAATGAGCGGCGGAAAACACAGGGCCCATTTGTTGCCGGCAAGACGCCATTCCCTGCCGGTTGTTTTGTTTTTGCCGTGCAGGTGGCGGATGCACCAAAAACCGAGACAGCCCGCCGTTGAGGAATACACTTTGGCAAGATGAAACCAATCCGTGTAGGTTGTTTCCCGTAAAACGGTAAACCAGACGACAGAAAGTGTCACAGGCAGAATCAAAAAGCAGAACAGGCCCAGATATTTGAATCTCCGGGAAACTTCATTAAGAATGAATAAAATTACAAATACAAGAATCCACATCAGCCATACGCTGCCGGCGGACGCTCCCGCGCCGTAGTTAAATACAAACATAAACCCTCCGCAAGAGAAAAACAAAAGAGGTGCAAAATTTGTGGTTATACCACATACCAGTTACCGGAAATTGTAATGCCGAAAAACTGACTTGTCAAGAAAAATTTAACAATCAGGTACAACTTTTTTTTCGGGACTTCCTCCAGCTGGATAGTTGATAATAATGAAGGCATATTCCGGAGTCACGCCTCCGTTCCATACCTTTGTTTTGGTAAATTTTTGAATTCGGAATAACTGTCCGCCGCATATTTCACTTGCGCTTTTTTGTGGAATATGGTATAACCAATGCCAGGAGCACTCATGGAATTTACCGAACTTGTTTCACCCACCCTGACGGACTTATTTGTAAAAAAGATGGAACATAACATTCTTTCAGGTAAACTTGCCATAGGCGAACGCCTGCCCAATGAACGCGAACTCGCGTTAAAGATGAAAGTAAGCAGAGGGGTAATCAACGGCGGCATTGCCAAACTCGTACATCTGGGGTTTTTAAAAGTGGTGCCGCGCAAGGGAACATTCGTTGAAGATTACCGCCGGTACGGCAAACTTGAAACGCTGCAAACCATCATTGAATACAACGGCGGACACTATTCCCCTCAAATGATCGATTCGTTGTTTGAAATCCGCAACTGCCTGGAACGCAACCTTGCGGAACTTGCGGCCAAAAACCGTACGGAGCAAGATATTGCTGCGCTATGGGAAAAAATCGAAACCCTCCGGGGGATCGAAGACCCCGCCGGGTTCGGGCTGGAATTGTTCGATTTTTTTCATCTCCTCGCCAAGGCGTCAAAAAACATAATTTACCCCCTGTTATTGCAGGGCTTTGAGAGCCTTTACCCGCCGCTTTCAGAAGCGATTATGCGTAAGAGTATGCGCGCGGGAAAAAAAAACGCGCGTCTGATGATGCTTACCCAACTGGTAGACTACATTGCACAAAAAAACCACAAGGCGGCGGCGGCGAACATTACCGAAAGCATCCATTGGGGGCGCGCCGTGCTCGAAAGGGACTACGCCGCGGGAAGCGTTTACCGGGAAGAACAAGAGTGAAGGCCCTTACAGGAGGGCGGGAAATGCGCCTCTGCGGAGCATATCTCCGCGGTATCTTTAGCGTTGCTTAACTTGTTGATATCGGGAGGCTTCCCCTCCTAAAATACCAATGTTCCGGGCCTTAAGGCGCAGCCGGGAAGCGTTTCAAAACAGCGGGCGTTCCGGCGGACGGGGGCTTTCCATGGGTAGAATGGGCATGGCCCGGCCGTTTTGTTCAAGCCGGTAGCGGAGATCCGCCGGCAGCGCTCCGGAAAGGAACAGTTCCGCAAGGAAGGCCGCCGCTCCGTTCAGCGGAAGGCCTTCCTGCGCTGTCCGGCCGGCACCGAAAACAGGGGATGCCAGGAGCCGGTTCAGCGCCTTGTCGATAAACCTGGGTTTGGGGTATTCGCTGTACGCCGTTTTGGTGTCTTCCGGAATCCCGGCCAGTTGCCGTGCAATGCGGATCGCGTCTCCAAGGCTGCCGATACTGTCGATAAGGCCTGCCTTAAGGCCGCCTGCGCCCGAAAACACCCGGCCCTGGGCGGCGGCTTCGACCTGTTCAGGCGTCATGCCCCGGCCGGCCGCGACTTTGGCGGTGAATTGGCCGTAGATGTCCAGCATATAAGCGCGGTAACGGGCTTCCTCTTCGGCGTTGAGATCCCGCCGGGTCAGAATGATGCCGGTCATTAAATCCGCGTGTTCTCCCCGCTGCAGGGAATCTACGGTAAAGCCCAGTTTGCCGTTAAGGCCCTTGTCGTAAAACCACGCGCCGATAACGCCGATGGAACCGGTAAGGGTGTAGGGGGAGGCGGTGATATGGCTGGCGTACATGCCCGCCCAGTAGCCGCCGGAAGCGGCCACGGAACCCATGGAGACCACCACGGGAATCCTTTCTTTGGCGTACTTCACCGCCTCGGCGATATAGTCGGCGGCCTCGGCGCTTCCCCCCGGCGAATCGATACGGATGACCATCGCCTTGACCCGCTTCCGCCCGGACACTTCCCGGATAGTCCGCGCCAGGGTACGGGCGGCCATGCCCCGCTCCATGTCGGTCTGGCCCCTGGCGTAGACCACGGCGATCACCGGAAGCCTTGAAAAAAACCCGCCCGCCCTGCCGGGGCCGTAAAAGGCCCCGCTCTCCATAAGGCTCGAAACAGGATCGCCGTACAGGGTGAATTGTTTCACCTCCCCGCCTTCCAGAACCTTGAGCATTTCGGCCACCGCTTCCTCCCTGCCGGCAGCGTCAACCAGTCCCCGCTCAAGGGCGCTCTTCGCCGAATACAGGAATTCCCTGTTGAGGATTGTGTCGAAGGTCTCAGGCGTCAGGGAGCGGGCCTTTATCAGCGTATCCCGGGTCAGCGTGAAAGTATCGTCAAGCCACTCGCCGTACTGCCTGCGGTCCGCCTCGGAAAGGGCGTCTCTGGTAAAGGTTTCATTGGCCGATTTGTATGCAAGATAACGCAGTTCCCTTGCGCCTATCCCCAGTTTTTCCAGAGTCTGCGATACATAGCCCCTGGCGTAGACATAGCCGGTAAGGGACAAAGACCCCAGTTCGTCCATCACGATTTTGTCCGCCACCGAGGCCAGACAGTACAGGTCAAGATCCGCGCCGCTGATAAAGGCGCAAATCTTTTTCCCCCGGGATTTGAATTGTTCCAGCGCCGTCCGCAGTTCCCACATGATTTCCCGGCCGGCGTGATATGCGGAAATATTGAGGATGAGCCCCCGGATTCGTTTGTCCCCACCCGCCCGCTCGATCACCCTGAACATTTCCAGTTCCGATTTTGGCCGTACCGAACGGACCATGCCCTGAATCACCTGGTTGTTCAGGTTAAGTTCGAGATACATATTTTGGGCGAACAGCGGTATTGAACTCAGATAGAACACTCCCAACGCCAGGATTTTTGCATGCGGCCTCATCCCTTCTTTTCCCCTCTGTCTGATTTTCCGGCGGCTTTCCCGTTGCCCCCGCCGCTCCCGTCCGCCGGTTTTTTTGCGGGTTTCGCAGCGCCCTCGCCGGAAAGAATATCAAGCAGTTCATCCAGACGATAGCCGGATTTTTCCTCCGCCTTCACCAGAGCGGCGGAAAGTTCCGCGATACGGCCAACCCGTTCAAGCCAGGGCAAAGGTTTCCCGGCGTCCAAAGCCGCCGCGCCTTCGATTCCGGAAGCGCCCTTTTTCCCGCCGCTCCCTTTTTCCGCCTTTGTTCCGGCGGCAAACCGCAGGGCCCCGTCGCTTTCCAGCGTAAAGAACAGGGTTCCGTAAAACAGGCAGCGCTCAAATCCTTCCTTGTTGAACCAGATAATATCATCAAAAGTGTTGATACCCAGAAGCCGCCTGAAATCTTCATCCTGATAGTTTTCTTCAATCAGCATGGCCCCGGCCTGGCCAGGATCAAAAGCCCCTTCCATACCGCTAAAGACCGCTTCCATGGCCGGCGGGGCGTCTTCCGGAGCGGTTCTGACAAGGACGGCCCGGCTCACGTCGGTGAGCCGCCAGGCCTCGGCATCGGAGGCGCCGGCACTCCGGTAAATGTCCCTGAGTTTCCGGTCAAGCCGCCAGTGATCAAAAGCAAGGTTCGCCGCCAGAAGCCCGCCCGCGCCTTCGCCGATTACCGGCCTCAGCAGGGAGAGCAGGCCGTAGCCCATGGCCGCCGCGCAGAGGTACTGTTTGTCCCGGAAATGACCGGCCAGGTTTTTAAGGAAGCGGGCCGCCGGAGTTTTTGCCTTCTCCCCGGACGCGGCATAAACGGCGACTTTAATGAGTCTGCCGGCATATCCCTTGAACTCATCCCACAGCTTCTTTTGATCAACCGGCGGGAAACGTATTTCGACGCCGTTTTCATTTACAGGAATCCAGGGCTCAAAATTATCGCCTTCAATAAAGCGGGATGCCGCCGCAAAAAACGCTTTGGCCGGCGCTTCGAGCGACTCGATAAAGGATTCTTCCGGTTTGGCGCTCTTGCCGTCCGCGGCAAAGAAATCGTGCAGCGTACCGGTAATCTCCGGCGTAAGGAGTTCGGTAAAGCGCCCGTAAAGCTCGCCCAGGTATATATCCATAATCGCCGTCTGCGGGTCCGGCGTGCCGCGGCCCTGCAATTCATGGTGCAGCCTCGCCCAGCGGCCATTGTGGTCATCTTCAACCTCGTGAATATCCAGAAAGACATTTGTCTCGTAGCCCCGCAGACCCACAAAAAGGCCCTTCTCACACAGTTCTTTGGAAGAACGGACAAACCACTGATTCGATCTTTGCTCCCTAAGCAGGGTAAAGTAATGGCTCTCGCTGTGAATTAACAGGGCCTCGCACAAACTGTCCCTGCGCTTTCCGCCGCCTTCCTGGGGAATGGCGGGATCGCTTATTCTGATCCAGCCCGCCGCTTCATAGTAGGAATTATTGTAAAAAACCAGCGCCCGTTCCTCACCGGTGTAAGTCTCAATGCGGTTGGAGTAGGCAAAGACGTTTTCGTTTACCGAGCCGTCCGCGGTGTACAGATCATAGAGCCGGAAATTGGCGCTGCCGGAAAAAAGACCGCGCCGTTTCATCAGGGGGAATATCTCCCGCTCGTGGCGTTCCACCAGGCCGCCGTCGGGCTTTTCGTCCCGGTAGGCGCGGCGGTACTCCATGCCGTACTTTTCCTCAAAGCCCTCAATTTGACCGTGGCCGAACATGGGCAGCCCCGGCATGGTCACAAGGAGGGTGCAGATACCAAAGTACTTGTCGCCTTTGCCGAACTGGGCCACCGCGGTTTCCTCGTCGGGGTTGTTCATAAAGTTCACGAAGCGTTTGAGAATTTCCGCATCAAACTCCAGGGTGTTTTTGATGGTGGTCCGGTATTTGGCGTTTTCCTCGTTTTTGAGCATGTTCATAAAGGCCGAGTTGTACACGCGGTGCATGCCCAGAGTGCGGACAAAGTAGCCTTCCATCATCCAGAAGGCTTCGGCCAGCAGCAGGGTGTTGGGCGCTTCTACGGCGCAGCGGTCAACGACTTCCCGCCAGAACTCGTTGGGGATGCGGCGGTTGAATTCTTCGGTGCTGAGGGAATGTTCGGCGCGGCTGGCGATTGCCCCCCCATGGCCCGGCGCGGGATACCAGAGCCGCTGAATGTGGCGCTTCGCCAGGGTCATGGCCGCGTCAAAGCGCACAATCGAAAATTGCCGGCACACGCTGATGATCGTACTGATCACCGCCTCCCGCGCTTCGGGATTGAGAAAGTCGATCTGGGCGGTGTCGTTCCAGGGCATGGATGTGCCGTCGTTGCCGTGGTAGATGTAGCGGGTCTCGCCGCTTCTGTTGTCGATTCGTTTGAAGACCACCGCCGCGTCGCTGCGGGTAAAATAATGCTCTTCGATTTGAACGGTTACGCCGTCACAGCCTGAAAGATTGCCGCAGTTGTAGTTGTAGGAAGGAAAGGGAGAATAGGGCAGTTGAAGGAAGCGGTCAGGATGCTCAATGATCCATTTGCTGTCGATGCCCGTGTGGTTGGGCACCATGTCCGAGCCGATACGGATACCCCGCTTTTTGCAGCGCTCCCGTAAATTGCTGAGCGCCCCCCAGCCACCCAACTCGGCGGCGATGTCATAATCGTAGAGGCTGTAGGCGCTGGCCGCCGCCTCGGGGTTGCCGGTCCATTGCTTGATCGTCTTGCTGGCCTTGCTCCGCTCCCAGAGACCGATGAGCCAAAGCCCGGTAAAGCCCCGCCGCGCAAGCTCGTCCAGTTCCTCATCAGGGATCTGGTCCAGGCGGGTAATTTCCCTGCCGTATTTTCCGGAAAGCTGAAAAAGCCACACCAGGGTACTTTTGGCCATGAGCACGGTCCGGGGCATCCAGTCCTGATCCGGACTGAAACGCTCGTATTCATCCAGGCCGGCAAAGCTCATAATCTCCGAGGGGCCGGGACCGGAGAAGCCCGGCTTCTCCTCTTCTTTTACAACGTCCAGTCCGATAAGCAGGCGGGACATAAACCTTGAAAGGACAAGCCCCCAGTTCTTGCGCATGTACTCAAGCTGGCCCGCAAGGGAATCCGGGGAAGCCAGGGCCGGGGCGCGGAGCATATCCCACAGATTCAGACCGTCCGGACCAAAGGGGGGCAGCCCCTTGAAGTGCGCTTTCAGCTCTTCCATTGCCGCAGGATAAACCGTGTGCATCGTCAGATCCTTGTCGTCAAACAGAAACTTGAAGGGCTTAAACGCAGGATTGAGATTCGCCAGAGAGAGCAGCATGGTCTCTTCCAGGGAAAGGGAGCGGCAGCTTTCACCGTCCGCACTGCCCTCCAGATATTCGGGAACCGCCTTTTCCCCGGTGTATACCGGCATGGGCGGGAATTGCCCGGAAAAAGCGGCGAGCAGCCCGCCGGTTCTGTCTTTCCCCAGCTTGTTTTCCAGCCTTGCAAGACAGGAGTCAAAAGCATCGGGCTGTACCCGCTGACGGTACAGGGCCACTATATAGTGCAGAATCTCGTCGATCAGGCCCATGATATACAGGCGGCCGGAACGTATAAACCGTTCAGGATAGGCAGGATCAATCGCGGCGTTAAATTTTGCCGCCAGTTCCCGCGTCTGCCGCATGTCGGCGAGGATCACGTTGCCGCTAAGGGCGAAGAGGCTGTCCCGCAGGCCGTAAGCCTTACGCACATCCCTGTTGATATGGAACTCCATGAGCGCCCTGCGGAGGGGCGCGGATTCGTGCACATCCTCCCGAAGCGTTGGTTTTTTCTCCAAAACAACAAGTTTTACCTTTATTTTTTCCATCAAATACCCCCGCCCTCAATTTCATTCAAACGTTCTTTGATTATAATACAAAACGAGCGGATTGCACAGGGCGCGGGAATCGATCGTAACGAAGGGAAGCTAACGTACAGGGACGCCGCGGCTACTTTACCGTAATCAGCTCGTAACTGCCGCTGCCCAGGCCGAGTTTCTCCGCGTGGGCGATCTGGCAGCGCCAGTCGGTGACAGGGTGAATATCGGTAAAGTGATCCGCGTTGCCGGCCCTGTCTTTGTGGGTATGTTTGCGTTCGCCAAGAATGCTGCTTTCAATACCGGGGGCGGCGTTCACCGCATCTATGCAGGCCTTGTCCAGGGCCACCGGATCAAAACCGGCAAAGATACCGATATCGGGGATGACGGCGGCGTCGCTTTCGCCGTGACAGTCGCAGAAGGGTGAAACCTGGTTCACCACGCTGATATGAAAATGGGGCCGGCCGTCCAGAACGGCTTTGGCGTACTCGGCTATTTTACAGTTCAGAGCCTCGTTGCTGGTTCCGCTGTCGTTACTGATCGCGTGAAAATTGCAGACCCCGATACAGCGCCCGCAGCCCACGCAGAGTTTTTCGTTAATTTTGGCTTTTTTGTCCGCGCCGAAACTGATGGCCGCCTGGTTGCAGAATTGGGCGCAAAGCCGGCAGCCGGCGCAGGCCTTTGGGTCAACCTGGGGCTTGCCGTCGTTGTGCATGGCCATTTTACCCGCCCGGCTGCCCGAACCCATGCCGATATTTTTGAGCGCGCCGCCAAAACCGGTAAGCTCGTGGCCCTTAAAATGGGTAAGGGAAACCAAAATATCCGCGTCCATTATGGCCCTGCCGATATGGGCCGCTTTGCAGTATTTGCCGCCTTTGACCGGCACATCCACATCGTCCGTACCCTTGAGGCCGTCGGCGATGATGTTCTGCACGCCGGTTGACAGGGGGGAGTAGCCGTTCAGATTCGCCGCGTCCAGATGGACCAGGGCGTTGTTGCGGTACCCCACATACAGAGTGTTGCAGTCGGTGAGGAAAGGCTTGCCGCCCAGCGCCTTAATCCGGTCCGCCACCACCCTGGCGAAATTGGGCCGAAGAAAAGCCAGATTCCCCGGCTCGCCAAAGTGAATTTTAATTGCCGCGTATTTCTGCTTAAAATCAATTTCGCCGATCCCCGCTTTTTTTATCAGCCGGTCAAGTTTAATCAAAAGGCTCTCCCCGACTTTTGTCCGCATGTTGGTAAAGTACACTTTTGATGAATCCATTTGCTTATCTCCCTTTTATATACCATGTTACCGAAGATATTACACAATATCAAGCAATCGGCGGCAAACATCCTGCCGGCAGAGAACCGCAAATGAAATACCTTGACATAAAATACACCGGAAACCACAATAGAACTGTTCGGAGATTTCAGTTTCCGAACAGTTCATGGTATGGAAAAACCCAATTTATCCATTGACGGATTATTTACAAAAATACCGGATACAATTAAAATATGCGGCAGCACAGATCAAATATATTTATTCAATGATGACTGCCTGAAAATCATGCCGTTCATACCGGATGATTCTATTGATATGGTTTTTGCCGATCCGCCGTATATGTTATCAAACAATGGATTTACCTGTCAAAACGGCAGAATGGTTTCGGTTAATAAGGGCAGCTGGGATAAAAGCGGCGGATTTGATGAGGATGCCAATTTTCACGATGAATGGATAAGGGCCTGCCGGAGGGTGCTCAAACCGGAAGGTACCATTTGGATTTCCGGCACTTATCACAGTATTTATCAGTGCGGTTATTTATTGCAAAAAAATAATTTTCATATTTTAAATGACATCACGTGGTTTAAGCCGAATGCTTCCCCCAATTTAAGCTGCCGTTTTTTTACCGCGTCACATGAAACATTAATTTGGGCGAGAAAAGATACAAAGGCCAAACATACCTTTAATTATGAAGCGATGAAAAACGGATTGTTCCCCGAAGACAAACTAAAAAAGGAACATACCCAGATGCGCTCTGTCTGGTCAATTCCAACGCCGGCAAACCATGAAAAAGAAACAGGTAAGCATCCGACTCAAAAACCCTTAAGGCTTTTAGAAAGAATAATTACAGCTTCCACCAATGAAAATGATATTGTCATGGATCCGTTTTGCGGCAGCGGAACGACGGGCCTTGCCTGTAAAAATATTGGCAGGAGATATTTTATCGGCATGGAAATTGATGAAAAATATTTTAATATCGCAAAAAAACGCCTGGGCGCGACTTAGAAAATATTTGACCTGTTCGGAAGCTAAAGTTTCCGAACAGGCATTTTTAAGCGGAAAACTTCTGAATTGCTCCGGCAATCAGCGCCTACTTTTTTGCGATTTTCGCCCAGGTATCCCTCAGACCGATGGTTTTGTTGAACGCCGGACGGCCGCCCTCTCCGTTTTCGGGATCGCGGGTAAAATAGCCGAGGCGCTCAAACTGAAAGCGGTCTCCCGGCGCGGCTTTTGCCAGAGACGGTTCGCCCCAGGCGCCGGCGATAACCTCAAGGGAACTGGAGTTTAGATTGTCGGTAAATTCACCGTGACTGCCGTCGGGCCGGGGGGCGACTTCCATGGGGCGTTCGGCGGCGAAAAGGTAATCGTAGATGCGGACCTCAACGGGTACGGCATGGGCCGTGGAAACCCAGTGAATAGTCCCCTTCACCTTGCGGTTATCCGGCGCGTTGCCGCCCTTTGTTTCACAGTCATGGGTGCAGCGCACTTCGGTGATGTTTCCGGCGGCGTCTTTGTCAAAGCCGGTACAGGTAACGATATAGCCGTAACGGAGCCGGACGCTGCTGCCGGGGAAAAGGCGGAAATATTTGGGCGGCGGCGTTTCCATGAAATCATCCCGCTCGATCCAAAGCTCGCGGCTAAAAGGAACCCTGCGTTTTCCGGCGGATTCATCCTCCGGATTATTTACCGCCTCAAGCTCTTCGGTTTTGGAAGCGTCCCAGTTTTCGATAATCAGTTTCAGGGGCTTCAGTACCGCCATGACACGTAATGCGCGCCTGTTCAGGTCTTCCCGCAGGCAGTATTCAAGAAAGGCGATGTCCACCATGCTGTCGGTTTTGGCAATGCCGATTTGGGAAACAAAGCCGCGGATCGCTTCGGGGGTATAACCCCGCCGGCGCAGGCCCGCGATGGTGGGCATCCGCGGATCATCCCAGCCGGAAACGCGCTTGTCCTGCACCAGTTTGAGCAGCCAGCGCTTGCTCATCACCGTATGAGTCAGGTTGAGGCGGGCAAACTCGATCTGCCGCGAAGGAAAAACTTCCGCTTCCCTGATGAACCATTCATAAAGGGGACGGTGAATTTCGTATTCAAGCGAGCAGAGGGAATGGGTGATGCCTTCTTTGGCGTCCGACAGCGGATGCTGAAAATCGTACATGGGATAGATACACCAGGCGCTGCCCGTGCGGTAGTGGGTTTCGCGGCGGATGCGGTACATCACCGGATCGCGGAGCAACAGGTTGGGGTGGGCCATATCGATTTTGGCCCGCAGGGTCCTGGCGCCGTCGGGAAATTCGCCGGCGCGCATCCGGGCAAAGAGGTCCAGGTTTTCTTCCGCCGGCCGGTCCCGCCAGGGGCTGTTCCGCCCCGGCGGCGTTACGGTGATATTGTTTTTGCCGGCAGCCGCGGTTCCCCGGTACTCGCCGATCTCTTCATCGGAAAGATCGTCAACATAAGCCTTTCCCTTTTTGATGATCTTCACCGCCAAATCGTAAAGGTATTCATAATAGTCCGACGCATAGTACTCCCGGTCCTCCCAGTCGTAGCCCATCCATTTGACATCCCGCTTAATGGCCTCGACGTAGGAAATGTCCTCTTTTTCAGGGTTGGTGTCGTCAAAACGGAGATTGCACTTGCCCCCGAAACGCTCCGCCATGGAAAAGTCGATGTAGAAAGCCTTGCAGTGGCCGATGTGGAGCCAGCCGTTCGGCTCCGGCGGAAAGCGGGTGCGCACGCAGGTAAATCTGCCCGATGCCAGATCCTCCCTGATGAATTCGCTGATAAAATCCGAACCCGCAGCGCCTGTTTCCGAAGTCCTGTCTTCCGCCATAGCCATAAAATCTCCTTTGTATCTTCTTCAAAATACCGCAATTTCTTTTGTTTATCAAGGCGGCGCATCATTTTGACTATCATACCGATGAAAATGTTACCGAAAAGCGCTTGCTTTTTTTTTCTGAATATGCTATTATTAAACAGTAGCCAACACCTACCGTAGGGCGTTTTGCCTACGGGCAATCGACCCTGTAAAATCCGGGTGAATGGCCGGATTTTCTGACCCTCCTGTTCCCCTCTCAAAGATTCAGGAGGGTCTTTTTCTATCCCAACCTAAACCCTATGATGAGCCTCCGCGCGGCAAGCCCTAAACTTGACCCGCAAAAGATCGCTTGCCCGGTGAAGGGTCTCCTCTCCCTGCCCCGTGATTTTTACTGGTTTTCGTCCCGGCGGCGTTCGGGCACAAATGCCTTCACCGCTTCCCACAGTTCATCGGTGAGTTCCCATGATCTAATCCCGGT
>JAIROT010000295.1 GCA_031257385.1 Treponema sp.
CGGAGATGGTTGCGGCGCAAGAAGCCGTTGACCAGTGGGAAATCAAGGCGCAGGCAGCCTGCGGGGAGGGTGTGTAAATGTTCAAAAAAATACTTGGCTTTACAACTCCTGCGGGCAAAGTCCTTATCGCCGCCGCTACGGTCAGTTTAACCGCCGGGGAACTGATTTGGGCCGGTCTTGTTTATCTCGCGGTAGAGGCGTTGTTCACGGTCATAGGCGGCGGCGCGGCGGATTTGGGGCATCTCGTCGCGGTGGGCCTTATCCTGCTTTTGGCGAAGGCCGTTTTTGTATTCCTCGCGGATTTGACCAAACACTATGCGGGTTTCAACGTTGTTGAAAACGCGCGGGTCCGCCTGATCCGCAAACTGAAAAAGGTATCACTTGGCTTTTTCACCCGGGAACGGCTGGGCGAACTCAACACGGTGATTCACAAGGACGTGGATAATTTGGAGGGCATGGTCGGGCATTTCCTATGTGTCATGTGGAGCGACATTGCCATTGCCGTGATTGTGGGGGTATGGTTATTTAGCAAAAACTGGATACTTGGACTGTGCATGGTTTCGCTTCTGCCGTTCGCCGTCATCGCCCTGCTTATGGGCTTAAGAAAAAGCGGCATTGCACAAAAAAAGACAAATGACGATTTGGCTGATATGGCGAGCCTGTTTGTCGAATATACAAAGGGTATTCCGTTAATGAAGGCGTTTTCTGAAAACACCGCCTTTACACAAAAACTAAAAGGCAGCATTGAACAATTCGGCGGGAGCAGTGCGAATCAGGCCAAAGTGATCGCTGGGTATACGGGCCGTTTCGGTTTCTTTTTTGAACTCTCCGCCGCCGTCATGCTCATTAGCGGCGCGCTTCTTATACACTGGGGGATGGTCAATACGGATGTCTTTTTGTACTTCGTTATTTTTTCAAGTGTCTTTTATAAACCCTTCTCTAAACTGGAACTGTATTTTTTGGAGTTTGTAAAAATCAGGGACAGTTGCCGCCGGGTTATTGCCATCTTACAAACGCCATCTGTGCCGAATCCTCAAGACGCGCAGAATGCGAATGAATTTGATATTAGCTTTGAAAAGGTTGGTTTCGCTTATAGTTTTACCAATGGTGCGGACAACGGCGGTGAATTTTCCCTGCACGATGTCAGCTTTCATGTTCCCCGTGGAAGCCTCGTCGCGCTTGTCGGGCCGTCCGGTTCAGGCAAAACAACGGTTACGAATCTTTTGCTGCGGTTCTGGGATGTACAAGGCGGCAGCGTCAAAATTGGAAATATCGATATTCGTAACATGGACTATGACGATCTATTGGATCATATCAGTATCGTCATGCAGAATGTCTATCTCACATCGGGCAGTATTCTGGATAATATAAAAATCGGCAAGAGCGAAGCAACGCGGGAGGAAGTGATGGAAGCGGCAAAACGTGCTCAAATCCATGATTTTATCGCCGGTCTGCCGGATGGCTATGATACCGTCATCGGGGAAAACGGAGTGGGTTTGTCCGGCGGCCAGAAGCAGCGTATCTCCATAGCCCGGGCGTTTATCAAAAACGCGCCGATTGTGGTACTGGATGAAATTACCAGCAATGTTGATCCGGTTAATGAAACCAAGATTCAAAAGGCAATCAGCGCCCTTGCCAAAGACAGGACGGTACTTGTCATCGCCCATCATTTACGGACCATTCGCAGGGCGGATCAAATCATCGTATTTAACGGAGGGCGTATCGGGGAAAAAGGAACCCATGAGCAGCTTTTGAACAACCGCGGGCTTTACCATACCCTTTGGATGGCCCAGGAACAGGCAAAGGGCTGGAAACTATAGCGCAGCCGGTGATTGTGGAGGCTTGTATGAACAACAACAAAGGCTACGGGTTAAGAGGGAGAAAAGTATGGGACCGCTAAGGAGAAAGTAATTATGAAGACAAAGACAAACACCTTTACGGCGCTGGCGGCGGCGTTCCTGCTGCTGGCGGGAAGGGCGGAACTGTCCGGCCAGACATTGACCGGATACGACATTATGAAGCGGGCCGACGAGCGCTACACGGGAGATACGGCGCAGTACAAGCTGACCCTGGCAAGCGGGCGCGCCGCGCCGAGGATGCGGGAAGTTTCGTATTACTACAAGGACTACGGGGATACGGAAAAGACACTCATGTTTTTTAACAGCCCCCGTGATGTGGCCGGTACGGGCTATCTGTCCTTCTCCTGCGACGATGAATCAAAGGACGACGATATATGGCTCTACCTTCCGGCGATGAAGCGGGTCAGGCGCATCACCGGCTCGGGGAAAAACGACAGCTTCATGGGTACTGTTTTTACCTACGAGGACATGGGAAGCCGGGGCCTCAACAAGGACGAGTTCAGTCTTTTGCGGGAAGAGGCGATGGACGGAGGCCCCGGCCGGGTGATGGAGGCAAGAGCAAAGGACCGCAAAGACCCTTACGGCCGGCGGGTCATTTGGATACGCAAGGATTCGTACCTTTCCGCCCGGTATTACGAGGACCTGCTCCCGGACGCCTATTCAGGCGGAACCGCGCGGCCCTGGCGGAAAAACGCCCTGACCCTGCGGATGGGAAAGAGCTTTTTCCGGGAGACACTCAGCCTTTCAGCCTGGTGTTATCTGGGGCTGCGGGACTTTGACGCTGCCGCCGGAGCCTCCTCCGCCTGGGCGCTCACCGACACGTTGAGCCTTTCACCGGGGAGCGATTTTTTCAGCGGGGGCATTGAAAACCGGGGAGACTATGCGGCCTACCGGGACTTAAGCTGCCTGTGGGTAAAAGGGGTTTTCCGGTTTTGAGGGCGGGACGGGTTTGGTTCAGAGCCTCGGTTGTTCTACTTTGAATAGAACGCGTTCAGTTCGGAGAGTCGCTCGTTCTATTTGGAGTAGAACGCGTTTGGTTCAGGGACAGAGGTGTTTGGTTTGGGGACGGAGATGTTCGGTGTTGAGCAGGACGGGGGGTTCGGGGGGCATTAGGCCCCCCGACGGGGGCGTTGCGGGGGCTGGACCCCGCAGAGGGGGTAGCGGAAGACCCGCCTAAGCCCGCCTGCGGGCGACGCGGGGCTGGAGCGAGGGGGAGACTTCCCCCTTTAAAATACGCCAATGATATTTTCAAGGCTAAAGTGGAAGCGGTATTGGGTAAACGGGACGACGCCCCTGATAAAGCGCTCTGGGATGCCAAACGGCAGCTTTTCAAATACATACGCCCCAATATCATGGTGTCGCTTCGAGGGGTGAGCAGTCAGAACGGTAATGATTTTTCCCTGTCTGCCCGCTCGGTAACCCTTATGCATTCCGAGCCGGGACGTTACGGATGGGAGGATACCCATTGGTGGCTACAACAAATCGATACGTTATTCGGGCAATGGATGGATGTGTTGTTCGAGAATAAACAGGAGCTTACCGAAAATGATTTTGCTTGTTTTTATCGGACCAATCTGAATCTTTTGGGCGGCAAAACGGCAAACGATGTGCAGGAATGCGCGACCATATCCCGGTTTTTGTACGGGCTGTCGTCTTCATACCTTTTGACCGGTAATGACCGTGCGTTTTCCGCGGCTGCGGCCTGCGCGAAATTTCTTGTCAATGCTTTTTCCGTGCTGACCCACGACCACATGTATTGTTTCTGGAAATTTGGGCGTAAGCATGACGGTAGCAGCACGAAAGACATCATCGGCTCGCAGAACGGCGATGATTTCGGTTCTTACGCTTTATACGAGCAGATATACGCGCTTGCCGGGCTTACCCAGTACTACCGGATAACGCAGGACACGAGCGTTTTGTTCTATATTACTCGCAGTATCAACGCTTTTGAGAAATTCTTTCTTGATGAGAAGCGGGAAGGCGATCCTTGTTTCACCGGGTTTGGCGGTTATTTTTCCCATATCGACCCGGTAACGATGCGTCCCGATTCGCCAAGTTTGGGGCAAAACCAGATGCGAAAAAACTGGAATTCGATAGGCGATCATATTCCGGCGTATCTCATTAACCTTCTATTGGCCATCGACCCGTTGCCGGTTGCCGGTGAGAGTAATTCCTGGGAACAGCTTCAAAAGTTGTGCCGCAAAATACTGGACGATTGCGTTGAGAATATTATTACCCGTTTTCCGCCTGATGACGGCAGTAAATTCGTGAATGAACGGTTTCATGCGGACTGGTCAGTGGACCATGAGTGGGGCTGGCAGCAGAATCGCAGTATTGTGGGTCATAACCTGAAAATATCGTGGAACCTGACGCGGTGCGGGCATTATTATGCCTGCCTTGTCGAGCAGGCTCGGCATGAGGGCGATGGCGCCAAGCAGACGAAGTATCAAAAACTTTCCGAGCGTTGTTACGAAACGGCGCGGCAGTTGGGAAAAACATGGAAGAGGCTGGCGTGGATTTGATTCGCGGCGGGATCTATGACGCAATGGAGCGGCAGCCCGCGAATGGTATGCCGTCGGAGTTTGCCTGGGAAACCACCAAAGATTTCTGGCAGCAGGAACAGGCGATTCTGGCGTACTATATCATGTCGGGTATCCCCGCTCAATACTTGCCAACAGAGGAACAGGAGCGTTACCTTGAACTTGCGCGGTATTGTACGATGTTTTGGAATGTGTTTTTTGTTGACCAGGAAAACCGGGAAATCTATTTCCGCACCACGGAGAGCGGCGCGCCGGTCGTGCAGGACGGATACGGCATTCAGGGCGGTCACGCCATTGCCGGATACCATTCATTCGAATTAAATTATCTGGCCCATCTCTATATCCGCACCTATGTCGCCAAATCGAAGGGACAGGACGAGAGTTTCTGTCTGTCTTTCCGTCCGCAAAATTGTGAGGGAATTGAGACTTTCAATGTACTGCCGGATTTCTTCCGTCCCGAAGATCTCAAAATAATCGGCGTTAAATTCAATGGAGTGCGGCAAAGCATCCGCGATCCGTCCCGGTTCCAGATTGATATTAGGGATATAAAGCCGGAAACCGAAATAGAGGTGGAGTTTATGCCGATAAGGCAGGACGCGGCTTTCGGGGAGCAGTTGATAGCGAAGGAACGGGAAGGAACGATAGAGATGCCTTTCGGCGCGGTCAGGTAAGAGTATGCAAAAAATACTTAAGGGCAAAAAAATTGCCGTACTGACCGATAACAAATTTATACCGGAAGAAATACAGGTTTACCGGACGGGTTTTGCGGTTTATGGCGCGGAGGTTGATTTTGTCTCGCGGATATGGTACGGCGATTACAAGCCTGATTCGGCGGTTTTTTACAGCGATGTTGACCCTTCCGACCAGGAGCCGTGGCAATCGCCCGAAAAGATGACGGTGGCAAAAGATGTTTCCGCTGTAAATCTTGACGATTACGCGGCGGTGATCATGTCGGCAAACTATGTGAGCGTCCGGCTCCGGTGGTCTGAGAATACGATTTTTGACAATCCCCGTGAATAGGTGCGTTCCGCGCCGGTATCCCGTTTCTTTGCCGAAGCGATGCGGCGGCCCGGTCTGGTGAAAGGGGCGCTCTGTCACGGCCTGTGGATACTGACTCCGTATCCCGAACTCTTGAAAGGCAGAAAAGTAACGTGTCATACGGTGGTCATGGCCGATATTCTGAATTGCGGAGTCGAAGTGCTCGTGCAAAACACGGACGGCGGAGGCAAAGGACCGACAAAAGTCGTGGTGGATAACGATTTGGTTACCGGTTTCAGCAAGCATGAGGCGTTGCCCTTTATCGAAGCTATCGCCGGTATTCTTGCCGGGCGAAAGGGATAACGTAGTACTATGGCGAAGATAACCTTTTTATACTTACCGGGTGTTTTTGGACAGGCATTTGAAACCGTAGAGGCGGCGCTGGAAGGCAGTTGGGATACTACAGGGTCGCGGCAAAAGCAAGACGCCCCCTGGCCGGTCCTGCCCATGACGCGGGAGCCGTGGGAAGATGGCGGTATTTGTTTCCGCGCTGTGGTGACGCTGGATGATGCCGCGCGGGGCGAAACCTTTTGCTGGGGTGTCAGATTCCGTCAGCATGACGGACAGGAAACATGGGCAATCGCCACTGAAACTGCCGGCGCGCAATCCCAGGATCGATTCTGCCGGTTCCGGTTTAACGGGACGGACAGCGAGTACCGTTATTATCTCACCAACTGCCGGCGGCTTGGCGCAAATAAAATCAGGCGGAAAGACGGCTCATGGGGTGTGCGTTTCGACGTATGGGCGCCTCATGCCCGCGCGGTTGATTTGGTGTTTGGCGCGATTTGGGACAGCGCGGATCCCGCAAAAAACCGGTAACGCCGGATGTTTCCCTGCCCAAGACCCGTATAGCCGGCGGGTATATCGCCAACGATGGAGTGGGGGCGTATCCGGGACTTGCCCCGATTCCGATGGTTCGCGGTGAATCGGGAATTTGGGAGGCGGGCGCATCTGTTGATAGTACCAGCGCGGCATGGACAGATTTTTCGCTTGACGCGCTCAATCATCGTCCATATATGTTCAGAATAACGCAGGAAGACGGGTTTATCGCTTATCGCACTGATTTATACTCCCGTTGCCAAATCGGATCCGGGGCGTTCAAACCCGGCGGCGCTCATTACGAAGGGCTTACGATGGGGTTAAGCGGGTTGGGAAGCTGTTCGGTGGTGGTTGACCCTGAAAAAATTACCAAATCGTTTGAGGAAAACGTATGGCCGGAAAAAGAGTTCATAGACGAAACGGAGTTCTGGGCGGATGAGTTTACCGGTAAAAAACTTCCTCAAAGTATAAACGATCTCATCATTTACGAGCTCCATACCGGCGCGCTCGGGTTCGGCCATGCCGGGCCGGGTACGCTCAAAGACGCCATTGCCCTGCTTGACCACCTGGAGGCGTTGCATGTCAACGCGGTTGAACTGCTGCCCCTGTCTGAATTCGGCGATGGAAGCATGGAGAACTGGGGCTACTCGACTTCGCACTATTTTGCGATTGAATATAGCGGCGGCGGCCGGGATCAGTTCAAGTTTTTCATCAAAGAGTGCCACCGGCGGGGCATTGCGGTAATTATGGATGTGGTGTACAACCATTATACCCAGAATGGGGAACGGGCGGAGTATAATTACGATTCTAACCGTCCCGAACACAATAGTTACTATTGGTACGAAGGCAGACCCTGGGATTACGCTTTTCCTGAGGGCGGTTATATTGATAATATGTCTACCGGCTGGGACCCGCGCTTCCATGAAGAAATAGTGCGCAAAATGTTCATTAGCAGCGCCGTTATGCTCCTGCGGGAATTCCATATTGACGGCTTCCGTATGGACCAGACGACTTCGATTCATGGTTACAATGTCCTGCACGCGGACGGAAGGGCCGTCGGGACGGCGAATATGTTTGGCGCGAAGTTCTTACGGGAATTGGGGCGTACGTTGCGGATGTTCAAACCCGGCGTCTTTCTGATGGCGGAGGATCACTCGGACTGGGACGAAGTAACAAAGCCGGTAGAGGATGGCGGTATGGGATTTGACGCCCGCTGGTATTCTGCGTTCTACCATAACCTTATGGGTGATACCGACCAGGGAGACGCGGCAAAGCTCATCTATCGCGCCGCCTCATCACCGGGAAGTTCCTTGCCCATGGATAAATTTGCCTCCATACTTGCTGGTTCCGCATGGCAGAAAGTGGTCTATAACGAATCCCATGACGAAGCGGGTAATAGTTCCGGGCCTTTTGCCGATCCGGATTGGACCGGAGACGCGGGAAAACAGTACACCTCGGCGCGTGGTATCGTTGTCGCGGCAAACAGCGCGTTTCTGACCGGTGATACCCGCAAATATGCCGAGGCGCGTTGCCATTTCGCATGGGGAATGACGGCGCTTTCCGCCGGTATACCGATGTTTCTTTTCGGTGAAGAAGTTGGAGCGCAAAAACGCTTCAAATACAACGCAGTGTTGCAAAATAAGGAAGATATTGCCGGCATGGCGCGGGGTGAAGGGCGGTTTTTGTACCGCTTCTATGCGGATCTCAACCTGTTGCGGAGCGCTCATACGGGGCTTCGTAGCCGGTCAATTGAAGTTGTGTATGTTCACAACGAGCATCGCATCATCGCATTCCGCCGGTGGGATGCAAACGAATCGTTTCTTGTTGTTGCAAACCTTGCGGATTATCCCTATGACCACGGCTATTGTCTATACAACGGCAGCATAGAGGCTGGCCTGTGGCAGGAAATATTCAACAGCGACTCCGCTCAATATGGCGGTGATAATAGGGGTAATGACGGCGGCAAATTGTATTGTAGCAATGGCAGCATTAATCCGGTGCTCCCGTTTGCGGGCTTTGTTGTGTTACAGCTTCAACGCTAAACGGCGCTATCCGTCTGGACGGCTTGCGCGGAGCGATTGGAACGGTAAGAAAGCGTTCATGTTGATTTGGCCATTATC
Organism: Treponema sp.; assembly: GCA_031257385.1. GTDB lineage: Bacteria > Spirochaetota > Spirochaetia > Treponematales > Breznakiellaceae > WQXQ01. The sequence goes on from JAIROT010000295.1 coordinate 8,377, forward strand.
AACAGGTGATGAAAATTGCGGTAAAACCGCCGGAAGCATTTGTTTTTGTAAATTTTATAATGGGTAAGGATGGATTTTATGAGAAATTGTGAAGAATCGTATGTGAGTGAAACCGAGGTACTGGAATGTACCGGGAAAGATATCAGTACATTCTGGGAAAAACGTTTCAAGGAAGCGGAAAGAAATTGGACCGGAACTCGTCCGGTTGCCGCCGCCGCTGCCCGGTTGCTCGAAGGAAACCTTGATGTTCCCGCTGAAATCAGACGGCTCACCGGTGTTGCTATCGGGACCGGTAATACCGAAACGCGAAAACCGGTATTACTTTTGGCTTCTAAATTTGGCGTATGGGCATCCGAGCTGACCCTGGTTGCCGGAACGCTGCTCAAAGCCGGATACCAGGTAAAGATAGCGACAGAAGACGGTTCTCCGCCGCATTTTCTGAGTGTCAGTATGAAGCCTGATTTTACTGACGGTTCATGGCGCGCGTCTGTGGTGTCAAAAGAGGAACGGGATTTGGCGTTACGATTTCTTGACCCCAAAAGCGCGGAACATGCTCTTTTGAAAAAAGAAAATATCATAAGCCTAAAAACGCTGGCGAAACCACCGCAGGTGGGGGATTATCTTAAAGATAGGCAACAATTTACGGAATATGTTAGCGCGCTAAAAGCATCGTTGCGTATGGCGTTGGACTATTCGGCCATCTGCATCGCGGGTGGTTCCGGCGCTATTCCAGGCTTTATGTTTGATCGCGGACTGCACAGCTTGATTTTGGCATTTCATAAACTAGAGAAGCCAATCATGGGTGAATGTAATGGGGCGCTCGCCATTTTACAAACATTGGAACCCTTGACTGAAAAATCAATACTCTACGAACGGGCAGTAACGACTCACTCCGCGTTGGACGAATTCCAAAGCGGTTGGGGATGGACATTACCATTTGAAAAAGACATTGGTGATTTCTGGAAAGACGGTACCTTCGATATAGCGGCATATAGCAGCGCCGAACAATGGTGCAGCCCGGGTACCGATGGAAACCCGCTCATTGATTCCGAAGGATACTTTCGCACCGCATCAGGTTGCGCCGGGCGGTTTTTTTCACCTGCGGGCAGTACCTATGCGGTGGTGATTGACGGTCATTTTATTCGAAAGTCTGGTTTAATACCCCGCGACTTGCCGCGGTTCAAACAACGTAACAATTTCAAAAATTCGGTATTAAACCAGACGATATTATAAATTTCCTCTCGAACGAGCCTCCGTTCCGGTACAACCCAACGCTAAAAATACCGCGCGGCTTGCCGCACGGAGGCTCATTATCTGTAACCATTCAGCCGGGGGAAGGTTCCCCCGCCCACACTCGCTGCCCCCTCCGGGGGCACAATACCGCTTTTTGCCCCGCAAGGCCCCAATGGGGGGGGGTAGCGGAGGCCCGAAGGGGCCGGAGCGTAGGGGGGGCGGACAAAAAAGGCGGCGGTGTACGGATCCATGTATGGAAACAGCCCCCCCTTTGATAGTTAATATTATCTTACAATATCGAAAATCTTGTCAATGCAGCAGAATCAATCAATATGAAACCTGCCGGCATGCGTTTCGGCGATTCGGCACTTTCGCATAAATAATCCTTGACAAAGCCCGGTAAGAGGCTAGAATTTGATATATGCAATTGCAGCGCCCGTCTTTCATCCAGGAACAGCGGCTCAGAATGAACCCCCAGTTTCATCAGTCCTTAAAGCTGATGGAGCTTCCCGTTATGGATCTGAGGGAATCAATTGAAGAAGAGCTTGAGCGGAATCCCGCGCTGGAAGTGCTGGAGGATCACAGTACCGTTTCGCTGGACGAAGCGGTCGGGGCGCCCCCCAGGGAAGAAGACGCCTATTTTGAGGCCAGCTCGGATTCGGGTTTTGTGCGCCGGGGCGGGGAAGAGGCTTCCGATGAACAGCGCCGTTTTATCGAAGGGGTTCTTACCCGGCCGGAAACCCTGCAGCAGCATCTGCTCTGGCAATTACAGCTGGAATCCAGGGATGATGAACTGCGGGCCATTGCGGAAATCCTGATTCAAAATCTTGACGAGGACGGCTTTCACAAGGAGCCGCCCGAAACCCTGTATAAAAAGGGGCCGGACTTTCCGGTGGCGCCGCCGCCGAGGCTCGCCGAAGCGATGCGGCTGATTCGATCTTTGGATCCGGCAGGCGCCTGTACCGCCGATTACCGTGAATCCCTGCGTGTCCAAATCGGCCTGATGCCGGACGCCCCCGCCGGCATTGAACAGGCGCTGGATCATCTGGAGCTTCTGGAACGGGGGAAATTTGCCGAGGCCGCGAAAAAAATGAACCGCAGCGAGGAAGAGGCCCGGCTTTTTTTTGAGCGGATAAAAGAACTTTCCCCCTTTCCGGGCAGGCAATTCGCCGCGGCGGAAGTCCGCTATGTAGTGCCCGATATTCAGGTCGTTAGAGACGAAGGGGAATTTGTGATAATCCTCAACGAGGAGGAAATACCCGTTCTGGGGATCAATCCTTTTTTCATGGAACTTGCCCGCACGCGCAAAGGGGAGGAACGCGGGGCCGCAGGATCGGGGCCCGCAAGGGATTTTGTCAGGGAAAACATCAGGGAAGCGCGGTGGTTTATCGGTTCGATAAACAGGCGGAACCATACCCTGCTGCGGGTAACGCGGGCGATAGTGGAATTTCAGCGGTCCTTTTTTGTGAACGGCCCCAAGTACCTTGCCCCCCTTACCCTGGCGGATATAGCCGGGGAACTGGGAGTTCACGAAACCACAATCTCACGAATCGCCAACGGTAAATATATGCAGACCGAGTGGGGTATCTTTGAGATACGCTCTTTCTTTAGCAATGCAATCAGCGGTACAGGTTCCGCCGGTTCTCTGTATTCCAAGGGGGGGGTTAAAGCGGTAATTCAGGAAATTATCGCCGCTGAAAACCGGCGCCTGTCTGATAAAGACATCGCCGATCTTTTGGCCCGGCGGGGCATTTCCCTTGCCCGCCGTACCGTGGCCAAATACCGCAAAGAGCTTGACATGGGTTCTTCTTACACCCGCTGAAGCGGAAAAAAATACAACAGGAGGCAAAATATGAACACAGAAATCAAGGCAGTACATTTCACGTTACACGACGACACGAGGGAGTATCTCAACAAAAAAATTGAGCGTATCCACAACGCCGAAAACATGATTGTGGATCTACTCGTCACCCTCACCAAGGACAAAGACTTTGAAGCCGAAGCAACCGTTAATTTCCGCTGGGGCGTTTCAATCCACGTCAGGGAACACGACTTTGAACTTAACCCCGCTATAGATAAACTCATGGACAAACTCGGAATAAAAATAACCAGGGAAAAAGAAAAGGTCAAAGAGAAGCGCTCTCCCGGCTTCAAGGGGGAAAAGGACAGCGTGTAAATTCCGGGGAGCCTGTGGGACTTGTGGATTTTTGCGGCTAAAGCCCCACAGACTCCGAGGCGGATATGGCGCTTTAATTCGATTTACTCCCGGTCCAGCAGGGTTTCTACCTTTTTGATAAAATTTCCGGGACAGACAAAACAGGATTCTCCTGAAGCAATATTGAACGCCATCTGGGTAGTCACCCCCCTGGTGGTGATCTCCCCGGTTTCAGGCCGGGAAAGCTCGTACTCAATCCGCAGGCGGTTTTCGTATTCATCAAGAACGGCCCTGACCCGCACCCTCTCGCCGAGGCGGAGGGGCTTTATAAACTTGAGGGAAAGGGTAGTTACCGGAAAGATATAGCCCGAATCCTTCATATCGCGGTAGCTGTAACCGATCTTTTCAAGCAGGGCGCGGCGGGCCTTTTCAAAATATTTTACATAGTTCCCGTGCCACACCACTTCCATGGCATCCACATCGTAGAATTCAACGGTACATTCCACATCAGCGCCTAATTTCCGGCTGTTCATGGCTTTTCCTCCGATTTTATCCAATTACAAAAAATATGCTCCGGGCGGGGATGCGGTTTAGCGTAGCGGCGAAGGCATAAGAGCGGCAGCCGGAAGAGCATTCCGCAGAACAGCCGGGTAAAGACCCATGAAATGCGGATATTATCCCGAACCGGGCGGAAATGGGAGATGCCGTCCGGGGGATAGATCACCCGGACGGGGTGGAAGATGAGGGGAATGTCCTGCCAGAGCAGGCGGACGAGGATTTCAGCATCCACCCCCATGCGGGAATCAACGCGGCAGCGGCGGCCCATCCGCCGGAGGGCTTCCACAGGATACACCCGAAACCCGCAGAGGGCGTCGGGAATATCCGCGGACAGGGTGCATATCCGCGCCCAGACATTGGCCAGCTCCCTGCCCTTAACGCGGTACGCCGGGGCGGATTCGTCAAAAAGGGGGAAGCCGATTACCGCCGCTTCCGGGTGGGAGGCGGACTCGTCCAGAAAAAAGGGGGCGCGTTCCGCCTCGTGCTGCCCGTCGGCGTCGATCTGGAGAAGGTGGGTAAGTCCCCGTTCATAAGCCCGTTCGATACCCGCAAACATGGCCCGCCCCTTCCCGCTGTTTTTTTCCAGGCTGACGAGGGCCACGCCGGGGAAGGTTTTGGCGATAAGCGCAAGACGCGCTTTGGTTTCCCCGTCGCTGCCGTCATCCACCAGAATCACCGGGAGATCCCGCTGTTCAAGCAGTTTCCCGATCAGGGGGCCGACAGTTTTGCCGTGGTTATACACCGGGATAAGATAGCCCTGCCTCACCGGGCGCTCCCCGGAGAAACCGCGCCGGAACTGCCGGCCAACAGGGTTCCAACGGAATAAACGGTTTCCCCGGAACCCCGGAATTTGAAAATCATCTCCCTCTTTTCACGTTGATAGTGCAGATCGAGGAATGCCCGGGAGTCGGGGCGGAGCATGGCGCTGAATTTAACCCGTTTTGCCCCGGAGATGCCTACACCCAGGCCGAAATACCGGGAGGCGAACCGCGCCGCCAGTTCCAGTTGGGCAACGGCGGGGAGCAGCTTGAATTGCGGGAAATGCCCGTCAAAATAATCGCTTTCCGCCGGAATCAGGATCTCCAGCGATACCGAATTATCGGTCCGTTCCAAAACCCGCAGGCAGGATACGCCGCGAATGGCAGCCGGTACATCCTCTTTCAAGAGCTCACCGGACTGCCGGCAGGCGATGCCGCCGGTTTCATCGCCGCCGTATACCTCCACCGGCCAAAACCCCAGGACTTCACCGGTTTTCCGCGCCGTATCTTCGTCCAGGACGCCGCCGGAGCTGAATATCCAGGGGAAGCTAAGCCTCCCTCCCCCGGCGGACTCGGTCTCCACAGCGCGTTTCAAAAAGGCGGGGGACGTGATTATCATATAAGAGTCATCGGTTAAGGTCTCCAGCTCTTCGGGATGCCGGACAGGGAAACGCCTGAAGGGAATACCCGCGGTAAAGGGCAGCAAAATAGAAAAAAGCAGCCCGTAAAGGTGATGCAGGCCTACAGTGGAACAGGCTTTTCGGCTGAGCCATTCTTCCCCCCATTTTGAGAGCATCAAAGCGGTATCGGCTTCAAATTCCGTCAGCCGCCGTGATACCGCCTCAGGTTTCCCGGCGGTTTCCGGCGGGTACATCAGAATCACCGCCTCGTCCCGGTTAATCGCCGGAAACGGCTCTGCCGGTGAAAGGCCCTCCGCTTCGGCGGCAAGCAGATCGGGAAGGAAAAAGGAATCGGGCCTTACCTGATCCGTCAGGACCGCCGCCCCGCCCTGCCGTATCCCGGCGATATAGTCTCCGGCGCTGCCGGCCGTCAAGAGCACCTGCTTTTTGCATTGGAGCAGGGCGGTAAAACCGGTGAGGAAGAACCAGCGATCTTCGGCGTCAAGGAGCCACTTTTCCGCCGCCTGAGCGCCGATAAGCCGTCTGAGGCGGGCGGTATCCCCAAGAAAATCCCCCCAGGTTTTATAGATTCCCCCTGTATACGCCCCCTCATAGCAGAGTACTGCGGCGGCGGGGCGGGAAGCGGGGGCAAGGGCCGAGAGGGGAAGCGCCCGCGGCATTTTTTTCTGCGTTCTTTTGCGTACCATCAATTCTCCCGCAAACAATATACCAATAAGCATATAGGAAATTCCACCGTTATATAAAGACCAGAGGGCGTCGGATGCGGCAAAAACGGTCAGCGCCGCGATTCCTCCGTTCATTATAAAAAAACCGCACCATACCAGAGTTACTTTCCGGCAGTAAGTTTCCACCCGTTTTTCCGCCAGAGAGCCGGGGATAGTCTTATCCTGCAAGACCGCAAAGCGGAAGATCATCGGCGGGGGCATAAGCAGGGTCAGGGAAAAGGCAATGAGGAGGGCGCCGCTCACCAGCACGGGGTAGAGTTTCAAAAACAGCGCGGAATTGGTAAAAAAACAGAGGAGGGCCAGGCTCAAAAAGAGGAGAGAACCGGCCAGCGGCCGCCAAAAACGCCTCCAGGAATCGCCTCTTTTTTTTTTGCCGAAACCGATACAAAATAAACCAGGCCAAGGAAACCCATAAAAAGCGCGGTTAAGCGCAGCGGTAGCTTAAAGATCACCAAAAAACAAAAAACAACCAGGGGATAGAGCGCCGCCAGGACATGCAAAAACACCTTAGCCATCCCCGCGTCCTGTTATTGAACCTTGATCAGGGGAAAGATAATTTCCACCACATCCTGTACTGTTTTGACATTTTTGAACAGCGCCGGATCGATTTTTTCGGTGGTGTATTGTTTCATTTTGACGATAAGATCCACCGCGTCAATAGAATCAAGGTCCAGATCCGGCCCCAGGGCCGCTTCGGGGGTAACGGCCGCCGGCTCAAGATCGAATTCTTTGACTAAAATATCTTTGAGGATAGCAAAAACATCGTCTTTGGTCATGGAACACCCTCTCGGAAAATTAAAATGGGTATATCTTTCACAAAACCAGGTTGGTTATGTGGAAATTCAGTGTATGCCAAAACAGAAAAAATGTCAAACAAAACAAATTCAAAAAAAGGGGGCAAGGCCGGCGCAGGGCGCCGCTCACTCCCCGCTGTCCCCCGTATATTCCCTGATGCAGGCGGCAAACACTTCGCCGTATTTTTCAAGTTTAACCGAACCCACCCCGTGAACGGCGGCAAACCCGGAGAGGGAAACGGGCCGTTTGCGGCATATATCCCGAAGGCTGGCGTCTGAAAACACAATATAGGCCGGAACCCCCTCTTTTTCGGCGAGTTCCTTCCGCAGTTCGCGGAGTTTGGCAAAAAGGACATGGTCAAAGGATGCCGCATCGGGCGCGCGCTGAGTTCCGCGCCTCATGGGGGCGGCCCCGTCCGGCGCGCCGGAGTCCTCGTTCAAATCTACCGGTTTTGACTCTTTTTGTTCTTCGGGCAGCTTCATCATTAAGCGCCGTTCTTCCCTGAGCACGTCTCCCGCCCGGCCCATTAGCACCAGCGGGTATTCGTCGCCTTCCAGCAGCAGACAGCCCTCCTCAACAAGAAAATCGAGAATGGCCCGAATCCTCCGGGCGCTTGTTTCCGCCATAATCCCCCAGGTGCTGAGAGTGTGCAGGCCGGAACGGAGGATTTTTTCGTTTTTGCTGCCCCGGAGTATGTCTATAATCATGGTTTTGCCGAAACTGCGGCCCCGCTGCCTAAGGCGGTACACGCAGGAAATGATCTTTCGGGCCTCAAGGGTAACGTCAATTTCCCTGAAGGCGGTAAGGCAGTTGGAACAATGACCGCAGTAGGCGGGGGCTGCCTCTCCGAAATAGGAAAGCAGGCGCTGTCTGAGGCAGCCGTTCACGGTGGCGTAAAAAGTCATTTGTTTGAGCAGTTCCAGGTTGTGCTCCTGCAGGAGCGGGTCTGTGGTTTCACTATCCTCACTGTGGGTAATGAGGTATTTGTTGATCTGCACATCCTGCCCGTTGTACAAAAGAATACAATCCGCCGGCGCGCCGTCCCTGCCGGCGCGGCCCGCCTCCTGGTAATAGCTTTCGATGTTCTTGGGCATATTGTAGTGAACCACAAAACCGACGCTCGACTTGTCAATACCCATGCCGAAGGCGTTGGTCGCCACCATTACCATCCTGCGGTCGTACAGAAAATCATCCTGATTTGCCCGGCGCTCGGCGTCGTCAAGTCCGGCGTGGTAACGGACCGCGGAAAAGCCTTCGCGGACAAGCAGTTGATGTATTTCTTCCACGGCTTTACGGGTAGCGCAGTACACAATGCCGCTTGAATCTTTTCGCTTTTCCAGACATTGCAGTAAAGCCTGTTTTCTGTTTTGGGGTTTCTGTACCTCAAAATAAAGATTGGGCCGGTCAAAACCGGTGGTAATGGAAAACGGATCCCGCAGTTTCAGAAGCCGCTGTATATCCTCCCTTACTTCGGGAGTGGCGGTAGCGGTAAAAGCCGCGGCAACCGGCCGGGGTTTTATATTCCGGATAAAACCGGCGATTTGCAGATAACCGGGCCTGAAGTCATGGCCCCACTGTGACACGCAATGGGCCTCGTCAATCACCACCAGTTGAATCGTTTCCCCGTTTGCAAAAAAGGAAAAATCCGTTTTTTGCAGCCGTTCGGGGGCGATGTAAAGCAGCTTCACCTTGCCGCAGGAAATCTGATTCATGGTCTGGCCGTATTCGGCGGCGCTCAGGGAACTGTTAAGAAAGGCCGCCTGACAGCCCGCTTCCCTGAGGGCCTGCACCTGATCCTTCATCAGCGAAATGAGCGGGGAAATGACCACCGTCATTCCGCCCAGCAGCAGGGCGGGGATCTGATAGCACAGGGATTTTCCCGCGCCGGTGGGCATTACCGCGAGCGTATCCCTGCCCGAAAGAACGGCGTCAATTACCTCTTCCTGTCCGGGACGGAATGCGGTATAGCCGAAATAATTTTTGAGAATGTCAAAGCGGGCTTTGGAGTTCCCGGGTCCCGAAGCGTATGTATCGTGATTGCTCAGATATATATCCCTTTGCATCGCGGTATATTTTAGCCGAAAAAGTTTTTACTTCAAAGCCCTTTTTGACCCCCTTCGACTCATTCGACTTTGCGGTGGATTTTTCTTCATGATTTATGTGGTTTTACGGGGTTTGCGGAGGATAAAAAGTTTATATGCATTGGCCCTGCTTTGCGCTCCCTGTGGGCTAGTAATCCATCTTAAGACAGGCTGTCTCCGATGCAAGAGATAGCCTATCTCCGCTCCCGTATGGCTGGCCGCCGCTCCCGTGCGCCCCATAGGGGCGGCGTCATGGATGGCGCGGTAACCGATGCGGCCCGCCTTCTTTGAGAAGCGCCCCCTTTTTCACGCGATAACCTTCAATTAGGTGTACTGAAGTTCCATATCACGCTCCTTACTCCAAATATACCCCGGGGGCGCGCCCTTTACAAGGCGGGTAAGCGGCCGCCGCGCTTCCGCCCAGCGCCGCTTCTTCCGCTCATTAGTTAACGTACTCCCACCGCACGATCACGATGCCGCTGCCGCCCTTGCCGCCGTTGGCTGTTGTGTTGGGCCCGCCGCCGCCGCCGTTGCCGGTGTGGTCCGCGCCGGCCGCGCCGCCGGCGGCATACGTTGCCGGCGTACCGCTTATGTCCGAGACCGCTCCCGCGCCGCCCGCGACGTTATTGTCCGCGCCTTGGCCGCCCGCGCCGCCGCCGCCGGTTCCCAAATCCGAATAAGTAGAGCGGTTGCCGCCGCGATTGCCCATAGAAGTAGAGGTTCCGTCTACACTACCCGGTGTTACCCCGCCCCCACTGCCACTATAAGTCGCTCCGCCGCCTGACCCGCCACTATTACCAGAACCATAATTACTAGCGTAATGCTTTGCGCCGCCCCCGCCGCCTTTGGCTATAATGCCGCCAAACACCGACTCACCGCCTGACCCGCCGTAGCTATCCGCAGTGCTCGCGCCGCCCGCGCCGCCCGCGCCTACTTTGACCGTAACGGAGTTTGTCAGCGAGGGGCCTGAATACTGCCCGTTATAGTAGTATCCGCCCGCCCCGCCGCCGCCGGCACGGTGGCCGCTGGTGGTGCCAAATCCTCCCCCTCCCCCGCCGGCCACGACCAGCACCGCTACGGCAGCCGGGACAGGCGTGTTGAACGCAAGCGTCCCGTCGCTCGTGAAGGTATGGATTTCGTAGATCGTACCACCGATGTTCTTTATCTCCCGCGCGCCGCCCGTGGCGTTGTACCCGCTGGGGGGGAATACGACGGTAACGGTCATGCCGCCCGTCGCCCCCGCGGCGTGGGTTACCGACGTGGCCTTGGCGCGGGTAAAGCTGGCCGTCGATACCGGGAACCCCTTAAAGGTCCAGCCCGCCACCACATTCGCCGTCAGGTTCACCGTGGCGATATACTCCGTTTCGACCGTGAAGGCGCTGTGCGTCGGGTTCCAGGTTACGGTCCCGGTGTATTGCGCCGGATTCCCCGTCAGGAAGGACGCCGGAACGGCGCTCGGTACCGGGAAGGCAAGGTAGGGGGTAAGGTCCAGGTCCGTTACCGGCACCGCGAAGACGATGTTTACGGCGCGGACCGCCGCCTCCGAACCCTGGGTCACATAGACGTCCGTCCCGCCCCCGGTGTGGGTGAAGGTAACTCCGTTAAAGGTCCAGCCCGGCGCGGCACTAAGCGTTACCGTGGCCGTGTACGGCGTACCGGCCTGGAAGAGCCCGGAGTGCGCGCCGCCGCCCGTTTTGGTCCACGCGATGTTCCCCGTGTTTTGCCGGGTAGAGAAGTACGTTACCGGCGTCCCCCCCCCCCCCCCCGTTACCGGAGAAGGAACCTTGTTCGTCAGGTCCAGGTCCGTCACGGTTTGTGTCTGGGGAGACGTGATCGTTGCCAAGAACTTGATGGTGACCGCGAGGGTACCGCCCGACCCCTCGTTGTTGCTAACCTCGCTGGCCTGCCCGTGGGAGAAGGCGTTTTGCCCCACGCCGGTAAAGGTATAGCCCGCCAGGGCGTAAAGCGTAACCTTCGCCGTGTACGCCGTACTGTCCGCGAAAAGGCCGGTAAGCGTTGTACCGCCATTCGTCTCTTCCCATGTCACGAACCCCACGTACTGGGGCCCGGCGAAGGACCATACCGGCGTCCCGTCCTTTACCGGCGCGGGAACGTTGTAGGTCAGGGCCAGGTCCGTTACCGCCGGCATCCCTGCCGTTGCCGGGAAGGTGACAGATACCTGCAGGGTGCTGCCTGACCCCGCCGGGTGCGTAATCGTGGCGGCCTGCCCGTGGCCAAAGGAGTTCGCCGGCACACCCTCGAAGGTCCAGCCCGTCATGGCGTAGAGCGTAACCTCCGCCCGGTACTCCGTGCCGGCCTGGAAAACCCCGCTATGCTGCACAGTACCGGAGCCTGTTTTTTCCCACCAGACTATGGTCCCCGCGTACTGGGCCCCCGCAAAAGACGTTGGCGGCGTCCCCTCCCTTAACGGACGGGGAACGTTGTAGGTCAGGACCCGGTCCGTTACCACCTGGGCCTGCACGCCGGCGGTTACCGGAAAGGTGATGTTTACCGTGCCGCTGCCGGCGCTGTTGGTCGGACTCCCGCTGGCCCCCGTGTGGGTGAAGGCGTTGGCCCCCACCCCGCTAAAGGTCCAGCCGGAAGCGGCGGTCAGCGTGACCGTGGCCCAGTAGACCGTGCCGGAGGCGAAAACCCCCGCCGGAGTCCACGACACCGTCCCCGTGTACTGCGGCGCGGAAAAGTACGTTACCGGCGTCCCGCCCCTTACCGGAGAAGGAACCTTGGTCGAGAGGTTAATGTCCGTTACCGCGGCCGCCTGTACGCTGGTCGTTGCCGGGAAGACGATGGTTACGGTATAAGTCCCGTCGCCGTTACCGCCGCTCTTAATGGAAGTGGCGCCGGTATGGGAGAAGGCGTTGGCCGCCACCCCGCTGAAAGTCCAGCCGGAGGTGGCCGTCAGCGTAGCCGTGGCCGTGTAGACCGTGCCTGCCTCGAACAGGCCGCTGTGCGCGCCGCCGCCCGCGGACCAGGCCACGATCCCCACGTACTGCCCCATCAGTCCGGGGATGTAGCTTACCGG
>JAIROT010000023.1 GCA_031257385.1 Treponema sp.
TTTTGGAGTGTTTTAACAACGTGCGCTATGCAAAATACATCGGTAATGAAGTATCTCAAAGAATGTTTAGCCACCTTTTTCAGATTTGATTCATTCCCGGATTACATAAATCTAGCCCAATCGCCGTGAACGGTTACCTTCTTTTTTATTACATCCACAAACTGCATGTTCTTATAGTATCATATCTATTTCTGTTTGTAAATCTTTTTTATTGGAATTTTATCAGGGGAGAAATTGACAGATACATGAATACTACCAAAGAAACAGACACTGTCGTAGAAGCAGCCATAGCGGAATTTGCCCGCAGAATGCGTTAAAAAGCGGCCGAATTTAGGACTACCCATGCCGCGAGGAAGCTGACCATCAGCACCATAGAACGCCTGTGGGGAGAAAGCCGCGTCATATCCGATGATATTCTCAAGCGGCTGTATACCGAACTGACCAACACCAGTGGAGAACAGGAACTGATACAGGAAAAAAAAGGGCTTTAAGCGAAGTATTCCGGATGCCGTTCAGATACTGGATTTTTACCATCTGGCGGAGAACCTGTATAGCTTTGGGAACTATCTTTTTCAGGGAGACGCATACACACCCTGGCGGAGGAGTTGATCGGGCTTATGAGAGGGAGAGCAAGATCGGGGAAGTCTTGAAGCGGCTGGAACCGTATGAGCCACCGCGGAGCAGAGCTCCGGGGTATTAAACCAGACTTTCGAATAAAGACCATAAACTTCCTCAACTTCCTCCCGGAACGGTCAATCCGTACGTATATAACGGTTATTTTCTCTTGACAGATAAGTAGTTATGCTGTGGTTCAAGTTCAGGCTTTGCGGGGCTCTAAAACTTTGACTTTTGACTTTTAGCCTTCTTTACTTTCGCCTTTCTCAAAATCAGCCCGTCAAAGAGCAGCTTGAATACCTCGTCCGCGCTTTCCACAAAATCAACGGCTAGGGCGTCCCTGACATCTTTATCCAGTTCGAGCCAGTCTTCCTCGTTGTCTTTGGGAAGAAGCACTTTTTCCATACCGTTTCGGATTGCGGCAAGGAGTTTTTCCTTGAGGCCTCCGATGGGGAGTACCCGGCCGGTGAGGGTGAGTTCGCCGGTCATGGCTACGCCGGGGCGGGGGGGCTTTTGGCAGAGGGTGGAGAGCAGGGAAGCGGCCAGGGTTACGCCGGCGGAAGGGCCGTCTTTGGGAATGGCCCCTTCGGGGACGTGGATGTGAAAATCGGTTTTTCCCACATCTTTTACCAAAAATCCGTAACGGTCCTGGGTGCTGCGCAAATACGAAAGGGCGATACGGGCGCTTTCCTTCATTACGTCCCCCAGGTTGCCGGTGATGACAAGCTCGCCCGATCCCTCAAAGCGGGTGGTTTCCACCGGCAGCACGGTGCCTCCGGTTTCGGTCCAGGCAAGGCCATAGGTAACGCCTATGCGGGCTTCTTTGAATACCACGTCGTTTTTGTATTTCCTCCTGCCCAATAGTTTTTCAATGTCCGCCGGACGGATTTTTTTCCTGAAAGAGCCTGTTGGCTTATCCGGCGTCTTGCCGTATCCCCTTTTTACCGCGCCGCGGGCGACCCGCCTGATACAGCGGGCAATTTCCCTCTCAAGACTCCTCACCCCGGACTCCATGGTCCGGTAACGGATAATGTCCCGCAGGCTCTCGTCCGTGAAGAGTATCTTCGCCCTGGCAAGACCGTTTTCCCGTAATTCTTTAGGCACGAGAAATTGTTTGGCGATGGTAAGTTTCTCATTCTCGCCGTAACCGGGTATCTCGATAATTTCCATACGATCCAGGAGGGGATAGGGGATGGTATGCAATGAATTGGCGGTGGTAATAAAAAGGACTTTGGACAGATCGTAGGGAACTTCTAGGTAGTGATCGGTGAAGTTTGCGTTTTGTTCCGGGTCCAGTACCTCAAGCAGGGCGCTGGCCGGGTCCCCCCGGAAATCGCTTGAGAGCTTGTCAATTTCGTCTAATAAAAACACGGGGTTGGCCGTTCCCGCTTTCCGCATGGACTGGATGATCCTTCCCGGCAGCGCGCCGACGTAGGTTTTGCGGTGTCCCCGTATTTCCGCTTCATCCCGCACCCCGCCCAGAGAGATGCGCACAAAGCGCCGTCCCAGGGCGCGGGCCACCGATTTTCCGAGGCTGGTTTTTCCGGTACCGGGGGGGCCTACAAAACAGAGAATCGGGCCTTTTATGGCGGTCCGCTCCGGGCTGTTCTCCGCCGGAGCGCCGGTCAGTGAAGGCGGCGTATCGGACAAAACGGGCATATCTGCCTCTGTGGGATTTTTGGGGTGAAGGGCTTCCTTGTTATATGCCGGGGGCCCCGCCGCGGCGGGATCGGACGCCGGCTTATCCGTTTCACGCGCGTTATCCGCAGGCGGAAAATCCGCCGGCGCTTCGGCTGTGTTATCTGTCACCGGATCGCATGCGGGCGTATCTTCGGGAACAGGCGCTTCGGCAAGCAGCTGCCGGACCGCGATAAATTCCAGTATCCGGTCTTTGGCCTTCCGCATGTCAAAGTGATCCTCATTGAGGATATTTTCCGCTTCGGTCAGATCCCCCGAGTCCGGGCTATAGTCGCTCCAGGGAAGATCCGATATCCATTCCAGATAGGTCCTGAGCACTCCCGCTTCAGGAGAAAATGGCTGGAGCTTGCGGAGGCGGGCGATTTCTTTAGCGGCCTTGGCCCTTACCTCCGGAGGCGGGTTTTTACCGGCTATGGTTTTTTCAAGTTCGGTAAATTCGTCCTCGGTTTTGTCCTTACCCAGTTCTTTGTTTATCTCTTTAAGCTGTTCGTGGAGGATGAATTCACGCCGGTTTTTTTCCATCCGGCTTTTAACCTTGCCGGAGATATTCTTCTGGATGCCGAAAATTTCGTTTTCCCGTTCCAGGGTTTCAAGGATCAGTTCAAGCCGTTTCCACGTACCGGCCACTCCTAAAAGCTCGATTTTTTTTTCAGTCTTGACCGCGATTGAGTTGCAGATAAGGTTTGACAGCCGCTCGGGATTCTCGGTCTGTTCTACCGCCGAAAAAGTGTCTGCGCTGATTTTTTTTGAAAGCTCCGCGTATTGGACGAATGATTTCTGAACCGTCCTCATAAGGGCGTCCTCATCGGGATTGGGGGGATCGCTAAAATTTTCACTTTCGATAGGCTCTACCCGGACAAGGGAAAAATCCTCCCTGGATTCGCGGGCCAGAATCGTCCCCCGGTATTCGCCCTGCAGTACCACCCGAAAGGTATTGCCCGGAAGTTTCAGGTGCTGGACAATTCGCATAACAGTACCCACCGGCCAGGATTCATCATCGGCCGGCGAAGGCGGTTCCCGTTTTTTCACACAGGCGGCAAAGAGCCGGGTGTCCCTCCGCAGGGCCTCCTCAATGGCGGCTATACCGGGCCGGTAAGTGATGAAAATGGGAACAACGGTCTGAGGAAAAAGCACCAGTTCCCTTAAGGGGAGGAGGGGGAAATTTTCCACCTGGGCTTTTTTGAGGCCGGGAGAAGTAAAATCCCATAACAGCGTCTTTTTTTTTAATCCCGACATGAATTTGAAGACGCCGGTTTTTTTTATACCGCCCGTGCTTTTCAAAAGGGAAAACTCCGCTTGAGGTTCATGCGCTCTTTTGGAGCGGCTGAATCAGGGGAGTTTCGGATTTTTCCACGACTTCCTGGGTGATGATCACCTGTTTGCCCCCCTTCATTGAGGGTATTTCAAACATGATATCGGTCATGAGTTTTTCCACGATTGCCCGCAGTCCCCGCGCGCCGGTTTTCTGTTTAATGGCCATATCCGCGATGGCGTCAATTGCCCCGTCGGTAAATTCAAGTTTAACATCGTCGATAGCCAGGGAAGCCTGGTACTGCCTGACAATGGCGTTCCGGGGTTCGGTGATGATCCGCCTGAGTTCCTCCCGCCTGAGTTCCTCAAGACTCACCGTAATAGGGAGCCTGCCAATGAATTCGGGGATCATGCCGAAGTGGATAAGATCATCGGGATGCAGGGCTTCGTACAGTTCCCGCAGTCCTTTTTCGCCGCCTTTGACATCCGCGCCAAAACCCATGGGGTGCTGTACTACCCGCTGCGCGATGAATTTGTCCAGTCCCACAAAAGCCCCGCCGCAGATAAAGAGAATATCGGTGGTGTCGATGCGGATCATCTCCTGGTTGGGGTGCTTGCGTCCGCCCTGGGGGGGCACCGAGGCGATGGTTCCCTCAATTATTTTCAGGAGGGCCTGCTGGACACCTTCACCCGATACGTCGCGGGTTATAGAGACATTTTCCCCTTTGCGGGCGATCTTGTCGATTTCGTCGATATACACAATGCCCCGCTCGGCGGCGGCGATATTGCCGCCCGCGTTCTGGATGAGCTTGAGGAGGATGTTCTCCACGTCTTCGCCCACATAGCCCGCCTCGGTAAGGGTGGTCGCATCCACAATGGCAAAGGGCACTTTGAGTTTTTTTGCGAGGATCTTGGCAAGCAGGGTTTTTCCCGTTCCCGTGGGGCCGATAAGGAGCACGTTGGATTTCTCAATCTCCACGTCTTCGCTTTCTTTGGAAGGATTGGCGATCCGCTTGTAGTGATTGTACACGGCCACCGACAGGGCCTTTTTTGCCGGATCCTGGCCGATGATGAACTGATCCAGATAGTTTTTGATTTCCTTGGGTGTCGGAATATCACCGGTAAACTGGGTTGAAAGCTCGCTGTCTTCCTCGGAGAGGATCTTGCGGCAAACTTCCACGCACTCGTCACAGATAAACACGTCATTGGGGCCGGCAATGAGCCTGCGGGCCATGTCCGCACTTTTCCCGCAGAACGAGCAGATCCGCTCAAAATCGACAGGACCGTTACGAAGCCGCGCCATTTTTCCCCCTCTCTAATATCGAATCCGCCACCCCGTAGGCGACGGCGTCTTTCGCCGGCATGTAGAGATCGCGCTCCATATCGGCGGCAATTTGTTCGGTACTCTTGCCGGTATGTTTGGCAAAGTAATCAATGGTCATTTTTTTCAGGCGGATGATTTCTTTGGATTGAATCCCGATGTCCCTGGCCTGCCCCTGGGCGCTGCCCCATGGCTGGTGAATGAGTATACGGGAAGAGGGGAGCACCATCCGCTTGCCCGGCGCGCCGGAGGTCAGAATAAGGGCGGCCATACTGGCGGCCTGGCCTAGACAGATGGTCTGCACATCGGACTTCACATACTGGATGGTGTCGTAGATGGCAAGTCCCGCGGTAACCGAGCCGCCGGGGGAGTTAATGTAGAGGTTGATATCCTTGTCTATATCCTGCCCGTCCAAAAAGAGGAGCTGGGCCACTACGAGGTCCGCCGCGAGATCGCTGATCTCTCCGTCCAGAAACACGATCCGGTCTTTCAGAAGCCGGGAATAGATGTCATAGGAGCGTTCCCCCATGCCGGTCTGTTCCACCACAATGGGGACCAGGCTGTTCATTTTTTCATTCATATATATAATTTACCTACTATCCTGCATAAGGTCTAGATAATTCTTTTTCTTACCTGGTTTTGCGGTGTTTTCCGCCAGTAACATATCGAACAGTTTCCGTTCCTGAATATCCTCCCTCATGTTTTCTTCCCCGCCGTTCTCCTGATAGTATTTTTTCAAGTCCTCAACGGTGATTCCGGCATCGGCGGCCATGGTTTCCAGCTCTTTTTCCATAGCTTCATCGCTTAATTCGGTATTTCGCCCCTTCATAATGGCTTCCACGATCAGGCGGGAATGGAGGTCTCTTTCCGCCGCCGAGCGCCATTTCTCTATCACGGTCGAATTTTCAGACCTAGCCATCATTTTTATAATGTCATCGGTACCGGTGTTAAGACGGCCGGCAAGGTTCTGCAGACGGCCGTTAATCTCTACCCGAATCATGGATTCCGGAATGGCTGCCGGAGTGTTTTCCATGAGCTTTTCCATTAGACTGTTGATTTTGAGTTCCCGAAGCCGGCGTTCAAGGTTTTTATTCAGCCTTTCCCTGACGCTGTTTTTAAGATCGTCCAGGGTATTGAACTTTTCATCCACATCCTGGGCCAGATCATCGTCCAGATCGGGGAGCTTTTTCTCTTTGAGCGCGCTAAGCGTAAGCCGTATCTTCTTGCTCTGCCCCGCCAGAACAGAATCCTCAAAATCCGCGGGGAATGTTTTGCTAAAGTCTTTGGTCTCGCCCTTTTTCATCCCGCTTATTTCGTTGTCAAATTTGTAGATATTGTAGCCGGAGCCAAGGGTAAAGACAAAGTCCTCCCGCCCGGAATTGGGCAAAACCCCGCCTTCTTCCCCGATTTCGCAGTAATCCACCGTAACCACGTCACCTGTCCGGGCCTCCGCTCCGTCTTCCCGGTCCAACACGATGGCGTTCCGTTCCCGCAGCTCTTCCAGCTCCCGGTTGATATCTTCTTCCGTGATCTCCGCATCGGGGAATTCAAACTCAAGCCCTTTCCATTGGCCCAGACTGACCCGGGGGAACACGTCGTAGATCACCGAAAAAACCAGGTCTTGTTCAAAATCAAGCGCCGGCTCTTCCTGTACCCGGGGGGTGGAGTAAGGGAGGGGCAGGTCCTCCTTCGGCAGGTTTTCATCTTTAAGAACCTCGGTAACCGCCGATTCGATGATATGGACCAGCGCCTCACTCTTGAGGCTCTCCCCGAATTTCCGCTCCAGCACTTCCTGGGGGACTTTTCCTTTACGAAACCCCGGCAACTGTATCTTTTTGATATAATCCCTGAGCATATCCTGATACCCGGAGCGGACCTCGTCTTTGGGGATGGTAATACTCAGCTTTACATTTGATTTCTCAAGACGGGTAATTTCCTTTGTTACAGCCACACTATTCCCCTTTGTGTTTGATGAGGCAGCTTCAAAATATCAAATTTTGAAGCTGCGCCCTTATATAATGTGCGAGAGAAGGGAATCGAACCCTTATGCCTGCGGCACCAGAACCTAAATCTGGCGTGTCTACCAATTTCACCACCCTCGCCAAATCCCCCGGCCCAATACTACCACGCCGAAAAGAAACATACAAGGACCGCATTGCGTGTGCGGAAGCGCCGTATCTGCAGCGCCCGACAGACGCATCGAAACATCAAAAGCCCAGGGCATCGGCGTTTACTTTTTTCAGTTCCAAAATCCCCTTAAAACCAGAATACTTGATACCGAACAGGGCGCCGGCATTTACTCGTTTTTGAGTCTGTCAGTGGGATGAACTGCCAAAAAATCATGTAATTTTAGCCATACGGTGGGAATTATCTGATTAAACAGGCCAAAAATAAAGGGTC
>JAIROT010000083.1 GCA_031257385.1 Treponema sp.
CCCAAGAAAACGGTCCAGCCGGGCAAGGGCGGTTTCGCCGTCCCCCGACGATTTTTCCGCCGGGCCTGAGAGCATATCCCCATAGCATATAAGCAAAGCGTCCTTATGGGTGACGGCCTGCGCCCGCGGCGTGTTTCCCTTCGGGCCGCACTCCTTCCTGAATTGTGCAAGAATTTTCCCAAGCGGGGGAAGTATCTCTTCCGCCCCGGCTTTACCGTAAATGAATTCCAGCAATCCTTCGATACGGGTCATATACATGCCGCCCTCCTTAACCGTTCATTTTCCGTTTTGCTTAAAAAGCATACACCGCTTCCAGCCCCTTGGCAAGTTTCCATGACTCTTATATGGCGCGCGGATATGGGGCGCTTTAGTGAAACGGATTTTTCTTCATGATTTATGCGGTTTTACGGTGTTTTCAGAGGATGAGCCTCCGCGGAGCAGAGCTCCGGGGTATTAAACCAGACTTTCGAATAAAAAGTTTATATGCGCCAGCCCGGTCCGGTTTGCGGAATTCTGTAGCCAAATACGCGCCTGTGTGTTATACTAATAACATGGAAACGAAACTTACCGCCAGGGTACTGGTTGGACTGATCCTCTTTGCGGGGTTTTTCCCCCTGTATGGCGCGGACACGCGGAATGTCCATATAGAGGTAAACGTGATTATTGACGGTTCCGCGGCCCTTTCGTCCGTGCGGGACGATATCGCGGCGTGGATTTCCGGCGATCTGCTGGACAGCCGCCTGAGGGAAGGGGACCGGATCACCATTTGGAACGCCGGCGCGAAGGCGGAAACCGTGTATTCCGGCGCCCTGAAAAGCGATGCCGATAAAGAAGACGTCAAAAAAACGCTGAAAAGCCTCTCCGCCGGTGGAGATACGGCGGATTTTGCCGGGGCCCTGCGGGAAGCCGCCCTGCGGAGCGCCGGAAAGGGCATTGTCTATACCCTGCTGGTCAGCGCTTCCCAGGCGGCCATCTCTTCTGCCCTGCAAAGCCCGGCCGCCCGTCTGATCCGCTTTTCCCGGCTTCAGGAATCCCGCGGATGGCAGGTTCTGCTCGTCGCCCTGAATATAGAGTCCCGTGTCAGGCAGGCGGCGGCGGCTTACTTCGCGGACGCCTGATTTCAATCCGCCGATGCCCGATCAGGTTTTAGCCTTTATTGATAAATACCGGTCTTTTATCCTTACCACCCATGATCCGGCAGACGCGGACGGTCTGGGGGCGGAGCTGGTATTCGCCGCGATACTGAAATCCCGGAAAAAAAAGGCGCGGATTATCAACGCGGGGCCGGTACCGGAACTGTTTCGGTTCATGGACCCGAAGAAACTCATCGAGCAATGGGATGCCGGCGCCCATTCGGCCCTGTTTGAAAAATCCGCCCTGCTCATACTGGACACCTCAGACGAATACAATATCGGGGCGATACGGAGCGTGATCGCCGGGGCGCAGGATATTTTCGTGGTTGACCACCACGAGCCGAAACCCTTTTCAACGCTGGGGGGCCTTATTGATTCAAGCGCCGCCGCCACCTGCGAACTGGCGGTGGAGATTGCCGGGGCGGCAGGGCTTACGCTTGACGCGGACACCGCGCGGGCAGCCTACACGGGCCTGGTGTACGACACGGGATTTTTCGCCTATTCCAAAACCACGCTGCGGACTTTTACCGCGGCCCGCGCCCTGATTGAGCGGAAGGTGGTTCCCTACGATGTCTACCGCCGCCTTAACGAAAACGCCTCCACCGGCGCGCTGCTCCTGCAAAAACAGGTGCTCTCCACACTGGAACTTTACGCGGGGGGCACGGTGGCGGTGCAGCTTATGCGCAAAGAAGACCTGGCGGCCACCGGCGCCCATTTTGAAGACGCCGAAGGCTTTATCAACATACCCATGCGGGCGCGGGAAGTTACCGTCTCAATTCTCATAAAAGAAAATACGGAGGGGAAAGTACGCTGTTCCCTCCGCTCCAAGGGCAGGGTGAATGTTTCAAAAATAGCCCAAAGCTTCGGCGGCGGCGGCCATGTCAGCGCCGCCGGTTTCAAGAGCGATAAAAACATCGAGGAAACCCTTAAAGAGGTAATAGAAATAATACAGACACATCTGGATAGTGTATGAACAAAAAAAACCTGCTTACCGTTATCGGCTTTGCCATCATCGCTGCGGCGGGCGCCGGATTTTTAGTACTGGGCCCCTTTGCCGGTCAGAAAAACCAGGAGCGGCGCCGGACCAGGATTATAATTCCGGAGGAAACCGGCGCCGGAATGTATTCGTCCTCCGGTGAGCAGATGACCTATGAAGACGGCACTGCCGCCAGGGCCGTCATGGATGAGGGGGATCTCATCATTTCGGTTTTGACCGGGGACTTTGACGGGGACCCGGCGGAGGAGCAGATAGCGGCCTTCCGCAGCCTGCACGAAATGGAAAGCCCCGTCTACGTCTCCTTTATCGACTACGATGAAACGGAGAAGGAATACCGGCGGGTATGGACCGCCCCCACCGCGGCGACCCGGCCGGGAACCGTATCCCTCTTTACCCAGGACCTCATCGGGGACCGGAGCCTCTGCGTGATCCTTACCGGCATGAACAGCCAGGACAAGCACACCATGACCGTTTTCAGACTGAGTGCCGCGGCAGCCTTTTCCATAATCGCCGAAATCAGAATAGACGGCTCCATCAAGATCCAGGAAACGGAAAGATCCCAAGCCTATCATCAGGGCATAGCCGGAGATAAAAGTTTTACCATTACCGCCTACGGGTACGATACCGATTCGGAGAACATACTGGACCAGCTTGAAATTACCTATGCCTTTAATCCCGAAAGGAAACGTTACGAGCAAACCGGCATTACCCGCCTGCCGGGTTCCCAAATTGAACAGCGCCGTCTGAGGGAACTGCTCTCAGGGGAAAAGGGCGTTTTTGAAAACTTTATCAGCGGCCTGTGGTACTACGTGATCCCCCAGGGTTCCCCGGACCAGCGCCAGTATATCTACTTTGATCCGGGCGGCAGGGAAGTCGTCTTTGTCAGCGATGAGGCCCAGCAGGTGTTCACCTGGCAAAATTCCAATCCCACCCGCTATGGCCTGTATATAGCAAGCCAGAACATCTCGGTTACCACGCTCAGGCGCTTTCTGGATATTGAGCTTGAGTCACTGGACAGCATACGGGTAAAGGTCTTTGAAGACGTGCGCCTGAAAATAGCCGTCAGCGCGGCCTGGGACGGCTCCTACCGCCGGGCAAGCATAAGCCCCCGGACCATTGAAGAAAACGAAAACACCGTTGCCCCCCCGTTTGACGCCCTGTACGACAGCTCTCTGGGAAGGCTGCGCTTTTTCCCCAGCGGCGAGTACGAGCTGAGTTCCGGCGGCGCCGCGCACAGGGGCCGTTATGTTTTTTTCCGGGCAAACGGCGAGGAGCTTCTGGAACTCCGTCCCGAAGGGGAATCCCCCTTCCCTGAAGCAAACGGCGGAGCAGGCGCGGCCCGCACGGTCTACCGCGTTGAGCCTCCGGTGGTTTCCGCTTCCACAGACGGCGCTACAGGCGAAGTGCCGCCGCCTGAAGCCCTTGGCCTTTTCCGGGTACGCCTGAGCGCCGCAGGCATCCAGGAACTGCACGAAGGGGCGCTTGCCCTGACACGCGCGCAGGAATGAGATGCCGCGCGGTTTTTCATTCAAACAGCCAAAACCGCCGTTTCAGGACGACAGAGAAATAAGATGAGCCTCGTAGAACGATTTTGTCCATGATGACAAAATCGTTCTATCGGCGGCTTGATAATCCGTGTAGTGGCAAAATTTTACTATATATCCGCAATATTCTTATAAATATTTCATTTGCGTTATTTCCTTATTTCCATTTATCATAAAATCACTATGAATAACCAAAGCGGCGGAAAACTGCGTATTAATATGGGGCGTTTTATCCAGCGCCAGGAAAGCAGCATCATTATCATGCTCATCCTGTACATGAGTTTTGTCTCCATTATAAACCCAACGTTTATTTCAGGGGCGAACCAGTTCAACGTCCTGCGCTCGGCGGGGTTCCCGCTTATTACCGTAGTGGGGATGACTTTTATCCTTATTACCGGCGGTTTGGACCTTTCCGTTGGTTCGGTTTTGGCCCTCGGCGGCGTTATTACCGGCATGGCCTGCCGCGCCGGGCTTCCCGTTCCCTTCGCGGTTCTTTTGGGTATGGCAATGGGTATGCTTATCGGCTTTATAAACGGTTCTATCGTTGTCAAAACCGGCATACCGCCCCTGATAGTAACGCTGGGTATGCAGTATGCCGCGAAGGGCCTGGTGCAGGTGCTTACCAAGGGCGTACCCATTTATCCGCTTCCGGCAAATCTTACCGCGATTG
>JAIROT010000097.1 GCA_031257385.1 Treponema sp.
TAATCGCGCTGGAAGGCGGCTCCAAAAGGACGGGGGCCCTTGTTGTTACCGCTCCAAACCTGAATGTTCTTGAAGCTTCCGCCGTTATTCCGGTACTTGCGGGACCCATTGAGCCGGGCATAACGGTATGGGCCGCCGGAGTCCGCGCCGGAGACCGGGACGCGGTAACAGCGGAAACGCCGCCGGAAACGCGGCTGGACATCGACGGCGTAACAATCGGGGCTTTCCCAAAACTTCAGTTTTGAGAAAGCAACTTTGAAATTCGCGGTTTTGCAAGGCTGAAAGCCTGAAAAACCGCAAGAGTCTGTCCCAAAACCGTGCGCGTTAGCGCACAGTCAATTAGTTTTGGGACAGGCTCAATCACCATTTTTTACGAAGATGAAAAACACGGCTTGGAAATGAGCCTCCGCGGAGCAGAGCTCCGTGGTATCCTTAGCGATGCATTAGTTCGAACGGAGGCTCGTTCGAGAGGAAGTTTATAATACCGTCTGGTTTAATACCAAATTTTTGTAATCGTTGCTTTATTCAGCCGAAGCAGAGCTCCGGGGTATTAAACCAGACTTTCGAATAAATAATTAAAATCGTTAAACCACCGGCCTGCCGGGGACTCAAAAGTTTGACTTTTACGGGCGCGCCGAAACGCCTCATTTTAAGATGTAGCGAAAATGGGAGCTTGACTCTGCTTCCCCTTTATGGCATGATGAAATCTCGTTACAAGTTTTGAATGTTTTGAGAAGGTTATAGAATGAAGACAGTATTTGTAAAACCCGCGTCGGTCGAGCGGAAATGGTTCGTTATTGATGCTGAAGGTAAGGTGCTGGGCAGGGTCGCGGCAAAGGTCGCGTCCATTGTCAGGGGTAAAAACAAGGCGATTTTCACTCCGCATCAGGAAATCGGGGATTTTGTGGTGGTGGTGAACGCGGAAAAGGCTGTAATAAGCGGCAGGAAGGCCCAGCAGAAGATGTATTACCGGCATTCGGGCTATCCCGGCGGACTTAAAGCCCACAATTACGAGAAAGTCCTCGCCCGGCATCCCACCGCGCCGCTGGAAAACGCCATCAAGGGCATGCTTCCCAAAGGCCCACTGGGCCGGAAGCTGGCGAAAAACGCCAGGGTCTATGCCGGGGCAGCCCATCCCCACGCCGCGCAGAATCCAACGCTGATTGATTTATAAGGGGTATTTGCATGGTTAAGAATCTTGGAATCGGTACGGGCAGACGGAAAACTTCGGTAGCCCGCGTCTATATTCGGGACGGAATCGGTAAAATCACGGTAAACGGCAAGGAATTGGTTCAATATTTCCCCCAGGGTGAGCACGCCCAGATGGTGCGTCAGCCCCTGATGGTTACCACCAGCGAAAACAAGTTTGACGTTCTGATCAACGTTTACGGCGGTGGTTCCAACGGTCAGGCCGGCGCCTGCCGTCACGGTTTGGCCCGCGCCCTCTGTCAAGTGGATCATACCAATTACACCAGTCTGCGGAGCAACGGCTACCTTACCCGCGATCCCCGCATGGTGGAACGGAAAAAATACGGCCGGCGCGGGGCGCGGCGGCGCTTCCAGTTCTCCAAGCGGTAAAACCGCGTTTTGCGGCCTTTTGCTGCAAAAACGTAAAGTATGCCCATAAGACAAACGGTTTTATGGGCAAACGCTGCACAGAAATGACAATCGTTTCGATTAAAACAGGAACCGGCACGGAGCTTAGACGGATTGAGCTCTCCGACGGTTCTTTTTTTTCGTTCAAAACCGGCTACCTCCCCCCGGTCTTTACCGATGAAAGCCTTTACACCCCCGGTACGGCCGAAGGCCGGGAGATAAGCGCCGGGGAGGAGGCGGGTTTCCGCTTTGCTTCGGCCTGTTTGCGGGCGGAAAGGGCCGCTTTGCGGCTTATCGCCAGGGCGGAACAGACCGTTTCCGGCCTGGGCCGCAAACTGGAACAGCGGGGAAACAAGCCGCTCTGCGTCCGCGCCGTAGTTTCCCGGCTTGCGGGAACGGGACTGGTTGACGACCGCCGTTTTGCCCGGCTCTGGCTTGAAACCCGCCTTGGCCGGCGGCGGGACAGCCCCCGGCGGCTGCTTTCCGCGCTCCGTAGCCGGGGCATAAGCAGGGAGGACGCCGGGACCGCTCTGCAGTCGGTTTTGAACGATGAGACCGAGCGGGCTTTGCTTGGGCGCTTTATGGAAAAGCAACGGCATTTGCGGGGCTTCTGCGCCGCCGAGATCAGGAGCGAAACCGATGTCCTCCGTTCTGTAAGATTCAAGCTCAGGAGCGAGGGTTTTTCATCCGGGGTGATACAGCGCTTCTTTGACGAGCAGGAAGATGGGGCATGATCGGGAAAAGCGGCCCGGCCGCCTTTTATGCCTGTGTGAGCGGGCGGGTACAGGGGGTGGGTTTCCGCTACACCTGCTTCAATGAGGCCCGCCGCCTGGGCCTTCTCGGCTGGGTACGCAATTCGCCTGACGGCGATGTGGAGATCTGGGCCGAAGGCAACGCCGAAAAGCTGGACCGTTTTCTCCAATGGCTCCACCGGGGGCCGCCCGGCGCCAGAGTCGACCGCGTCAGCTGCGAAAAACACCAGCCTGCCGGTTATAGCGCTTTTGAGATAACGATATAAGGATTAATTACGAAGTTCCACCGCTTCGGAATCGTATTCCGGATCGCCGTTGGGCGTATTTTCGCGTGAAAGCGGCGCCGTTATTTTGCAGCGGAGAACTGTCCCCGGCAGAGGCGGATGGGGACTTGCGTGCTTTACCAGGAGTTTCAGATAATTTTCGGAGGTGCCCCGGCAATAACCGGCTTTTTCCGCTTTCCCCGCCTCGGTGAGGGCCCCGGTTTCACGGCCCAGCCATTGGCGCACATAGCCCCGGCGGCCCCGGCGGGCCAGTTCCAGGAGGGTCTCCATGCGGCGGGAGGCGTCCCGCTCGCTTACCGCTTCGCGGAAAGAAAAGGCCGGAGTACCGGGCCGTTTTGAATAGGGAAAAGCGTGTATCCAGGCAAAGCCGATCTTGCGACACAGGGCAAGGGTTTCTTCAAATTCCGCTTCAGTTTCCCCGGGGAAGCCGGTGATAATGTCGCAGGCCAGAAAGGGATTGTCCTTGACCGAGCGAAGCAGCGCGGCGGCCTGCTCCACCGTTTCGGGGCCGTAGTTCCGTCCCATTTTTTTGAGAATCACGGCGCTGCCTGACTGGACCGAGAGGTGAAAATGGGGCCGTATCCGCCGGTTAACCAGAACCCCGGCAAGATGCCTGTTTACCGCTTCGGGATCCAGGGAGGAAAGCCTCAGGGCAATACGATGAGTGCCTTCAAGCAGGTATGCCAGTAGTTCACCCAGACCGGCGGTTTTTCCGCAAGTGGCTTTTCTGCCGGCGCTGCGGCCTTCGCCGGCGGCCGCAGTGGAGGCCTGAGCGCCGCCAGACGCGGCGAAACCCGCGCCGCAATCCCGATACTGGGTAATATTTACCCCAGCAAGCACGGCTTCGGCATAGCCCCTCGCCTCCAGCGCCCGCAGTTCCGCGAGGGCCTGTTCCGCACCGAGACTGACGCTGGGACCACGGGCAAGCCGGATCCGGCAGTAGGTACAGTGATTGTCGCAGCCGTCCTGGATTTTCAGAAATCCCCGCGTATGAAAGGAAAAATTAGCGGGGGTAAAGCGGAAGGCTTTTTCCGGCAGGTCCGGCGCGGCACGGGGTTCCGTTCCTTTACGCGCCATAAGGTCTTCACTCCAGGCCTTGACCAGGGCCTGGAGTTCGCCGGCGGCCGCAGGGCCGCCCCGTAAAGCGGATTCTTGAATGTACCGGGGTAAATCCAGCAGGGCGCCCTTGGCCAGGCCGGCGCTTTTTTCCCCGCCCCTGAGCACAAAGAGGCGGCGGCCCGGCGGATGGGCGGCCGCTCCGCAGAGGGCGGGAAGGTACTCAGCCTCAAGGCTTTCAAGCGCCTCCGGCTCAAGCTGGGCATAACAGCCGGTTACGATAACGAGGGAACGGGGATTGTCGCGCAGGGCCTTGCGGATAAGCCGCCGTGCCTTCTGGTCCGCTTTGGAGGTTACGGTGCAGGTGTTAATGATGAGAATGTCGGGCGAGACGGCGGCGGTCTCGTCCCGGGAAAGCAGGGAAAAGTCCGCCCGCCTGAATTCATCGGCCAGCGCCTCGCTTTCAAGCTGGTTCAGTTTACAGCCCAGGGTATATACCGCTACGGAAAACACGGAACCTATTGCCTGTCCATTACCTGCCTGACCCGGTCCAAACCCCGGCGCGCGTCGGCAAGCTGGGAATTCAGGGAAAGGGCCTGCCCGTAGGCGTTCACCGCCTCGGCCAGGTCCCCCGCACGCTCCCTGGCATAGGCGAGCCTGGTCCACCAGGCGGCGTTCCCCGGCATCCAGCGGACCGCCGTGGAAAGGGCGATATCGGCGTGACGGAACCTGCCCGTGCGGATATAGATTTCCCCGATAAAATAATACACCATGTCGATCCGCCCCCCCTCCGGGGCCAGGCTCGCGTATTCCTGAAAGTATTGCAGGGCCTCGGCGTTCCGGCCCTGGTAGTAGCATATCTCACCCAGTATTTCGGTGATCCGCGTGTCGTAACGGTTCAAGGCCCGCCCGGCCCGGGCATAGCGCAGGGCTTCCTCATAACGGCCCAGCCTGACAAGGCTCCAGCAAATTACCACGTGGGCTTCCAGTTTGCTGGCGTTAACGGTTATTTCGTCCCGGCAAATCTGAACCGCCCGCTCGAAGTTACCCGCACGGTATTCGACAAGGGCGTCGGCCTGATTCTGGGCGCGGACGGCAAATACCGGCAGGAGAAGCAGGAGAAGCGCGGAGATGCGGAACAACCCGGCGGGTTTCAGCGACAGTTTATTCATACCGCGGATTTTTTATCAGTCATGGTGCAGAGGCCGTTAAATACACAGCCGGTCTCCATAAAAATTTCCGGGGCGGTTACGTTCCCTATCAGTTTGCCCGTAACGGTAACCTCGACCTTCTCGGCGGCGGTTACATCCCCCTTCACTTGCCCCCGAATCACCAGCCGGGAAGTATTGATATTGGCGTTCACCACCGCTTCCTCGTCAATCACCAGAAGTCCCCGTGCGCTGATTTCCCCGGAAACCTTTCCCCGGATCAGAAAGGGCTTCTCAAAATACAGGCTTCCGGAAAAATCAATATCCGCCGATAAAATGGTGTCAAAATCTTCGTCATCCAGCATGTCGTTATGCACATCGGTCATTGCAGCCTCCCGGAAGGAACCGCGCCTCCCGCTTTGGCGGAACTTGCGGACTATTGGCATTATACCGCATTGGGCGGAAAAAGGGAATATATTCGAAACAACACCGGATCGGATGAGCATCCGGGGCCGATCGGAGTAGCGATCCGGGCCTGATCAGCCGATAACCCTAAGCGGGAGTCAGCGACGACTTCAGGCGGGAGTCAGCGGTGACTTCAGGCTGAAGTAAAAGCCCCGGTGTCTTGCTAAACTTGACCCTCAATTCAGACTCATTGCCCGTCTCAGGGCGGATCTTCCCTGCGGGGTATGCTTGTCAGGGGGTATAGAGAGGGGATTCGGCAGGGCGGGGGGCGGTATCCGGCCCCTTAGCCGGGCGAAGGGGCGAGGGGTGCGGGGAAAACGGGGGAAAATTGGGGATTGCGCCTCCATTCCCACCTATGGGGGCTGTCCCCGTTCCCCGCCCCAAGCGCCGCCCCCTCTTCCTCCACAGGCTCCCCCTCCAGAATCAACGACCAATACCGGTCCCCCCAGATATGCCCCGTCCTCCCCGTCAGCGCGTTATACCGCTGCGCGAAAGTCTGTTTCAGCCACTGCATGATAGCCGGCAGCTCCATCCCGTCCTCGGGCTTGATGTAGAAGCTCAGCCGGTCCGCCTCAAAACGGAGGCCCCGGAAGCCGAAACTGAAGCGGCGCATGGTTTCCCGGAAAACCCCGGCAAAGAGTGAAGCGGCCCTTGGCAGGCTGAGGATGCGCTCCCGGTTGTTGATGTGGGAGCGTATCTCATACCATACCCCCTGCGCTAATGTACGTGTTTTCCTCATACCCCCTATATGGGAGCGAGGGGCTGTTTTGCTTTAGCCGCGCTGACAAAAACCGGTAAAAAAACACGGGGCAGGGAGAGGAGGCCCTTCGCCTGACAAGCGATCTTTTACGGGTCAAGTTTAGAGCAAGCTTCGGGGTATGAAACCGTCTAAATTCTGAAAAAAGCATTGCATTTTTCAAAATACAGGTGTATATTAAGGCATGGTTCGACTATCCTTTGACTATCTTTCGACTTCGTTCAGGGCGGGCGATTGGCGCGAGGGTGATTTTTCCGCACAAAGACGCCGGACGGGCCTGTACGGCAAGCAACCAGTATCCCCCCCCCCCCCCCCCCGATAAGAATACTAGGAATTATCCGGGCGCCTTCCTTATCTGTTACTTCTCACGACATAATATCGTTCCGGAGCTTCAACGGTTTTACCTATTTATCTCACTACAGAGGAAGCCGCAAAACTTCAGTTTTGCAAGTTTCACCGTTCAAAAATGCATGTTTCGCAGCCATTAGGCGAATAACTGCAAGAGCCGCTTACAAAACCAACCGAGTTTTGCAGCCGGCTCTATATATAGCGTCTTTCGCGAAGGCGTCAGGAGCCGCCATTTATGTTTCTATTGTAAGGGTGTGTTATCCGTTTTAGCGGGGAACATAAAAATATTTTCGGGAGAAAACCATGAACAAGTTCTGTGCAATCATTGTGGTTACCCTTTCGGCAGGATTAAGCTGCGTGTCGAATCCCGCCCAAAACACGCCACCGGATGCCGGCTTTGTCCGTATTAACGGCGGGACCTTTACCATAGGCAGCCCCGGCTGGGAAGGGGGGCGGGAAAATGATGAAGTACAGCGCAGCGTAACGGTAGGCGACTTTTACATGGGCAGGTACGAAGTTACCCAGCGGGAATGGGTTGAGGTGATGGGGAGCAATCCCAGCAGGTTTAAGGGAAATAACCGTCCGGTAGAGCGGGTAAACTGGTTTGAAGTAATAGACTACTGCATCAGGCGGAGCGAGCGGGAAGGGCTGACGCCGGCATATACACGAAGCGGGGATACGGTAACATGGAACCGGGACGCTGACGGCTACCGGCTGCCGACCGAGGCGGAATGGGAGTACGCCTGTCGTGCGGGGACGGGGACGGAGTATTCAACCGGCCCGGAAATAGCAACCGGCCAGGCGAATTATGGCGGTTTTACCGGGACCAGGAATGTAGGGAGCTATGAGGCGAATAACTGGGGCCTGTACGACATGCACGGGAATGTATGGGAATGGTGCTGGGATTGGTATGCCGACTATTCAGACAGCGCACGGTTCGCCCCAACGATGGAGTCACCGGGGTACTACCGCGTGATTCGCGGCGGAGGCTGGTATTTCCTTGCGATGACCCTGCGTTCCGCCAGCCGGGACTTCTTCACTCCGAATTTCCGGCACGATGACCTGGGTTTCCGGCTGGTTCGCTCCGGTTTATAGCGGGCAAAACAGGAAAAGCCGTCCGATTGATACTGTTCATTGGGCATTTGCGAACATAGTTCGTAGGAATATCACCGAGAAGGAGTTTTTAGATGAAAAAGATGATTCTTGTGACCGCAGCTTGTACCGCTCTGGTTCTCGCCGGTTGTAAAACAACCGATTATACCGTCAACAGGGTGGGCTGGTCCAACTATGCCGAAATCGCCGTAAAGGACTATGAAACGGTGGGGGTTGTCACTCTGGAATCACAGGAAGTCTTCGAGGCCAAGCCCTTAGGGTTGGCGAGAAGCCTTAAGGGCAGCCGTATTGTGTGGTCCGATCTTATGGCTGAGGCGGTAAAACTGGGAGCTGACGATATTATCAACGTCAGGATCGAGGTTACCGATCAGAATAAAAGAACCCTCCTTGATTTCCTGACGGGCTATACCCTTACTTACAACTATAAGGGTACTGCTTTGGCGATCAAGTACACCGGCGCGGTGGAAGAACGGATAAAGTCCGAGGGGGCAACGAGGGGCGATATGTATAGCAGCGGCCCCATGTCTGAGTTTTATAGAGAGTAATTCCGGTATCCATAAGATCCGGCACAAGCGGTTGGAGATGTGCTATGTACTATCGTTATATGAAATCGCGGCTCCTTCTGTTGGTTTTCTTTCTTTTTTTCCTATCCCGGGTTAAAGCCCAGGATAGGGGTATCAGGGTCGATATCGTGGGCGCCGATACGGTCATCGGTAAACAGTGGGCGGTTTTTATCGCCATCGACCGGTACAAAGAATGGGGCCCCTTAAGCAATCCCGTAAAAGACGCCAAAGAGATCCGTGATATCCTTACGGAACGCTATTTCATCGACGAAGTGGTTGAACTGTACGACAGGGATGCTACCGCCGCTAATATACGCCGGCTTTTTGCGGACCTCAGGGCCAGAAGCGGGATAAACGATTCTGTTTTTGTGTTCTACTCCGGACACGGGCAGACCGATTCGGTGACCAACAGCGGATCGTGGATCCCGGTGGACGGGGGCCGGGATCAACTGGCCCAGGCCAATTGGCTTCCCAATATCCAGGTCCGCAACATGCTCTCCGCCCTGCCCGCCAGACATGTGTTTCTGGTGGCGGACGCCTGCTTTTCCGGGGATATGCTGGACACCAGCAAGGGGGCTTCCCCGGAAATTTCCAGCGAATATTACAAGCGGGCCTACAGCCTGGTCAGCCGCCAGGTAATGAGCAGCGGCTCCAGCGAGACGGTTCCCGATGCGTCGGAATTTGCCTTCCGCTTAAAAAGCACCCTTCGCCGGGCGGAGGAGCCCTGCATAGATCCCGAATTTCTTTTTACCAATGTTCGGGAAGTCCGGTCCACCCAGCCCCTGTTGGGAACAATCCTGGGATCCGAACACCAGTCCGGAGGGAGTTTCCTCTTTTTCCGCCGGGAAGGAAGTTCCGGTACGGCTGAAACAGCCGACGCTCCCGCCGTGACGCTGGTCATCCCTGCGGCCGTTTCTCCCCCGGAGGCCCCGCCGGAACCATCCGTAGCCCCGGATCTGGTACCTGTCCGGAGCGGGAGCTTTATGCTTGGCAGTCCCGGCACGGAAAAAGGACGAAAAAATGATGAATTCCGGCACCGGGTAAACCTGGACAGTTTCTACATTGGCGCCAGGGAAGTTTCCCAGGGCGAGTACCAGGCCCTCATGGGTTCAAATCCCAGCCTGGTCAAAGGGCCCCTGCTGCCGGTAACCAATATAAGCTGGCTGGATGCGGCGGAGTACTGCAACCGGCGCAGTATTAAAGAAGGGCTACGGCCGGCTTACACTATCAACGGAACTACGGTCACCTGGAACAAGGACGTACAGGCCGGAACAGCGGGCTACCGGCTGCCCACAGAAGCGGAATGGGAGTATGCCTGCCGTGCCGGTACTGTTTCCCCTTATTACAGCGGGGAAACCCCTCCCCCCGGGACTGTAGGCATATCTTCAGGCTCCCCGGTAGGAAGCATGGCGCCCAATCCCTGGGGGCTTTATGATATGCACGGCAATGTGGAAGAGTGGTGCTGGGACTGGTACGGGGATTATGCCGCAAGAAGCGAAACAAATCCTTCCGGTCCCTTGTCCGGTTCCAAACGGGTGTTCCGGGGAGGAAGCTGGTCCGGCAGGGCGGGGAATATGCGTTCGGCGGCCAGAAACAGCGGTAATCCTGCCATATCCTTGAATACCGTGGGTTTCCGCATTTGCCGATCCTACTAAAGCAAGGACACATACCGATGAAAAAGGCAGCGCTGTTCTCTGTTTTTGCCCTTTTGGTTCTCCGGAATTCCTGGTCTTTTGACTGGTCCATGGGGCTTAGTTCAAGCAGCCGGGAAACCGATGATAAACCTTTGTCCCGCCCCTTCACGCTGCGGGATGGCGACAGTTTTGCATTGCGTATAAAAGGTGAAGCCCCGGCATATTGCTACATAATCGCCGTTGACTCCGAAAATGCCGTAGCGGTACTGAACAGCCAGGCGCTGCAAAAAGATGAGGAGATTACTATCGGCCCGCTGGTTCTTATCTTGCCGGGAGGCCGCGAAACCTTTTATGTGATCATGAGCGATATCGCCCAGCGGGGTCTGGAAGCCCGCATCCGCGCCCTGGGAGAAAGCCAAAATTCCCGTCAGGCGGAAGAGGCTTTACTAAACGAAATTTTTGGAATACGGAATACTGTTTCCCGCTTAAGGGAAAGGCCCGAAATACCCGTACCCATGGGCGGCGCCTTTAGGGGAGATGAATTGTCCTTTACTTCCGCCTCTAAATACTCCGGCGCGGATTGTTATGTCAAAACTATTGTCATCAGACATTAAAAAAATAACATTGGGTATATTTTTCCCCTCCGTCCTTGTCACCACAATTTTATCCCTTACTCCTTTTTTCCCTTTTTTTGACCGGGGCCTCTACGATCTTTTTCTAAAAATAAAAACAACATGGTATCCCGAACGGCTTAATTCCCGTATCGTCCCGGTGGACTTAAATGACGCATCGGAAAATGCCCTGGGGGAGGCGATTGATTCACGGGGCGCCTTTACGGACCTGTTGGTAACACTGTCCGGCTGCGCTTCTTCCGGCGTGCTGGACTTTGTCTTTAAGAATCCCCTGGGCGGCGAAAGCGGCGGGGAGCTTTCACCCGCCGACCTTGAGCTGGTAAACGCGGCGGCGGACATGAAATCCCTGATCCTGGCGGTAATTCCGGTGCCGGAAAAACTGGTGAATTTTTCTCACGGCGCGCTGGACGAACGTTCCCGGACGGTTCTCACCAAAAATCTTTGGCATATCAAAGAAATGGGGGCTGCCTCCATCCCCACTGCCCGCTCCTTTATCCTTTCATTTCCCCAGTTGAGCGAAGAGGCCTCCCAATTGGGGCATATTGGGGTGGAGCACGACAGGGACGGGGTATACCGGAAAACTCCCCTCTTTTACCGCTGGGAAGACGGGGTGATACCTTCGCTGGCCCTGGCGGCGGCTGTTCGGGAACTGCGCATCGATCCCGGAAGCATCGAATTCTACCCGGGCAAGGCGGTGGTTCTGCCCCTGGGACCGGAAGATAAGCCCATCAGCATACCGGTAGATAAAGCGGGCTATGTCCGCATCCCCTACACCTCGCGCTGGGCCGATACCCTGTACCGCATCTCCTTTGCGGATGTAGTGCGGGCCCGGTACGACGACGCTCAATTTGAAACGGTTTTTGATGAATTATCCGGTAGTATCTGCCTGGCGGCGGATACCAGCACATTCAAGCAGGATTTTGGCGTTACCCCCGTGGAAGCGGTGTTCCCGCGTTCCGGCATATACCTGGCGGTGATGAGCGGCATCCTGAACAATTCTTTTTACCGGGATTTAAGTACTGTCCATAAGGTTTTGTTTTTTGCCCTTTTGGGAATTGCCGTCCTGGTTTTAAGCCTGTGTAAAAAAGACAGCGCCTTTAATACAGGGTTTTTGATTTTATGTATTTTGTCCGCCGGATTATGTTACGGACTTTGGCGCTTTGCGGCCCTGGTTCCCTGGTACGGCCTGCCTCTCTTTTTTATCTTCCTCTGCTGGCTGGGGTGCTTTATTTTCCGTCTGTTTTCCCGCTATCGGGAACAGCTCCTCTACCGAAACGCGCTTGCCAGGTATTTCCCCAAGTCTCTGGCAGAACGGATTTCCGCCGAGGGGAGCATCGATCTTGCCCCCGCCTACAAAGAACTTTCCGTACTGTTTGCGGATATTTCGAACTTTACCAAATGGAGCGCCGACAAGGCGCCGGACCTGGTACATACTTTTTTGAGCCATTACCTGGAATCCATGGCCGCTATAATTTTTGAACACGGGGGAACCATCGATAAGTTCATGGGGGACGGTATACTGGCGTTCTTCGGCGATCCCTTTGAGCAGGCGGATCATGCGGACCGGGCTGTGGAAACGGCAATCGCCATGCAGCAAAAGATCTCCGTCCTGCGGGACCTGTGGATGCCCCGGAACGGCATAGATCTTAAGGTCCGTATCGGCATCAATACCGGCAAGGTCATAGCCGGGAATTTAGGCACCAAAACCCGCATCGAGTACACCGTCATAGGCGCCGCCGTAAACCTGGGCCAGCGAATGGAAAGCAGCGCCCCTCCGGGAGGCGTCCTGGTTACAGCCGCTACCCGCCTGGCCGCCGCCGGCATTGCCGCCAAAGACCCCGGCCGCTTCGGCCCACCCCGTTTCATCAGCGTCAAGGGCTACGACAGCCCCATCGAATGCTGCGATGTCCTGTTTGACAGTGGGCAAAAGCCTGCGGTTTCCGGAAAAGTCATTTAGCGCAGACTTGCGGTCCGGCCGCTTCCCGGTTTTCATTATCCAGCGCTTCCTTGATAACGCCGTAAATCTGATCCGAGAGAATCTGCTTCTGGCCGGTTGGGGGAATGGCCGAGGTCTTGATTGCTTTGCAGAAGGTGATTTCTACCGGAACCCTTTTCACGCGGTAATTTTTTTCAAAAACATCGTAGGTTCCCGCGAGGGCCACCGGAACAATAACGGCTTCCGCATGGGTGGCGAGTTTGAAGGAACCGGGGTGAAAGGGAAGCAGGCCCTGACCCCGGGAACGGTGGCCTTCGGGAAAAATGATCATGGCGCCGCCCGCCCTGATCCGGGCAACTCCTTTGCTGATGGTACGGACCGCCTTGCGCGCGTTTTTTCGGTCGATAAAGAGCCCGCCAAGCACGGATATCCATAGATTAAGAAAGGGGATTAAAAGCAGTTCTTTTTTGGCGATAAAACCGAAGGGCCGGCCTGTATATGCAAGTAACAGCAAAATATCGAAAATACTGCCATGGTTGCTGACAAAGCAGACGCCTTCCTTGCGGGGTATGTTTTCCCTGCCCTTAACCGTTACCTTACAACCGATCAGCTTGATCATGAACAGCGCCCATCCCTGGGCAATACGGTACATCAAAATCGACATAGGCTTTCGCAGGCCCAGCAAACTGAAAACCACTACAACGATTCCCAGGGGTATGAGAACGAATACGGCGGCTACCACAAAGGCAAAACAGATAACGGTCTTTATCATAGTATTTCAAATTCCCGGTCAAGTTTCCTGAGGGTCTCTCTGGCGGCCTGAGGGCCTTCCCAGACAAAGCCGCAGATTCCCAATTTCTTTGCCATAGCTATATTATCAGGCCTGTCATCAAAAAAAACAATCTCATCGAATTCGTGACCGCTTAGTTCTTTCAGTTTCAGATAAATCGCCTTTTCCGGTTTTATCAAATTATGTTCGCAGGAAAAAACACCGAAGTCCGCCTCGGCAATCGCGGGGATGCTTTTACGGACCCAGGCAAGAAAATCATGAGGCATGTTGGAAAATACTCCCAGGCTAAAACCTGCGGCCTTGAGGTCCCGCATTAACTGAATTGTATCCGGATTCAAATGCCTATAACAGTCCATTTCGGTTTGGGCGATTATTTCAAGGCCCGAATCATCGGGAAAAGTCCCCCCGGCCGACAAAATAAATTTGAAGTATTCCCTGGTGTCATAAATCCCCCGGTCATACTCACTCCGGTATTTCCGGTTCAGTTTCCGCAGGGTATTAAGCGGCAGCCCGCTAAGCCTTGCCACTTCCCTTTCCGCTTTGAGAGTCGGGTTGAAACATATAACGCCGCCATAGTCAAACACCACCGCTTTAACGCTCATTACTTTCTCCCTGTTGCCAGACACCGGCAGCCGGCGTTTACCTCCGGATGTATTGCATTCGGGGTTTAATACCATATTTTGCACTTTTTAGCAAGCTCTCGCACGGTAATTCCGAATTTTAAAAAAATACATGGCTAAGGCTTGACAAAAATATATAAAAAAGATAGGTTTAATATCATATTTTTACGATGATATTTATAGGAATAGGAGAGGATTTTGGCTAAGAAGATCAAGCAAATCGCCATATACGGAAAGGGGGGCATAGGGAAGTCCACCACCACCTCCAACCTCAGCGCGGCCCTTTCGGAGATGAACCTCAAAGTGATGCAGTTTGGCTGTGATCCCAAAAGCGACTCCACCAATACCCTCCGGGGCGGTAAATTCATCCCCACTGTGCTGGATACCCTGCGGGAAAAGTCAACGGTAAAGGCTCCGGAGGTTATTTATGAGGGCTATAACGGCATCTACTGTGTCGAGGCCGGCGGTCCTGCTCCGGGTGTCGGCTGCGCCGGCAGGGGCATTATTACGGCAGTGGAGCTTTTTAAGCATCAGCATGTTTTTGAGGACCTTGACCTGGACGTGGTCATTTACGACGTCCTGGGAGACGTAGTGTGCGGAGGCTTCGCCGTCCCCATCAGGGAAGGCATTGCCGAGCATGTGTTCACCGTGTCATCGGGGGATTTTATGTCCATCTACGCTTCCAATAACCTGTTTAAGGGTATAAGCAAGTACTCCAATTCCGGGGGCGCCCTTTTAGGCGGGGTAATCGCCAATTCCATGGGGCCGCCCTATTCGAGGGAGATTATCGACGACTTTGTAAAGCGGACCTCCACCCAGGTGATTGAATATATCCCCCGTTCCATAACGGTAACCCAGAGTGAGCTTCAGGGGAAGACCACCATCGAAGCGGCGCCCAAATCCGAGCAGGCCAATGTGTACCGTTCCCTGGCCCGCAAGATCGCCGGGCATACGGAGTCCAGGACGCCGTCCCCGCTTGAAGTGGCGGAACTGCGCGAGTGGGCCGCTTTCTGGGCCGATAATCTTCTGGCCCTGGAACAGGGCAGGATCACATCGCCGGGCGACACTATATAGAGGAATAGCAGAAGATCATGCAGGATATTCAGACACGGAAAAACGCCAATCTGTTAAAGTCCCTTACACACCCCTGCTTTAACGACTGCGGAGGGAAGAATACGCGGATACACCTGCCTGTGGCGCCGTCCTGCAACATCCAATGCAATTACTGTCTGAGGAAATACGAATGCGTCAACGAAAGCCGGCCCGGCGTAACCGCTCAATTACTTACGCCTGAGGATGCACTGGAACGATTTCTTGAGGCCCGGAAACGGCTGGGGAAAATCGATGTAGCCGGCATCGCGGGTCCCGGCGACGCTCTTGCTGAATTCGACAGGGTGCGGCGGACCTTTACGCTCATCCGCAAAGCAGACGGCGGCGCTGCCTTCTGCCTTTCCACCAACGGCCTCCTCCTCCCCCGGTACGCCGCCGACATTGCCGCCCTGGGTGTTTCCCACGTGACAGTAACGGTGAACGCCGCAAGCCCCCGTGAGGGGAGGCGCATCTACCGTTATGTGCGATACGAGGGGAAAAATTATGCAGGCGCCGAAGGCGCGGGTATTCTGCTTGAGAACCAGTATGAGGGAATTTCGCGCCTCCGGGACCTGGGAATCGTTACCAAGGTCAACATCGTCATGCTCAAAGGCGTCAACGATGCCGTCATCCCCGGGATTGTGGCAAAGGTAAAGGAAGCCGGCGCGGATATGACCAACATCATGCAGCTCATCCCGGTGCCGGGCACCATTTTTGAACATATCCCCATGGTGAGCAACGCGGAGCTTACGGAAACGCGGAAGCAATGCGAGTCCTTGCTGCCCCAGATGTACCACTGCCGCCAGTGCCGCGCCGATGCCGCGGGAACTCTGGACGAGGATATTTCGTTTCAGTTAACCGCCGGCGAGGGCTGTGATAAAACGTCCCTCCTTGAGGAAGAGGGTCTGGCGGTGGCTGGCGGAGATTCCGGAAGGGAGACCCCGCCGCTGTTCTTCGCGGCGGCCTCCAAAAACGGCATCGCGGTGGATCAGCATTTTGGGCACGCTTCGGCCTTTTATATCTATCAGTATAAAAACGGCAAGGTTGAGTTTATCGAAAAGCGGGATGTGTCCAGGTACTGCCGCGGCCGGGAAAACTGCGGCCGTAACGCGGCGGAATGGCGCGAAGACGACTTCCGGGGGATTCTTGAAACCCTGGGGGACTGCGACGGCGTTATTGCCATGCGCATAGGCGAGGTCCCGCGCCGCCGCCTTGCGGAACAGGACATCAGATTTTTTATGACCTATGATTACGTTACCGATGCGGTAAAGGAATTCGGAAAAACCTTTGCCGGGGAGATGATCCATGCCTGAGAGAAAGGATACTTTTGTTCAATTTGATCCCAGGGAACTCCTTCCCCCTGGAGCCCTGCTGGCGGTGCTGCTGCTGCATAGACTTGTTCCAACCCATCCGGGGTACAGGGTAAAGGAACTGCCCTATTTTACGAATTTCATTTATATACTTATTGGGGGATTCGCCTTTTGGATAATCCTGGGCCTGTTTAAAACCAAAGTACGTGAGAGGCTCGCGTTTAAGGCCGGCTTCTACACGGCGGGTTTTCTGCTCCTGGGCCTCTACGATCTTATCACCATAAAAGCGAACGTCCTCCCGGGGCTTTACTTCCCCGCGCCGGAACGGATCATCGGCGTCTTCGTCAAGGATTGGCTTTTCATCCTTCAGTGCCTGGTCTATTCCCTCAGGCTCCTTCTGGGCGGTTTCTTCCTGGGGGCCTTCCTCGGAGTACTTACCGGAACCCTCATCGGCTGGAGCCGGCGCTTCAACTACTGGATCATGCCTTTTATACGGATCGTGGGCCCCATCCCCTCCACCGCGTGGATTCCGATTGCCCTGGTAATCTTCTTTAAGCCCACCGACGCGAGTCTCTTCCTGATTGCCCTTGGAGTCTGGTTTCCCACAACGGTGCTTACGGGTTCGGGGATCATGAATGTGCAGAAAAGTTATTTTGAAGTTTCCAGCACCCTGGGGGCGGGCGCCCTGCGGAATATCCTCTCCATAGCCCTGCCCGGCGCCGCGCCTAATGTATTCTCGGGGCTGTTCAACGGGACTTCGGCCTGCTTCCTCACCCTCATGGCCGCCGAGATGATCGGCTGCAAATTCGGCATAGGCTGGTACATCAACTGGCAGAGGGAAACCCTCGCCTATTCCAACGTGTACGCGGCCCTCATCGTGATCGCCGTCACCTTCTCCCTGCTCATTACCCTGCAGTTTAAAATCAGGAACAAGGTGCTGGCCTGGCAGAAAGGAACAATCAGATGGTGAGCGAATTGTTTCCGGTCCAGGCGGAAAGGGGCGGCATAAAAATTGAAGGGGTGGACAAGTCTTTTGCCCAAACCGACGGCACGGTGATCACGGTGCTCGACAATATTTCCCTTCAGTTTAACCCCGGCGAATTCGTCTCCCTGATTGGGCCTTCTGGCTGCGGCAAGTCAACTTTGCTCAGGCTTATCGCGGGGCTTAACCAGCCGGACAGCGGAAAACTTTTTTTGGACGGGGAGGAAATCAGGGCGCCCGGCTATGAGCGGGGCCTCGTGTTCCAGGACCCGACACTGTTCCCGTGGATGAACATATACGAGAACGTCGCCTACGGCCTCCGTTCCCGGAGGGTGTATAAAAAAGAAAAAGCCCTTATCCCTGAATTTATCAAACTTGTGGGGCTGGAGGGCTTTGAGAAATCCTATCCCCATCAGCTTTCGGGCGGCATGGCCCAGCGGGCAAGCCTGGCCCGGGCCCTGGTAAACAATCCCAAGGTACTGCTCATGGACGAACCTCTGGGAGCCCTCGACGCCTTTACCCGCATGAACATGCAGGACGAAATTCTTAAAATTTGGGAACAGCGGGGCAT
This sequence comes from Treponema sp., assembly GCA_031257385.1. Lineage (GTDB taxonomy): Bacteria > Spirochaetota > Spirochaetia > Treponematales > Breznakiellaceae > WQXQ01. The sequence goes on from JAIROT010000097.1 coordinate 17,647, forward strand.
GACAACGGTGATGGTAACCCACGATGTTGATGAGGCGATCTATATGGCCGCCAGAATCGTGGTGATGTCGGCGAGGCCGGCGAAGATCGAAAAGATCATCAACGTGGAGATGGGCCGTCCCAGGCAGCGGGGCGATCCTGATTTTCTGGAACTGAGGACGAAGATACTTCAAATACTGCACTTCGCGGGACAGCGGGAAAATTTGCAGTATTACTTATAGTACAAATTGCGGTGCAAAATCTTTCCGCGTTTTTTCGCGGGGAGTAAAAATATTAAGCGGGTTTAAAACCCCAAAGGAGACGAGTTATGAAAAAAACAACGCTCGTGTTACTGCTCGCCTGTACGGTTCTTGCCGGCCTTTCGGCAAGAGGTCAAAGTGAACCTTCCGGTGCGGCCGGCGATTATACGCTGACCATTGGTCTTCCGGTTGAGGGCGGACTCTGCGAAGCCCCTTTCTATATCGCTATAGAAAAGGGATTCTACGACGAGGAAGGGCTCAAGTGGAAAGAGTTCAAGATGGACCCCGGTACGGCGATGAACCATCTTACCAACGGAACAATTGACGTTACCAACAACCTCCTGGCGACGTTGATCCAGCCCATCGCCAACGGCCTGGACATCAAGATACCCCTGGCCCTGCACACCGGATGCGTCAAGGTGCTGGTCAGGCCCGATTCCCCGATCCGCAGCCCTCTTGACCTCAAGGGGAAGAAGATCGGCGTTCCCAGCCTCAACTCCAGCACCAAGGTAATACCTTCGCGGGTACTCGCCAGCCTGGGGCTAAAAATTGACGGCCCCGGCGCGGATGTGGAATGGATCATCTATCCCTCAGCGGAACTGCCCCTGGCCCTTGAGCGCGGCCTGGTTGACGCTATCGGCTCAGGCGATCCCGCGGCCTCGATTATCGAGAACGAAGGCAAGGCGCGGGTGATCATCAACAACGCCACCGACGACAACCTCAAGAATGAATTCTGCTGTGTAACGCCGGTCCGTTCCGCCGCGATTGTGGAACATCCCAAAGAAGTGGCGAAATTCCTGCGGGCAATTCAGAAGGCTTCCAGGTGGGTCCAGGAGAATCCCGATGAAGCCGCGCGGATCATTACCGAGAAGAAGTACATCGCCGGTGAAGTTGCGGTCAACGCCCAGGTGCTCAAGACCTTCAACTACCGGGCGTCGGTGAGCCAGGCCCTTTCGGCTATTGAACGTAACGCCAGGGAACTCCAGCAGATCGGCATTGTCGCTTCAGACCTTGACGTTGATGCCCTGGTAAAGAACACTTTCTACTCGGTGCCCGGCGTTCCTGATTCGCTGTTTTAGGAATGTTTTTTTTGGCTGAATTCCTATAATTAATATCGGAATTCTAAAATAAAAAGACCGGCAGAGGCGGTTTTGTCTTTGCCGGTTAAATAAAGAGGATTTTATGAAAAGAATTTTTGTTACCCTGTTTCTTTTTTGCGCCGCTGTTTCACTGCTCATGGCGGGAGGCGGCAGACAGGATTCAGGTCCCGCTCAGGGGACAGCGCCGGCCGCGTTGAAGCCCTTCAACTTGGGACACCTCAACTCCACGGCCCACCTTCTGGCCTTTGTTGCCAGGGAAGAAGGCTTTTTTGCCGAAGAGGGCCTGGACGCGACTCTGACCCAGTTCACCAGCGCCGCCGAACTTGCCGCGGGCCTTGAGTCCGGCAAGCTGGACCTGGCCTTTATCGGCTCGGTTCCGGTGCTAACCTTTCAGTCCACCGGTCATGATCTCACGATCTTCGGCGGCGCCATGACCAATGGCCACGGTTATGTCATCAAAACCGAATTGGTTCCTCCGGGTTTTAAGGAAGGGGACATCACTGTCCTCCGGGGAAGGAACGTGGCGACGGTTAAAAACAGCGTCCAGGAGTACGAGCTTCTGGTTCTGCTGAAAAACGCGGGACTTGCGCCGGAGAAGGATGTGAACGTTGTGTATTTCAGCAGCCAGACCGAAGCGTATAACGCCCTGCAAAACAAAGAAATTGACGCCGTATCGGTTTATTCACCCTACGCTTCCCGTGCCCGGAGCGAGGGCTACACCGTGGTTTATTACTGCAATGAAAAAGACGAATTCCAAAATCAGCCTTGCTGCCGCCAGGTGGTCTATACACCGAACCTCAAGGCTAATCCCGCCCTCTTTGAGGCCGCCGAAAGGGCCTTTATCAAGGCCTACAAATTTTCCCAGGAGAACCGGGCAAAGACCATCGACGATGTGAACAAGTACATCCCCCTGGCAAGGGAACTGGTGGAGTACGAGGTGTACGGCGGCCACAGTCTTTCGAGTCCCGATCCGGACAAGAAGGCGACGGTGGCGTTAAAGAAAGACCTTGTCGCCTTTGGTTATACCAAAGACTACGACATCGAACCGCTGTACAATACCGCCATTTACAAGGCGGCCCTGGACAGCCTCTTGAAGGCCAGTCCCAATGACGCGGTATACAAGGGGCTGCTGGATCATTTTAACCGGTATGAATGACTAATTTCAGGGGCGGCGGCGGTTTTTCTTTTTCTTCTATCCGCCGCCGCTGCCTTTTTCACTAAACAAGGGACAAAGGGTGAACAAGATTGAAGTGAAGAAGCTCACGGTTCAATACCGTGACGGGAACGGGGTGTTTACCGCCCTGGAAGACCTGTCCTTCAGGGTTGAAAAAGGGGAGTTTGTCAGCATCATAGGCTCCTCGGGCTGCGGCAAGAGTACGCTGCTGGGCATCCTGGGGGGACTGCGCCGCCCGGACGCGGGGGAGCTGTCCATTGACGGCAAAAAGGTTACCGGTCCAGGCCCCGACCGGAGCATGGTCTTTCAGCATTATTCGCTTTTTCCCTGGATGACCGCCCGGAACAATGTTGCCTTTGGCATCAGGCAGGTTAAGAAGAACCTTACCCGCAGGGAACGCCTCTCCAGGGCCGCCGTTTTTCTCGACAGGGTGGGGCTTGAGAATTTTCAAAACAAATACCCGGGACAGCTTTCCGGGGGAATGAGGCAGCGGGTTGCCATTGCCAGGGCCCTTGCCATGGATACGGAAATACTGCTCATGGATGAGCCTTTTGGGGCAGTGGACGCCAGGAACAGGACTATTTTGCAGGAACTCCTTCTGGGGCTCTGGGAGGGGAACTGCGCCGGCGACATAGTGTATCCCCCCGGCGAAGGCCCCCGGCAGCAGGATCGCAAGACCGTTGTGTTCGTTACCCACGACATCGACGAGGCCATCCTCATGGCAGACAGGATCATCATGATGAGCAATAGTCCGGGAAAAATTTACCGTGAAATAACGGTTCCTTTTGCGCGGCCCCGAAACCGCGCCGCGTTGGTTCAGACTCCGGAATATACGAAACTCAGGAACGAACTCCTGGTCCTGTTTTTCAACGACTTTGGGAGTACTATATGAAAGAAGCGGTTTTTTCCGCTCTTGCGGGATTCCTTCTCAAAGTGCGCTTTGTAAAATCAGCTCATTTTCTTTTTATCGTTTTTTTGCTCATTCAGATTTTGGAAGACAGGGCGAAAAATCCCCATCCCTGTTATGCGGTTGTTTTTATCACTGCCGTTGAAATTGTTTTTATACTTGTATCAATTCTCATAAAGAAAACGGAAACGGTGAATTTGTTTGCGGATATAACCGGCTTTGTATATCTGTTTATCATTGTCTGGACACTCTTTACCGCGAAATTCAATATACTCAAGGCCTCGTTTTTTCCGCCTCCCGGCACGGTGTTTGAACAGGCCCTGCGGGACGGAAGCGTCATCCTGGGTAATATCAAAACGTCCCTGGGCATCGTGGCGCAGGGCTATGTTTTCGCGCTTGGCATGGCGATTCCCCTGGGCCTCCTCCTCGGCTGGAACGTCAGGGCGGGGAACGCGGCGGTCTACATTTCCAAGTTTCTGGGGTCCATACCGCCGGTGGTTTACATCCCCTACGGTATCGCCCTCCTCCCGACCTTCCGTTCGGTTTCGGTGATGGTTATCTTTCTCGCCTCGTTCTGGCCCGCCTTTGCCGGAACCATGAGCGGGGTGCTGAACGTGGAACGCCAGATCATCGAGTCCGCGCTGTCGCTTAACGTGAAGAAGGTACCCATGCTGTTTCAGATCGTTCTGCCCGCGGCCCTGCCCCAGATATTTACCGGCTGTAACCAGGGCCTGACGGTTTCTTTTATTCTGCTCACCTCGGCGGAAATGATCGGCGGCAGGAGCGGCCTCGGCTATTATGTAAAAAACTTCTCCGACTTCGGTGATTACACCCGGATCATCACCGGCGTTATTGTAATCGGCATCGTCATAACGGCGATCACCTTCTTTTTCAACAAACTGCAGAAGTTTCTTCTGCGCTGGAAAAGTTAACGGAAATTTGGCAGGAGGAATTATGAAACCGAAAGAAATTATCACCGGCCTTTTGGACTTGAAACCAACGCCCCGGCTTCCCGCGAGCTTGATGTCGGCAGGCGCCTGGGCCCTCAACTCAAACGGCCTCTCCCTGGAAAAAGCTCTGGCCGCGCCGGCGGAGGAAGCGGCGGAAATCCTGTACCGGGCCTATAACAGCGTCGATTCCGACATTGTGTGGGCCATGTCGGGTTACAACAACATCGTTATCGGCGCCCTGGGAGGCAGGATAAAATTCCGCCTCAAGGGAACGCCTGACGTAATCGAAACCTTGATTAAGGACCATCGGGATCTGGACAGGCTTAACATCAATAAAATTAAAGATGATGAAAAGATACGGTTTATCCTGAAGGTTTCACGCCTGTTGGCCAAAAAGGTCAACGGCGAAAACTACCTTGCCCTGACGCGCTGGGGTCCCTTTACCCTGGCGGGGCTTCTCTACGGCGCCGAAAACCTCATGCGGGATGTATACAAAAAACCCGATGCGGTACGGCGTCTCATTGACTTTACCGCCAAGCTCTATATTGCCTATGCGGAACTGTACATCGACAACGGCGTTGATTTTTTCCTTTTGGCGGAACCGACCGCTTCGGGAGATATGATTTCGCGGAAGCATTTTGAAGCCTTCGCAGTCCCGGCTTTCAGGAAAGTTTTTGACGCCCTCAAGGCAAAAAAAGTGAGGACCGCCCTCCACATCTGCGGCAACATCGAAAACAGGCTTGATCTCCTCAACGGCATCGGCGCCGAATTAATTTCCGTTGATTACAAGGTGAGCCTTAAAAAATGCCGGGATATCTTTGACAAGAAAACCGCCTTTGCCGGGAACGTCAACCCTGCCGGGGTGATGCTCAAGGAAAGCCCCGAAGGGGTCGCGAAGGTCAGCAGGGAATGTATTGCCGATGCCGGCAGCGAACCGGGCTTTCTGCTCATGCCCGGCTGCGATATACCGCCGGCGACACCGGCGGATAACATCAGGGCCCTGACAAGGACGGGCCGTGAATATTTGTTTAACGGCGCCGCTTGAGCGGCAGATTACAGGAGGAATGAAATGAGCGAGGAATTACTGAAGAAACTTGCCGATTCGGTCGTGGACATGGATGAGGAAGGGGCCGTCAACTATTCCCGCCGGGCGGTGGAAGAAAAAGTCGACGCCTATATTGCCATCGACAAGGGCCTGGCCAGGGGAATGGAGCGGGCGGGAAAACTCTTTGACGAGGAAGAGTACTTTGTCCCTGAACTCATCATCTGTTCCGACGCCATGAACGCCGGCATAGCCGTGTTAAAACCCCATCTCAAGCAGGAAAACGTATCGGCAAAGCACAAGGGGGTTATCGGCGTTATCGAAGGCGATACCCATGACATCGGGAAGAACCTGGTGAAGATCATGCTTGAGGCGTCGGGTTTTGAAATCCTGGATTTGGGACGGGATGTGCCGCCCCGGGTCTTTGTGGACAAGGCCGAAGAGATCGGGGCCGAGCTGATACTTCTTTCGAGCCTGATGACAACAACCATGGATAACATGGAAGAAGTGGTAAAAATACTGGTCCGGAGGGGCCTGCGGGCCAAGTATAAGGTCGCCGTTGGCGGCGGGCCCATCAGCCAGGCTTTCGCGGATCGCATCGGCGCCGACGGCTATTCAAAAAACGCCAACGACGCGGTGCGGCTCTGCAATGAACTTCTTGCCGGGGTTTGACATGTCCGGCGTTTTTTCTCCCCTGGAACGGCTCCGGCGGAAGCTGGATAAAAAAGGCGTCGAGCGGCCGCCTGTCATCTGTCCCGGCGGCATGATGAACGCCGCCATCGTCGAGGTGATGCAAAAGGGGGGCCGCACCCTTCCCGATGCCCACCACGAAGGCGGCCTGATGGCGGGTCTTGCCGAGGACGTACAGGCCTTTACGGGGTTTGAAAATTACGGCGTTCCCTTCTGCATGACCGTTGAACCAGAGGCTCTGGGCAGCAGCATCGATTACGGCTCCCTCATCTGCGAACCCAAGATAGCCAGGGAGAATTTCCCCCATGTGAAGGATGTTGAGTTTGTACCCAACGGGGCCGTCACAAAAAGCGGGCGGGGTGCGGCGGTTCTTGAGGCAATAAACACGCTCTCCCGCAGGCATTCCGATATTCCCGTCATCGGCAGCATCACGGGGCCCGTGAGCAGCGCCGCTTCCCTGGTAGAGCCCATGACGTTCTTCAAGGAACTTTACCGGGACAGGGAAAATGCCCACCGGTTTTTGTCCTATGTTACCGGGCAGCTTGTTGATTGGGCTCTGGGCATGGCCGAAAGCGGCGCCTCGGTTCTGTCCATTGCCGATCCTACCGCCACAGGAGAAATCCTGGGGCCCCGGCTCTTTGAGGAATACGCGCTGCCCTACTTGAATCAGATCGTCCGGGCCGTGCATAAAACCGGGAAGCCCGTAATTGTCCACATCTGCGGAGACCTGGGCCGGGTTAAACAACATCTTTATAACCTTGAAAGCGACGCCCTTAGCGTTGACGCCATGGTGAATCTCGCTCTCCTCAAAAAAGAAAATTCCGCGCTTACCACTATGGGGAATTTAAGTACCTATCTTTTGGAATCAGGCGATCCGGGACGCATACAAAAGGCCGCCGGAATTCTTCTTGACAAAGAAATCGACATCATCGCCCCTGCCTGCGGACTTTCAACCTCAAGCCCCCTTGAAAACATCCGGGCCTTTACCGCCGCGGTAAAAGAGCGGACAGATGCCTGACATTGTTTTTATTAGCCCCGAAAGAGGCGTCGAAAAAAAGGCAGCCGTAAAAGCGGAAAAGGGACAAAAGATTATTGAAGCCGCCCGTCTTGGGGGAATTAAAATAGAAACGCCCTGTAACGGCCTTGGGATCTGCGGAAAATGCGGGGTGCGCGAGGAGGGGACCGGCGAATGTATCCTTGCCTGCCAGGGGCTAATCGAAAAGGACGCCGTCTATATCCTGCGGGATTACGAGAGTGAAAACGACAGCCTCCGTATCCTTTCCGGGGGCGTGAGCTTTGAATATCTCCCGGAACCTTTTTTTAGCAAACGGCTGGTAAACGGCAGGACCGAAGTCTATGGCGGGGAAGAACTTTTGGGCCTTGAGGAACATGACACCGGCGCTTTGTTATACGGCCTTGCGGTCGATATAGGCACCACAACTATCGTGGCGAATCTTGTGGACATCGCAAGGGGAAAAAGTCTTGTCTCCGTTTCGGCGCTGAACCCCCAGTCAAATTACGCCCAGGACGTATTGGGGCGCATCCATTTTGCGGGCAAAGAAAATGGCCTGGCGGTTTTACACCGGGCTTTTATCGAAAAACTCAATCAGATGATCGGGGATTTAACGCGGCAAACAAACGTTAAACCGGCCCATATCTACGAGCTTGTGTACAGCGGAAACACCACCATGCTGCACCTTGCCTGTAACGTTGATCCTTCGGGTCTTGGGAAGTATCCCTACACGCCGGCCCTTTTTGGCGGCTGCCACAGAAAGGAAAAAGGCCTGGCCGTTTCTCCTTTTGCCCGCGTTTATCTGCCGCCAATTATTTCAGCCTATGTGGGCGCCGACATTAGTTCCGGTTTATTGATAACAAGGCTGGCAGAAAGAAAAGGCGGCGTACTTTTTATCGACATCGGAACAAACGGGGAGATGGCCTTTGCGAAAGACGGCCGTATCGCGGCGTCGTCCACGGCGGCGGGCCCCGCCTTTGAAGGCATGAACATCTCCTGCGGCATGAGGGCCAGCGCCGGCGCCATTGAATCATTCGCCATTAACGACGACGGCTCCTGTGTATACGCGGTTATAGGCGGCGGCAAAAACAGCCTGAAGGCCGCGGGAATTTGCGGCAGCGGCCTCCTTGATATAGCGGGAGAACTCGTCCGTACCGGCGTCATCGACAGCCGGGGCCGTTTTGTTCTTCCCGACAAGGGCAGTTATGCCGCCCTGTTAAAGGAACGCATGGGGCAGGTGGAGGGGAAAAACGCCTTTTTTATTACTGACGATGTATACCTCGCCCAAAAGGACATACGGCAGATACAGCTTGCCAAGGGCGCCATACGCTGCGGTATCGAAATGCTCCTTTCCCGTTTCGGGACGGAAAATCAAGGGATGGAAGGGGAGATTGACCAGACCATCATCGCCGGTTCTTTCGGCTATCACCTGAACGAAGAGAGTCTCCTTAATATCGGCCTCCTTCCTCCCCGGTGCAGGGGGAAAATTTCTTTTGCCGGGAACACTTCCCTTTCCGGGGCCGAGGCGTTTCTGCTGAACACTTCGTTCAGGCGGAAGATGAAGGAAGTAACCGCGCTGGTGGAAAAAATCGAGCTTGCCCAGGATGCCGAATTTGAGCGCACTTTCATCAAATACATGGGGTTCTGATTTATGGATCGCGATTTCAGCATCGATTTTGATCTCAACGCCCTGTGCATGGGACACATCACGGGAAATACCGCCAATGATGCTATCGTCGCCTTTCCGGATAACTTTACCACCGAGGCAAAAGCCCTGGGAGCGGAATGTGAAACAACCGCCAGCGGCTTTGAAGTTATACGTCCGCTCTTTACCCGGCCGGACGCTCTTTACCATATTTCCCCTTTTGGGGAATCCGCGTTAATCAAAAAAGTAGTTGAGCAAATAGGCGGCGCGTCAAAAGAAAAAAAAGTCCTTTTAAAACTGAACGGTTCCTATTCGGTTCTCGCTTCCCTGGTTAAGCCTGAACTTTTTTACCGCTGGTTCGCAAAACACCGGGACGCGATCCATTTTGCCCTTGATTCAATTACCGCAAGCCTGGAACATTATCTGGGTGTGTGTATCAATGCGGGCGCGGGTTTCGTTTCACTGGTGGACCCTTACGCGAAGGTTTCGATATTGGGTGAAAAACGCTATCGGGAATTCGCCGCCGCCTATCTGCTGCGATTGCTGCGCGGCGTTAAAGAAGAGAAGGCGATAATTCATCTTTGCCCCCATACATCGATTCCCCTGGTACAATTCGGTTATTTTGAAGCAAAGGACATACCGGTAAATAACGGTTCATATTTGGACGCCCTTGTTCACCGGGAAGGCCCCCTGCTGCTGGGGAACCGGTGCATATATGCGGAAAAGATTGAATCCATAACTTCCCTGTTATACACCGGTTCCCAATAGCATAGAATGTCTTAGCGGCTTACTCCTTAATATAGGCGCCCACATCCTTTTCGTACCACGATTCCCGGTAGGGAAGGGGGCGGTACTTCTGAATGTTTTTATTGTACTGGCTGTTTGACAGAATGCGTTTAAGCCGGTACGCGGTTTCAAACGCCCCTGAATAGCCCATGTAATTAAAACCGGGATTGAACAGGGGCAGCACCGGAAGACCGTGCTTTGCCGTAAAATTGCCGCCCCCTATGTGCATCAAAAGAACATCGGGTTTTATTTTGCGGAGCAGGTTCGCCTGTTCAAAGGGATGCTGGGAGGCGATGTCGATATACGTGTCCCCGGGAACGGGCGCGTCATCCAGGACCGGTTCAACAAAATGATCGATGTGGTGGCTCTTGAGTCCCGCGATTTCAAGGCCCAGGTCCTTAATGAGTTCGGCGGTAACGAATATGCGCATCTCGCCCCCCGATATATAGGCCCGTTTTCCCTTGAATATCTTCCGGTAAGGCTCCAGGGCTTCGCTGAGGGCGGCGTCTTCTTTTTCAATAAGAAGTTTCGCCTGCTCTTCAAGATGAAAGTGTTCCGCTATTTTCATGAGCCAGCGTCCCGTCCCCTTTCTGCCGATGGGCATGGTGTCTATGATGAAGGGGATGCCGTATTCTTCCGAGATATGCCTGACATAATAATCGTCGTGGGTGCCGCAGATGCTTACGTTGAGGGCGGCGTCCAGGACTTTACGGAAATCTTTGGGGGATGCGAAACAGGGGAGAAAATTGGCTTTAAGTTCCAGGGCATTGAGGAGCCGGGCCAGCTCAAGCTCGTCGGGTAGGCCCATGGAGCCTACGTTGAACACGTTAACCGTGTGGGCGTTGTTGTAGTTCCAGAGCAGGTCGTCCAGTTTATCGGGAACCACGAGGCTTTCACGCTCAATTTTTTTCTTTGATAAATTCTTGAGTATCCCGTTGTATACCGCGTCGTAGGCGGTGGCCATGAGTTTTGTTTTAAAGCCTTCGCAGTTAACCGACACCAGATCCGCCGAAACGTCCCTTTGGAGTTCATCGAGGATCTTGTCCACATCGTCGCCGATGAGGGCGGGAACGCAGGTGGATGTAACTACGATGGCTTCGGGGCGGAATTCCCTGTCGGCGTAAATCACCGCCTCCCTCAGTTTCGCTTCACCTCCGGCGATGACGTCACTTTCGTCGAGGTTGGTGGAGATCTGGACCGTACTGCCCTGGGCGCTGTCCCGCAGGCGTTTCATGTTCCTGGTCGCCCCGACTCCGCCGACAGACCAGAAGCCGCAGCCCACGGGACCGTGGACAATGATCACCGTATTCCGCAGGGTGTTGAGCATGGCGAGGCTCAGGGTAAACTGACAGCCGAAACTCTGACCAAAACTCCGGTTGGCCTGGTTAAAACAGCCGCCGTCCTTGCGGCCCAGCCGTTCCCGTAATTGCGCGCAGGTTCCGCAATAGGCGGTCCCCGCCTGGAGCCTGTCTTCCCTGGGCGGCGCCGCCCGTTCAATCGTCATTGCCATATAGATCCTCCTCCTTAGCGCGCCGCCACCAGCAGGCCGAAACTGTCTTCAGCCAGGGCGAGGCCGCCGTTGAAGCCCGCGTAGGCTTTGTTAAACACAACCCTGTTTGTTACGGGGAACGAAATTGAAAGCAGGGGAAAGCCCAGCTCTTCGGCGTAATCCCGTTCGTAAACACTGCCGAATATCACCACCGGAGAAAGGGGTTCGTAATAGACGTGGTTACGGTTCCGTTCCCAGCTCCCGGTAAGGTAATGCCGCAGGGCCGAGGCGTTTGTATCGTAATAAACCCTGGGCTCAAGCCCGGATGCGTAATTTTTAAAGCGCCTGTCCAGGGCGGCTTTGTTTTCTTCGGTAACGGGGTCAGTCACCATGGTAAGGTGGGGAACCCAGCCTAACTCGTCGGAGATAAAATTGGACACTGCCGGGGCGTAGTTGGAATCAGCCGCCACAACTCCGTAACGCTGGAGTTCAATATCATTGTAGATGTCGGCGATACGCTCAAAATAATCAAAGTAGATTTCTTCTTCTGTTTTGATTGCCTTATTGACAAGCGCCTCGTCTATCGCAAGAGCCCTGCCCACGCTGTGCAGAAAGCGTTCGGTCTGGAAAAAACCGATGGGGAACTGTTCCCGTATATAGGGTATGTTGTGGATCTCCTTAAATGCCTCCGCTGCGAGGGGGGCGTACACATCGGAAAGCACGATGTTGAGTTCGGCGCTTCCGGCATTTCGGAAACTGTCGAGGTTCTCCCCTTCGCCGATAAAGGTGTTGGCATCAACGCCAATGAGGGCAAGAACCCGCTTTATCTCCTTGAGGTTGCCCTTGTAAAAGGGATCGTTTCCGGGAATTACGCCGAAAACATTAACCGCCTTTTCGCGTCTGGCGCCGGTTTTGGCAACGAATTTTCGCGCCAGCTTTTCCAGCAGGAGGTCGTAGCCCTGCTGGGAATTACCCTTGAAGCTCGGGGTCTGTACCGCCAGAACCGGCAGTCCTTCAACATTGTCCGCTACAGTACGTATGTCGTCGCCGATCATTTCAACCTGACAGCCTGAAATAACAATATAGAGATCGCCGTCGATAAGTTCCGCCGTGGTGAGTATCTGTTCTTCAAGACGGCCCTCTCCGCCGAAGATTATTTCCTTTTCGGACACGTTGGTAGAAGGCGTAGACACCGCGCCGCAGTAGCCGCCGCCCCAATAACCCGCGCCGGCATTGCCTCCTATATAGTAGTTGTACGCGCAGCCCGCACCGGCGTGTACAATAGGAATGGTCCGGTGCATGGCCCTCATCAGCGCCAGAGCGCCGCCTAAGGCGCATACATACCTGGGCCTGTCAACAATCGCACTCAAAATTGGTTCCTCCTTATGCTATTTTCTAAAAACTTCAGTTTTTAGAAAATTACTTACTAGTACCAGATGGGACTTTTTGTTTTGGGAATGTCTTTCCACAGCGTTGTCGAAAGATAGCGTTCGCCGGTATCGGGAAGAATGGCCACGATGGTCTTGCCCCTGTTTTCGGTTCTGGCGGCAACTTTCGCCGCGGCAAAGGCGGCGGCCCCCGACGATATGCCCACCAGAAGTCCCTCTTCCCGTGCAAGCGCCCTGGCGGTGTCCGCCGCCTCCTCATTCCGTACCCGGAATATCTCATCAATAATCGAAAGGTCAAGCACATCGGGCACAAAACCCGCCCCGATGCCCTGTATCTGATGCGGCCCCGGTTTGCCTCCCGACAGCACCGGCGACGCATCGGGTTCTACCGCAACTGCCTTTACCCCGGCCTTTTGCTCCTTAAGGAAAGCCGCCGCGCCGGTGATGGTTCCGCCGGTGCCCACCCCCGCTACAAAAATGTCAACACCGCCGCCTGTGGCTTCCCAAATTTCGGGGCCTGTGGTTTTCCGGTGGATCTCCGGATTGGCGGGATTGGAGAACTGCTGGAGTACCAGGCTCCCCTTGATCTGAGCGTTGAGTTCCAGGGCCTTGTTCACCGCCCCCTTCATACCCAGGGCGCCGGGGGTCAGCACCAGTTCCGCACCCAGGGCCAGGAGTAACTGCCGCCGCTCAACGCTCATGGTATCGGGCATGGTGAGAATGAGGCGGTACCCCCTGGCCGCCGCCACAAAAGCAAGACCGATCCCCGTATTGCCCGAGGTGGGTTCGATAAGTACCGTCCCGGCCTTCAAAAGGCCCCTGGCTTCGGCGTCTTCGATCATGGCCCTGGCGATGCGGTCCTTGACGCTGGAGAGGGGGTTAAAATACTCCAGTTTGAGGAGGAGGTCGGCCTCTTCAATTCCCGCCAGCTTGATAAACCTGCGGGGCCGCAGGAGGGGCGTATCCCCCACGAGTTCCGTCAGGCTATCTGCCACTCTGTTTTTCATATATTTTCTCCCTATATTTAATAGTATATAAATACGATAATATTAATATGTATTATAGCAAATATTTTCCCTCTTGTCAACTACGCTACGCACCAGGATAAACGCATAGACTTGAATTTACTCACAACAGTCCCACTTTGACCTTCTTTTTCGCGGGTTTTATGCTTCCCATTTCCCATTTACTGGGTAAAAAATAGCTATTTTAGGCAGTCCTCCTCACCAGAAGAGCCAAAAAACATTCTATGCGTTTATCCTGCGTTATACGCCATTTTTGCCTAACATTTGTAAAAAACAGTCAAAAAATCAAAAAAATCTGTTGACAGCCTCCATAAATAAAGTGTATACTCTGAAATATATACTTGAATGATGGAGGAAATATTATGGAAATTACTACAAAACAATTAAGAATTCAACCCGGAAGGATTATTTCGCAAGTAAATAATGGTCAAGAAATAACCATAACTTATAGAGGAAAAGCCTGTGCA
>JAIROT010000116.1 GCA_031257385.1 Treponema sp.
AGGGACAAGGTATGTTGTTTTGGTAAGGTATTTGTCTCAGGGTACATACCCTTTATAACGCCCTGAAGCTCCCCCGCCGCAAGGCGGGTTCTTGGGTATGTACCCTTCGCATACAATCAAAAGGAGTGCCGGTGCATATCGTCCAAGGGAAACGCGGCGTTTGTGGCCAATATGGAGGATGTGCTTGAGGTGTACCACCGGCCGTATGAGGAGAGCAGGCCGGTGATCTGCATGGACGAACAGCCGGTACAACTGTTAGGGGAGAAGCGGGGCCCTTAGCGATGAATAAGAAGCATAGTAAACGGGAGGACAGCGGGTATGTCCGTAAGGGGACCCGTAGTGTGTGTATGTTTGTTGAGCCGTTGGGGGGCAGGAGATAGGTTTGTGCGTCCCGACAAAGAAACAGAAAGGACAGGGCACGGGAAGTTAAGTCGATAGTCATGGAAGAATACCCGCGGGCGGAGAAAATGGTACTGGTGATGGATAATCTGAACACCCATAGGATATCGTCGTTGTACGAAACGTTTCCGGCGGAAGAAGCGTTTGAGATAGCGCAAAGATAGGAATTGCATTGACCAAACACGGGAATTTGCTACACAAAGCCCATCCGGGCCGGCGCGCCTCATAAACAGCCGAAACGTCAAGTAAAAATATGTAAGAATTTGCAAAGTCTGCAAAAAAACACCCCAACAAGCCCGGTTTTACCTTTATAAATGAAATATCATGTTGATTTTTGTTAATTTTCTGAAATTTTTTGTTGACTTTACTGTTTTTCAGGGTTATAATCCTCTTAATTAAACGTCAGTGTAAGGGGCCAACATAATCCTTTTGGTCCGGGGGCCGGCCTCCGTACTTTTAACAGAAGGTGTTTTATGGAATACAACTTGAAGGGGAAAAATGCGATAGTCACCGGCTCCGCGCGGGGGCTTGGCGAGGGTATCGCCAGGGTTCTTGCCAGGGAAGGGGTGAATGTGCTGGTGAACCATACCCATGAGGGAAGCGGGGAAAAGGCGAGGGGGGTCGCCTCGTTTCTGGCCTCCCAATACGGTGTCAAGTCCGGTGTTTTCCGGGCGGACGTTTCCAAAGAAGGGGAAATTTCCCCGCTTTTTGATGAAGCTGAAAAAATTCTGGGAGGGCCGGTAACCATTCTGGTAAATAACGCGGGGATTTGTCCCCATGTCAATATAGCGGATTCTGATTTTAAGGCATGGAAAGACTGCATGGCGACCAATGTGGACAGTATGTTCCTTATGTGCCGCGAATTTATACGGCGGAACATACCCCGCAATATCGGCGGCAGCATTGTCAACATAGCGAGTCAGGCCGCCTTTAACGGCTCAAAAAACGGCAAAACCCATTATTCGGCGTCAAAGGGAGCGGTCGTATCCTTTAGTATATCCCTGGCAAAAGAAGTGGCAAAGCACAATATCTTTGTAAACGCCGTTTGTCCCGGTATGCTTCTTACGGAACTTACTTCGGTAACGCTTACCGATGAAGAAGCGGTAAAAAAATACAACCAGAACCTGCTGCTGGGACGCCTTGAGGAAGTTGCCGAAGTGGGCGAAATGGTGGCCTTTCTGGTCAGCGGCGCGGCTTCCTATTCCACCGGCGCGGTATTTGACGTAACCGGCGGAATGATGTCCCGCTAGAAGTCTGTGGGGCTTGTAGATTTTTGCGCCGCTTCGTGCCGAAGGGTTTAATACCCCGCCTTTTAAGGCGGTTAAAAAACTAAACCCCTGGGCGCAATACCTTATGAGAACAACAACCTCGTCCCTTTAGGGCGGGGTTGTTGATTGAAGGAGAATCTGATGGCGGAATTTGTACTGGGTATTGATTACGGCTCTACGATGATCAAGGCCGGCGTGTTTGACATGTTCGGAGTGGAAAGGGGAGTCTGCTCGGTCAAGGTAGACAACACTTCCCCCAAAACCGGCTGGTACGAGCGGGACCTCGACGGGGTCTGGAAATCTTCCAAAGCCGCCATAGCCGGGGCGATAAAAAACGCCTCGGAAAAGGACAGAATTTCCGGCGGCGACATTGCCGCTGTTTCACTTACCGGCCACGGTAACGGGGCGCATCTGGTGGACGGGGAAGGCAGGGGGATTCGCCCCGCGATTGAAGGGACAGACGGCAGGGCGGCGTCCTATGTGGACCGCTGGAAAAAAGACGGCTCTTTTAGCCGTATCCATCCCATGAATATGCAGGCCCTGTGGCCGGCCCATTCCCTCTGCGTTATGGCCTGGCTGCGGGATAACGAAAGGGAAATTCTCGATAAAACTAAATGGGTTCTTAATCCCAAAGATTATATACGGCTCCGTCTTACCGGCGAAGCCTTCCTCGAATATTCCGATGCTTCGGGAAGCGGTTTAATCAATACCCGCGACCGAAAAATCGACGCGGCAATGCTGGACATTGCCGGCCTGGGATTCCTCGCGGAAAAAATGCCCCCCCTGAAATACGCCGCCGATGTCTGCGGGCATATTATCCGGTCAGCGGCGGCGGAAACGGGACTGAAAGAGGGAACGCCGGTGGCGGCAGGCTGTTACGATATTGATTCGGCGGGTCTTGCAACGGGCCTGACAGATGAATCGGTAATGAACATCATTGTCGGCTCCTGGGCGAATAATCAGTTTATTTCCAAAACGCCGCTGGTCAGCGAAGACTTTTTTTCCACCACAGTTTACGCCATTGAGGGCTACTACCTGATGCTTGAGGGAAGCGCAACCGGCGCGATCAACCTTGAATGGTTTGTGGAACGTTTCATGGAGGCGGATAAAAAAGAACTCAAGGCGGCAGGCAAAAATGTGTATGCTTTCTGCGATGAGGCTGTCGCTTCGGTAAAGCCGGATGCCTCGGACATTATCTTTCTTCCCTTTCTTTACGGCAGCAACGTAAACTTCAAAGCAAAGGGAACCCTTATCGGCATGGAAGGAAGCCATACCAGGAGCGAGGTGATCCGGGCCTTTTTTGAGGGAATATGTTTTACCCATCGTTACCATATTGAAAAAATGGCCGCTTACGGCCCGGTTCCGGCAAAGGCGCGCATGGCCGGAGGTGCGGTCAAGTCCGATGTATGGCGGCGAATGTTCGCCGACGTGCTTGACAAAACAATCGAAATAACCGCCGCTACGGAATTGGGAACCCTGGGGGCGGCTATGTGCGCGGCGGTTTCGTCAGGGGCCTATCCGGATCTGGGCGAAGCGGCGGCAAAAATGGTCAAGGTAACCGGCCGCACCGATCCGGACCCCGCGCTTACCGGCATTTATACGGCCAAATACGAAAACTACAAAAGGGCCGTCACCGCTCTGGATGGCTATTGGAGATAATAATGATGAACGGTGAAGAACGGGTAATGGGCGCGCTGGCCCGCAAGCCCATAGACAGGGTGCCGAGTTTTGAATGGGAACTGAGCCGCGTCGTTATTGAGGCCCTTAGCCCCGGCGAAGATGAACTGGGCTTTGTTGAAAACATGGACCTCGACGGGATCTGCGTATACCCGGATTACCGGAACGAATTGATTGACGATGTAACGTACCGCACCGAGTGGGGCATCATCAAAAGAAAGACCTCGGAGGTACAGGACATTCCCGCGGGCGGGCCTGTAAAAGAGCCTGAGGACCTTGACACATACCGGCCCCCTGATCCCAACGCGCCCTGGCGGCTTGATACCATGAACAGGGCCCTGAAGCGCTTCAAGGAGAAACGGGCGGTAATTCTCCATTTGAACGATGTTTTTTCCCTGCCTTCCCGAATCATGGCCTTTGATGAATTTCTCATGGCAATACATACCGAACCGGAAATGGTGGACAGGCTTATCGGCATTACCGTAGAGTACAATATCGCCCTGGCAAAACGGGCATGGAACGAGGGGCTTCGTATTGTTATGACAGGGGATGACTTCTGTTATTCTAAAGGCCCCATGTTCTCCCCCGAAAAATTTCGGGAACTGTTTTTCCCCTGGTATAAAAAGGTGATGGCAGCCTACAAGGACATCGGCTTTATGGTGATAAAGCACTGCGACGGCAATGTGCTTCCCCTTATCGACATGATTACCGACGCCGCCATTGATTGTTATGATCCGATGGAACCCGCCGCGGGGATGCAGCTTGCCTGGTTCAAGGAAAAATACGGCTCGAAACTCTGCCTTAAAGGCAATGTTGACTGTGCCCAGACTCTTACTTTTGGCAGCGTGGAAGATACGATCAACGAAACAAAAGAATGTCTCCGTATCGGCATGCCCGGTTACGGTTACATTCTTTCATCCTCGAACAGTATCCATTCTAAAGTAAAGCCCGAAAACTACCGGGCCATGCTGGACACCCTTCATGAATTCGGGGTTTATAACTGAGGCCCATCGGCGGGCAAAACAGCAAGGAGGGCGAAAATGAAAAGAATAATGTGGTACGGAGTCAAAGATGTACGGCTGGAGACCGATGCGGAAATTCCCCCATGTGAAAGCGGCGGGGTCCTTGTCAAGACCGAGGCCTTTTCGGTCTGCGGGACGGATATCAAAGCCTACAATGCCGGCAATAACCGCCTTACCCATCCCCAGACCGTAGGACATGAATTTGTAGGCCGTATTGAGGAAAGCAAGACGCCTGAGTTCAAGAAAGGGGATCGCGTGGTAATGGCTCCTACCATCGGCTGCGGGGAATGTTATTACTGCAAGATCGGGAAACGCAACCTCTGCGCCAGGCCGCGGTCCATCGGTTTCCAAATTCCCGGCGCGATGGCTGAATACCTGCCGCTTCCCGCAGACGCGATTTCAGGCGGCCACCTGGTTAAATGCCCTGAGGATATTCCCGCGCCGGTGGCTGCTATCGCAGAGCCTTTAAGCTGTGTGATCAACGGCCTTTCCCGCGCGCCGGTACATAAAATGGAAGACGTAGTGGTTATCGGGCTGGGCGCCATCGGGCTGCTTCATGCCATCACGATTCGGGACGCCGGGGTGAAAAATATCATTACCAGCGATTTTCCCGGTCATAAAACAGACATTGCCAAAGAGCTGGGCTTTACCGTTGTTCCTCCCGATGAACTTGAAAAGCGCTGCAGGGAACTTTCAAACGGGCTGGGCTTTGAACTTGTGGTGATTGCCGCGCCGTCCCAGAAGGTACAGGAAATTGCCCCCATGTATGCCCGCAAAGGCGGCTATGTATCGTATTTTGCCAGCCTTCCCCCGGATCATGAAAAGCTCAATATATCCAGCCGGATGATCCACTACAATGAACTGGTACTTTACGGTACTTCCGATTCCACCCCGCTGCACGTGGCCGAAGCGGTCAGGCTCCTTTCGGCGCGGAAAGCCGACTTTGCCAAAATGATCACCGTCCTTCCCATGGAAAAATGGCTTGAGGGTTATCAGGGTGTGATGGATATGCGTTACGCCAAGGTGGTACTAACCCCCTGATTTGGAATATCAATGAGGCCCGATAGATCAACGATTATTACCCTGCTCGCCGCCGCCGGTATCGTGATCGCCGCTCTGCTTATCGTGATTCTCTACCGCGGCGGCGTTTTTGCCGCGCCTAACGCGCCGCAGGCCAAAAACGGTTTTGCTTTTACTTTTCCGGGCAGCCGGCCTTCTGAAAAACGTATTGCCCTCAACCTGGACCTTAACGATTCCGCCTGGCCGGAAGAACTTGTGGAGTTGGCTCTTCCCTCGTATCAAAAAGATTTTGCCCTTTACAGCGCCTTCAGCTATGCCGGCGAGCGTTGCAACCTTACCCTGGTCTACGCTACGAGGGCAAAACTTGACGAGATAAGGTCCCATTATCAGGCAATTCTTGAAAGCCCAATTGCAGGCGGAAAAAATGACGAAGGCGTCCTGAATCTGAAGGGCCTTATCCGGGACAGGGCCGTTGAAATTACCAATTATTTCAGCGAGCTGGCAAACCTGATTCAGGTGAATATCGAAATGACCGGGGAATACGCCGGCCTGATACGGCGGAAAATAATCGGCGCGTTCCCCGAAGAGGCCCTTGCCGCTCCGGGAATCGGCGGCTTCGCTTCAGGGGAAAGCGGCGAAGGTTATGTGATGTACGATTTTAACCCCTACGCTGCGGATGTATATGCCGGAGCGCCGCTTTTTTCCAGAGCCTATTCTTTCAGCGGCCCTGTGGAAGAGCTAAAGGGAAAAATCAATGCCCTGGGAGAACGGTATACCGATCCGGCGTCCGCCGGCATAAGCGGGGGAACCGCCGTGATAAAATACGGCGGCTACCTTTACCAGATAAAGCCGCTGGAAGACGGAGGGGAAGTCAAGGCAGCGCTGCTTGTACAGGCGATACCGCAAAATTAGAATTGAAAAACCCGTCCGGGTTTTCAAAAATACCGGCTATAACGCCGAAACTATTTTTTTGGAGGAATGTATGCGTGAAGACAGATTTGCCGGCAAGGCGGCGTTTATAACCGGAGCCGCCCAGGGCATAGGTTTTCAAACGGCGCTGGACATGGCAAAAGAAGGGGCCCGTGTGGCCATTTCCGATGTTGACGGGGAGGCCCTGAAAGAAGCCGGGGAAACCCTTAAAAAACAGGGGGCGGCATTTCTTGCCCTTGAATGTGACGTTTCGGATCGCCGGCAGGTGGAAGAAGCGGTTCAAAAAACCGTCAACGCTTTTGGCAGGCTGGATATTCTTATAAACAACGCGGGCATACTGAAAAATTTCCCCATTGAGGAAACTACCGACGAGCTTCTTGAAAAAACCATCGGCATCAATGTAATGGGCGCCCTATACGCTATACGGGCCGTAACGCCCATTATGAAAAAACAGAAATACGGCCGCATTATCAATGTTTCTTCGATCTGCGGCAAAATGGGCGACCACTCAACCACCTATGTGTACGGAGCTTCCAAGGGCGCCCTGCTCAGCGTTACCCGTTCCGTAGCCTATCAGCTTGGGCCTTTTGGCGTTACGTGCAACAGTATCGCCCCCCACGCGGTTATGACTAAACTCATGGCCTATTGGGATGAAGGCAGAAAAAAAGACGCCGCGGACAAAATACCCGTCCGCCGCCTGGGCACCGTCGAAGACATGTCTCATCTTATGATGTTCCTTGCCTCGGACGAAGCGGGCTTTATAAACGGGGAAAACGTCAACATCAACGGCGGGTATTACATGGATTAAACGGCGAATTAATACCCGTCGGACATGGCGCGGTTCAGGTCGCGCTGGTAGAGTTCCTGGTAGACATAGCTGCGGTTTCGGAGCTTTTCCTTGACTTCCCTGGAGAAGGGTATATAACGCCAGAACCCTCCCCGGATCTCTTTGTCGAGTTTTTGTATTCCCTCCGCTTCCTTGGTCATCCAGAGGATGTAGTCCTGAATGAAGAATTCTTTTACATCGCCTTTGAGTTTTTTGGCGGCGAACCACTGGTAGTAGTTTCCGGTGATGCCTTCTTCCATCCAGTAGTAGGACGCTTTTTCCTTGGCCACCTGCCAGCGGAGATCGGCAACCGCGGAAAGCACCGCAATGTATAAATTTTTTGGATACATGGGGATGACTATGCGGCCCCGGCTCGTGGCCCGGTTAAAGCGGTCAAACGGCTCCCAGCATAATCCGGCGTCGCCGTAGGTGGGGAGGAGTATCACATAAGGGGCGATGCGGTTAAGGCGGTTTTTGTATATTCTGCAAAAGGCTTCGGGATCGATGCTTTCGATCCGGTCCAGCAGGGAGATGACGTTTTCCCGAAACCCGATATCGTTCGGGCCGCAGTGAAAATATTCGCCGGTTAAAATGGGGAAGTGATTCCCCTGGCGGCCGATGCTCATTTTTGCCATCTGGCGGACAGTGTCGAACTCGGTATCTATCGCCGCGAGGTCTACCGTAACGGCCCCGCCTTCTTCATCGACTTTTTCCTTCAGGCCCTGTACGTCTGAATCCGCCTGTTGATAATCCTTTAAGTAAAGCTCCAGGTCGTGGTCTGTTTTCAGAAGGCCCCTTATCAGTTCCATGATTTCGCCGAAGGTCCTTTTCTGGGACTCGCTGTAACAGGCGTTGATGCCCTCCAGGCCGGCCAGGGGAAAATGCTCAAAAATGATATTGATCCGGTCCTGCAGCATATGTTCCAGGTTGAGCCGTTCCTGGTCTTTTGCCTTGAGCAGCGCTCTGGCGCCGTCGAGTTTACCCGCCGCTTTTTCCAGCAGCTGCTGTATCCTCACCGCGTTGTTGTTTCTGGCTACTTTTACCTCATCGGTGGTGGAAGGCCGTATGACCCCCGTACCCACCGCCTTGAACCATTCGTCGAGATAGTAGACGGGCTGGTTAAGCTCGTTTTCCACCACGATCCTGGCGAAAAGGTTTCTGGTTTCCGTGGAAATAAAAGTGGGATGCAGCATGCCAAAACGGAGCAGGAATTTTTTCGGAAGGGGAATTTTTCCCGGCATTTTTTTTGCCAGGCCCGGAAGAAAATTCCAGAAGACGGTTATAAATTGCTGGCGGAAAACGCTGCGGTCCTTGGGATCTTTGGCGGCGAGGTACTTCTGCAATATGGCGTGCAGCTTTTGGGCGGTATCCCCCTCACCGTAAAGGGCGGCCTTGTAGTAATTGGTATCATTGAAAAAATTATGGGGCGTCTCTTCAAAACGCTTGCTTATCCGGGGGAAACCCGAAGCGGCAAGGTCTACTTCAAGGGATTCCTCCTGTTCGTCATGCTCCGGCCCGTCGATTTCACCAAAAACCGGGGCTGAATCCGGCGCGGCCCCGCCTGTTCCTCCGGCTTCTATGCCCAGCAAAGCGGCAATATCCGGGTCAATTTCTCCCTGAAAAACATCCTGAGGCATCGGCGAATTACTGCTCCCTAAACTGTCATATTATCCCAATTATATATAGTAGAATGTTTCAGGACGGCTGTCAATGAGATCACACACGGCGCAAGTCGTAAGCAAGAACAGGCAGTCGACAAAAAGCCCGGAATATGGGAAGATGTAACTGATGGGTTTTTAAGCGAAAGGAGGTATCCGGCGTTGGCAGTTTGCTGCGCTTTGCATAAAACCTCCAAAAATCGCCTTGCAGGCGATTTTTTGCCCTGCAAACTGCGTAAGCGGCCCAAAAACCTGCAGGTGTAACAGGCTGCCGGGAGTCTGTGGGACTTGTGGATTTTTACGGCCTTTGACCGCAAAAATCCCCGATTTTCGGGCTCCTTTGGGAGTCTGGAAAATGCACAAAATTGCGCATTTTCTTGTAATTATTCAGACGGGGAAGCTTCCCCCCGCCCCACATTCGTTGCCCCCTTCTGCGGGGACGGCGGTCAGTGGCTCTATGCCCCGCAATGCCCCAAAGGGGGTAGCGGAGGACCCGAAGGGGCCGGAGCGTAGGGGGGACGGACAAAAAAAGCGGCGGTGTGCGGATCCAGTATGGAAACAGCCCCCCCTTTGAATAGTTACAAAAATTATCAACATACCTCGCCCTGAAGGGCGAGGTATGTTGTTCTCCCGAGGTATTGCATTCGGGGTTTAATACCTTTTTAACCGCCCTGAAGGGCGGGGTATTAAACCCCTCAGCACGAATAAAACCATGAGATGAACAAGGAGGGTGAATTATGCCGTTCAAAAGCGTAGCGCAAAAATTCAACGCATCCATAAAAGAGGTTGTGATCGGTACGGGGGACAAGGCTATTACCCTGGGCGGTGAAAACGTGTTTCCCCTGTATAGTTTTGACGGGCCGATAAAAAATCCTCCCAGGGTAGGGATCGAATTCTCGGACCTTGGCCCGGACCGCTCCCTGCCGGGAATCGCCGCCTTTTATCAGGGCGCGGAAAGCCTTACCGATGTGGCGAAGCGGGCCTGTGAAAAATCCGGGGCGGATTTTGTCAGTCTGTCGCTTGAGGGGGCGGACCCCAACGGTCAGGACAAATCAGTTGAGGAATGCGCCGCCCTCTGCAGGGAAGTCGCCGGGGCGGTGACCCTTCCCCTGCTGATCCAGGGCTGCAAAAACGTCGAAAAAGACGGCAGGCTCTTTGAAAAAATCGCCGAGGCATTGCAGGGCAAAAATGTGCTGCTCCTTTCGGCGCGGGAAGAAAACCACAAGGCGGTAGCGGTAGCCGCGGTAATGGCCTATGGTCAGAAAATAGGCGCCGAATCTTCGGTGGATATCAACCTGGCAAAACAACTCAACGTGCTCATCTCGCAAATCGGCGTACAGCCGGGGAACACGGTGATGAATCTCGGTTCCGCCGCCGCCGGCTACGGTTTTGAATACGTGGCCTCCACTATGGACCGCGTTAAGTCGGCGGCCCTTTCCCAGAACGACGCTATGCTTCAAATGCCGATAGTCACCCCGGTAGGTTCCGAGGCTTGGTCGGTCAAGGAAGCCGTTGTTTCAGAAGAAGATTTTCCCGATTGGGGTCCGGCGGAACAGCGGGGCATTGATATGGAGATAGCCACTGCGGCGGCGGACATTGCCTCCGGCGCAAACGCGGTGATTTTGCGGCATCCGGCCTCGGTATCGGCTATTTCAACGTTTATCGCCGGGCTTGTTTAATTCCGGCGGAACAATGGGAGCTGCGGAACTGTGTTCCGCTTCGATTAAATGTGTACGGCGATTCCGCCGTATGGGACAAGGAAGAGGAACATGGCACTGAAAGGATTGGATATTTTCAAACTGACGCCCAAGACCAACTGCAAAGACTGCGGCAACCCCACCTGTATGGCTTTTGCCATGAAGGTTGCCCAGGGCACGATGGCAATCGACAAATGCCCCCACATGTCAGCCGATGCCCTCAAGGTTTTAAGCGAGGCCACCGAGCCGCCGATGAAGCTCATCAAGATCGGCGCGGGCAGCGCGGAGTACAGCCTCGGCGGGGAAACCGTACTGTTCAGGCATGACAAGACCTTTGTCTCCAAGACACTGTACGGCGTAAACATTTGCGCCGGATGCGCGGACAGGGTGATTCCTGAAATCCTGAAAATCGATTACGAGCGTATCGGCGAGCGCATGTACATTGAGCTTATCAATGTGGAATACACCGGCGACCAGGCCGCCTATCTTGAGACGGTGAAGAAGGCCCTTGCCGCGGAACGTACCTTTATCCTTGACGTGAAGGATGAGGCCGCGGCGCAGGCGGCCCTTGAACTTGCCAAAGACAAAAAGCCCGTGCTCAACGCGGCCGATGAAACCAACTATCAGGCAATGAGCGCCCTTGCGGTAAAGTACGGCGTAACCCTTGGAGTGACGGGCAAGACCCTGGACAGCCTCCACGACACCCTTGCCGCCATTGAGGCGCTGGGGAATAAAAACCTGATTATTGATGTGGGCGCGGTTTCCATTAAGGACGCTTTTGCGAAAACCGTTCAGATCCGCCGCGCCGCGCTCAAAGACGGAGACCGCGGCGTCGGTTATCCTTCGATTGTCAATGTTGGCAAACTTGCGCCGGACAACCCCGATTTGCAGGTGGCCCTCGCTTCGCTTTTCACCGTAAAATACGGTTCCATCGTTATCATGGGCGGCATGAGTTACGCGCAAGCCCTGCCCCTCTACGGTCTCAGGCAGAACATCTTCACCGATCCCCAAAAGCCGATGAAAGTCGAACCGGGTATCTATCCCCTGAACGGCGCGGATGAAAACGCGATCTGCGCCACCACTGTGGACTTTGCCCTTACCTACTTCATCGTGTCCGGCGAACTGGAACGTTCGGGAGTGCCGGTGAATCTGCTCATCTCCGATGCCGGCGGCTATTCGGTGCTTACCGCGTGGGCCGCGGGCAAACTTTCGGCCGGCTCCATTACCCGTTTCATAAAGGAAAACGGCATCGAGGTTAAAATCAAAAACCGCAATTTGATCATCCCCGGTAAAGTGGCGGTGCTCAAAGGTGAGATTGAAGAGAACCTTCCCGGCTGGCGGATCATTGTCGCTCCCAACGAAGCGGTGGGGGTGGTTAAATTTCTCAAAGAACTTAAACTGTAAGGAGAAGCATTATGGGAAAATTTGTAACTATCGGCGAGCGTATTCACTGTATTTCGCCGGTGATTCGGGCGGCTATGGAGGCCAGAGATCCCGAACCAATTCTGAAACGGGCAAAAGAACAGCTTGAGGCCGGCGCGGTGTACCTGGACCTCAACATCGGTCCCGCAGAAAAAGACGGCCCTGAGCTGATGAAGTGGGCGGTCAAACTTTTGCAGGACAATTTTGACAATGTCCCCCTCTGCCTTGACACGGCGAACAAGAAAGCAATTGAGGCGGGCATTGCCGTATACAGGCGCGACAAAGGCAAACCGATTGTAAACTCCGCCGATGCCGGAGACCGGATTTCCAACATAGATCTTGCCGCTACTAACCAGGCGATCTGCATCGCCCTTTGCGCCAAACAGGGCGTCCCCGCCGATAACGACGAGCGCATGGCTTATTGCCAGGAAATGCTGGAACACGGCATGGAACTGGGAATGGAAGCTGAGGACCTCTGGTTTGATCCACTGTTCCTGGTGATCAAGGGGATGCAGGACAAACAAACCCAGGTGCTGGCCTTTATCCGCCAGCTTACCGACATGGGCTTCAATTCAACCGGCGGCCTTTCCAATGTTTCCAACATGATGCCCAGGCATATCCGCCCCATAATGGATTCGGTGATGATCGCTATGGCGATCAATAACGGCCTTACTTCGGCGATTGTCAATCCCTGCGATCAGCGGCTCATGGAAACCGTCAAGTCCGCGGATATCATCATGAACAACAGTCTTTACGCGGATTCTTATCTGGAAATTTAAGGAAGCCTTCTCTGGGTAATTATAAGCCTTTTTCATCCTCCGCCGGGGTTTTTTCCTGGCTGTCCCGTTTCGTCAACCTTGAAAAGGGACAGACCCCCAAAAGTTTTCGCCTGGACCGGATGGAGCTTCTGGCGGAACTTGCGGGAAACCCCGAGCGCCGTGTCCCCTCGATTCACATAGCAGGTTCCAAGGGCAAAGGCTCGGTAACCGGCATGATCGCCTCAATTCTTCAGGCGGACGGCCGCAGGCCTGCCCGCTACATGTCGCCTCACGTAAGCGATTTTCGGGAACGGATCAGTCTTGGCAATTCTTTTTTTGACGAAGCGGTTTATTGCGCCGCCGGCGGGGAATTGCGGGAGCTTGCCGAGTCCGCGGTTCCCGCCGCGAAAAGCAGGCTGTTTGATCCGGCCCTTGAAGGCGGCGAGGAACCCACTTTCTTTGAACTGTTAACCCTGCTGTTTTTTCTCTGTGCCCGCCACGCCGACTGTGACGTTCTCGTCGTGGAGACCGGTATGGGGGGGCGGCTGGATTCTACCAATGTGCTGGACCCCCTGGTTTCGGTGATCACCCTGATTGAACTGGAACACACCGGTTTTCTGGGCAATACCATCACCGCCGTCGCATGTGAAAAGGCCGGTATCATAAAAACCGGAAAGCCCCTGGTTCTGGCGAGGCAGGGCGGCGAGGCGTGGTCCTCTGATGAAGATTCTAACAGTGTCCTCAATGTATTCAAAAAAGCCGCCGCCGAAAAACACAGCCCCCTTATCTATTTTCCCGAAAGCGCGGAAGTGCAAATTCTGAAAATACATACCGGCGGCACGGACTTTACCCTGAGATTCAAAAACGGCGCTTTTCCCGCGGGTTTGGCTGGCGGGGCCCCGCTGGAACTTTTCGTTCCGGTTCCCGGTGCGATTCAGGGGGAAAACGCCGGCCTGGCAGTAATGGCCCTGAAAACCGCCTTTCCCCAAATCGGGGAGGACGCCATTCGCCGGGGCCTTGAAGATTGCCACATTCCCGCCCGCTTTGAAACGGTTTTGCGGGATCCGCCGGTGATCATTGACGGCGCCCACACCCCGGAAAGCGCCGCCCTCTGCGCCGAAACTTTCTGTTCCCTCTACGGAGATGGAGGGATTCTGCTCTTCGGCTGCGCCGCAGACAAAAACGCCGCCGCAATGGCGGAAGTCCTGCTTCCCCATTTTTCCCGGATATTCATCACCACCCCGGGCAGCTTCAAAATCAGCGATCCCGGCAGGATATACGAAGCCTTTACCGCCGTCCTTGCCGGCCCTGACCCCGGTCAGGACAAGGTGACGCTTGTCCGCGAAACAGGAGAAGCCGTCCGGCAGGCCCTGGAATGGGGCCGGCAGCAGGGCCTTCCTGTTCTTGGCGCAGGCTCGTTTTACCTCGCCGCGGAAATACGCGCCTTTTGCGGAAAAGGGCGCTGAGGAAAATCTGCTGTTTCACCTAACTTTGAAACTCATCCGCTGAATGGGTGAGGGGCCGAATTTCAGAATCCGTTCGCGGTGATCCCTGGTGGGATAGCCCCTGTGCTTTTCGTAGCCGTATGCAGGATAGAGCCGGGCATAGTGATCCATCAGCATATCACGGGCAGTCTTGGCAAGAATCGAGGCGGCCATCACTTCGGGTACCCGGGCATCGGCCTTTACCATGGGTACGCAGGGGATGGGAATATCCGGCGAATACAGGCCGTCCACAACGGCGGAAAGATCGGAAGGAAGAGGGAGAGGAAGGAGGGACGAGCCAAAGGAGATTTCCCCGCTCATCTCAAAGGGCCATGCGGCTTTTCCCGCTCCGGCCAACTGTTCAAAGGCCCGTTTCATCGCCAGGAGACTTGCCTGAAGGATGTTGATTTCGTCAATTTCCTTATGGCCGGCCCAGGCTACTCCCCAGGCGAGAGCCCCCGCGCAGATTATCCGCCGGGCCTCTTCCCGCCTGGCGGCGCTCATTTTTTTGGAATCGTTGAGTATGTTCCGCGGAAAAACATCGCCCAGGATAACCGCCGCGGCACAGACCGGGCCGGCCAGCGGCCCCCTCCCTGCCTCGTCAATCCCGCAGAGCATGCGCCGCTCAGTCTTTTTGCGGAATGATCCGCATCACTTCCTGCAGCTCGGGATCAAGTACATAGTAGTTTTTCTCAAGCTCGCTTTCAGACAGGCCCACCAGCTCATGGCTCATGTAGTGGATCCAATAGCCTTCATCATGTATTGAGACTTCGTGTTTCCGGCACCAGTAATCGGGCTGAATGGGAAGCTGTTTTTCCTTGTCAACAAAGTATTTATAGTCGTGGACCGCCACTTTCAGATCGCGGCGAGGGATGCCCTTGTCCAGTATTACCTCGGCCAGGTAGTTGATCGTCCTGCCGGAATCAAAAATGTCGTCTATCAGCAGTACCCTGTCTCCCACCCGTAAATGCGCAGGCGAATAAGTCCAGCCATCGATCCGTATCTGCTCCGCCTTGGCCACATCGGTATAGGAGCGGGCCACGACCGCCGCGTAATACACCGGCCGCTGGCCTTTGTGTACAACCTTAAAGTATTCGCTGATCATATTCCCCAGGTAGGCCCCGCCCCGCAGGGAAACGTAGATCACGTCCGGTACGAAACCGTCATGGTAGATGCGGTGGGCCAGCTTAAGCGCATTGTTTCGCACTGTGTCGAACCGGAGGAATTCTTTCTTCATGGGGAATAGTATAGCGTAAACAGGGAAAAGGGAAAAGCCGTCCGGTTAAGCGCCGTTGTTAAGCGCCCGTCTCGGGGTACAGCCCCGGCATATCCCATTCTTTGGGTATCTTGGCCGGTATACCACGGGAATCCACGAAAGCCCAGGTAACTTTGGCTTTAGCCAGCAGATTTTCGCCCCGCCGTATTTCCTGGGCCAGCACTCCGCTGACCGCCCCTTTCTTGAGCGGCCAGGTTTTGATTATCAGCGTATCATCAACCAGCGCCGGTTTTTTGTAGTCAATTTCAATTCGGGCCACATAGACCCCGTAGCCCGACTTTATCGCGCCGGGATAGTCAAAACCGATATCCTTTAAATATTCATACCGGGCGAATTCCAGATAGTTGAGGTAGTTGGCATTATTTACATGCTCATTGCTGTCACATTCGTAGGTTCTAACCTGCAGTGAACATTTACTTGTCAAGGGGATCTCCTTTCGCTCTTTCAGCCGCTTGAGTTTTAATGTTTCATCATACCTGTTTCAGGGACTTATTGAAAGCCTGCTTTACATGCTACAATACATCATGTTTACGTTTTGTCCTTCGTGCCGGTCGGAAAAAATTGTTTTTGAAAGGGGCAAGGTGTCCCGCTGTCCCGATTGCGGCTTTACCTACTACCACAACACCGCCGCCGCCGCGAGCTGCCTGATCAGCGTGCCCGGAGACGATGGGGAACGGATCATGTTTTTGATTCGGGGCAAAGATCCCGCGAAGGGTAAGCTGGACCTGCCCGGCGGTTTTGTGGACAACGGCGAGGGCGTCCTTGAAGGCCTCTGCCGGGAACTGCGGGAAGAACTCGGCTGGAACCCGCCCATCCCCCCCGGCGCATCCCCGGTCCAGGTATTCAATTTTTTCGCATCCTTCCCCAATGTGTACCCTTACAAGAACATCGTCTACAATACCTGCGATTTATTTTTTTCCCTCTCTGCGCCGGGCCTGCGCGAACAGGACCTGCGCCTGGAGAAAACGGAAATTTCCGGCGTCCACTTTATAAAGCCAAAAGAAATTGACTTTGACGAACTGGCCTTTGATTCCGTCCGCCGGGCGCTACGGGCCTTTCTGGTTAAAATATCCCTCTAATTCTCCTAAAAACCACTTCATGTCTACTGATATGACCGGTTGCCTTCCCCCATGAACTTTTTGCGCGGTTCATTTTCTTTGCCGTTTTTTAAAAACGGGCATTGCTGCGGTTCGCAGGGCCAATGTATGAGGCATTGTTTTCAAGCTATGGTAACCTGTCGCTAATCCCCAAAGCAATCCCTATTCTTGAGTTGTATTCTTCCTCGCTTATTTTGTCTTTCAAAAAATCGGTGATGATTAGGCGAATAACCGGGGGGAAACTATTCCAGTAGCGCTTGGGCCATGCACCCAGTTCTTCACGGAGGCTTTCGTCTATCGCCTCGCTCAGGGTTCCCCGGGAAAACGCGACAAACTGATCGATCATTGCAGATAACATGTCCCCAGGCGGCCTTGCCCCCTGTTCAGCGCCGGCGTTTTCGGGAATCCACGCCCGGCACAGTTTTTCAACTTGCGCATCGGTCAGCTCCGGCGCTTCCTCTCTGATGATCCTGACCGCCATATCCCGAATTGACTTTTTCAGGCCCTCAATACCGGCCCCAATGCCGGCGTTGATATTGCCCGAAATTTCCTTTGCCAGATGCCGGGGGCTGGGTATATCAAAGACCCCTCCGGTCAGAAACAGTTCCCTCCGCCGCCTGACTACTGCTTCGGCAAGCACATCTATAGAAGCCTCATCGCTGCGATTCAGAATATAATCCAGCGTCTGTATCAGTTCGGTATCCGCCATTACAAAAGCATAACCGCTAAAGCGGCATTCGACAAGCGGACTATTTGGATTGTAATGAGCCTCCCCCGCGGCGCCGGTGAGTGGGTTCTTTGGTTTAATAGCGAATTTTTGAAATTGTTACGTTGTTTGAACCGCCGCAAGCTCCGGGGTATAAACCCCTCAGCACAAATAAAAAAAACCAAGCATCTTCCTACTTTCCCACCCCTCAGAGGGGCAGTATCATCGGCGTGAGAGGGCTTGACTTCCGTGTTCGGAATGGGAACGGGTATAACACCTCCACTATAG
>JAIROT010000127.1 GCA_031257385.1 Treponema sp.
GGGGTACAAGGCACACATCCGGGGGCGAGGGGAGGAACGGGAGGAAAAGGAGTATAACCCGTTGTATGTAGCGCGGCGGTGGGTGGTAGAGGTATGTCATTCGTGGCTGAACCGGTTCAGGAAATTGCTGGTACGGTATGAGAAGAAAGTGAGGAACTACCGGGGGCTGGTAGAGTTAGCCTGTGCCATAATAGTTTGGCGCAACTTGATCCTGGTTCACCCTGGCCTTATTCCCGGATAAGTTCTTAATACCTTTTGGCAAATTTTTTGGAATTACTGGGTTTTGTCAATCATGGCTTTGCTCTAATGCCCTTTTGTATTATAATGGTTACTCAATATGAACATTAACGGCCGGCATTACCGGACTATTTGGCTCAGGGAGCCGGAACGCAGGATTGTACGGATCATCAATCAACTGGCGCTTCCTTTCAGCTTTGAAATTCTCGATCTGCACAGCGTTGAGGATATCCGCCGGGCAGTCAAGGATATGTATGTGCGGGGCGCGGGGCTTATCGGGGCGGCGGCGGCCTTCGGCATGTACCTGGCCGCTCTGGAAGCGGGGGAAAGCTCTTTTGACGCAGACATGGAGGCGGCGGCGCGGATTCTCAAAGATACCCGGCCCACGGCCAGTAACCTCGCATGGGCGGTGGACAGGATGCTCGCGGCCCTGAGAGGCCGAACGGAAGCGGCGGCGCAAAAAAGGGAAACGGCGCTGCGGACAGCCCAGTCTATCGCCGACGGGGACGCTGAGGAATGTAAAAATATCGGGCTTCACGGGCTGGAGCTTATTCGGGCCATTGCCCAAAAAAAACAGGGGGAGACGGTCAATATTCTTACCCACTGCAACGCCGGCTGGCTGGCCTTTGTGGATTACGGTTCGGCCCTTTCGCCGGTTTACGCCGCCTTTGACTCAGGTATAAAGGTCCATGTCTGGGTGGATGAAACCCGGCCCCGGAATCAGGGGGCAAGCCTCACCGCATGGGAACTGGGGCAGCACGGGGTGAGTCACGATCTTATTCCCGACAACGCCGGCGGCCATCTGATGCAGCACGGACTGGTAGATTTGCTTATAACCGGCGCGGACCGCGTGACCCGCCGGGGGGACGCGGCAAATAAAATCGGCACCTACCTCAAGGCGCTGGCGGCAAAAGAAAACGGAGTGCCTTTCTATGTGGCCCTGCCCTCGTCAACCTTCGATTTTTCCATGGGAGACGGGGTAGCGGAAATACCCATTGAAGAGCGGGACGCTTTGGAAGTGCGCTGCATCACCGGCATGACGGACAGGGGTTCGCTTGAGACCGTGCGGATCTGCCCCGAAACAACGCCGGCGCGGAACTGGGGTTTTGACGTTACACCGGCGCGTTATATTACCGGCCTCATCACCGGACGGGGTATTTGCGCCGCCTCGGAAAAAGAAATTCTCGATTTATACCCGGAGGGGGCAAATGACCGGGAGTCTGTGGGGCTTTAGCCCAAATGATAAAGAAAATGCACAAGTCCCACAGGCTCCAGGCGGCCTGTTATACTTGCAGGCTAAAAAATCGCCCTGCGGGCGATTTTTGGAGGTTTTATGCGCAAAGCGCGGCAAACTGCTGACAGCGAAGGTTACGTAAAATACAGCGCCAGTCATATACAGGCGCCCGCCGTGGAAACGCCGTATTGGGCGGAACTCAACGACGCCAGAACACGGCTCCATGAACTCGGCCTCGTGGGAATCAACCCCCAGGGCATCGGGTTCGGCAACGTGAGCGTCCGCGTTAAAGGGGAAGAATTTCTCATCAGCGGAACCGCCACCGGCGCTGCGCCGGTTTTGTCCCCTGATGAATACTGCCTGGTCGTTTCTTTTAACATCGATGAAAATTCGATAATCTCTTCCGGTCCCATCCGGGCTTCTTCGGAATCCATGACCCACGGCGCGGTGTACCGGGCAGTCCCCTCGGCGAACTGCGTGATCCATATTCACTCGCGGGCCATTTTTGACGGGATGCTTCGGGACCATTATCCGGCCACGCCGCCGGAAGCGGAATATGGTACGCCCGAAATCGCACGGGCGGCCGGGGCCTGCGCGGCGGCCCAGAAAAGCGGCGGGGGGCTGATAGTGCTCGCGGGACACGACGAAGGGGTCATTGCCTTCGGCGCATCGGCCGGAAAAACTTTTGCGTTAATTGAAGAACTCAACAATAAATACGGCGTTAAAGCAAACGGAGGCTAATCATGGCAATCATCGGCATTATCGGCGGCAGCGGGCTGGATAACCCCGGTATTTTTCCCAACCCCAAAGACGAGCGGGTAACGACGCCTTACGGAGATCCGTCCTCGCCGCTGCGGCGGGGAAACATCGGCGGCGTGGAAGTTGCGCTGCTGGCCCGCCACGGACGGGAGCATACGATACCCCCGGCACAGGTGAATTACCGGGCGAATATCGCCGCCCTTAAAGCGGCCGGCTGTACCCACATTGTGGCAAGCACGGCGGTGGGATCGCTGCGGGAGGAAATCCGCCGGGGAGACCTGGTAATCATCGACCAGTTTATCGACTTTACCAAACAGAGGAAGATGACTTACCACGAATCTTTTGAGCCGCACAACCCCGTTCACTGCGCCATGGCGGATCCCTACGACAGCCGCCTCCGGGAACTATTGATCGATGAGTGCAAAACCCTCTCTTATCCTTTTCACGATCACGGTACGGTGGTAACGATAGAGGGGCCGCGCTTCTCCACCAGGGCGGAGTCCCGGATGTTCCGCGCCTGGGGAGCGGACATTATCAATATGTCCATCGCCACTGAAACTATTCTGGCGGCGGAGACCGGCATCCCCTACGCGGCGGTGGCGATGAGCACCGACTACGATTCCTGGCGCCTGGACGAAGAACCGGTAAGCTGGGAGGCTGTTGCCAAAGTCTTTGCCGAAAACGCCGCCAGGGTTACGGCCCTGCTTACCGGCATTATCCCCCGGATTTAAGAGCCTTCGACGTGCAGGCCGTCCGGCGCTTTAGCGAACAATGTCTCAGCCAACTCAGGGCCGCAATCGCCGACGCCGGCGGGAACGAAGTATTCGCCCTGGGCCGCCTGGACGACAAAGGCATTGTCCGCCGCATAAGGATTACCGCGCGGGGCAACGAAGGCCAGGTACTCGCCTGGGGCATAGAAGATATGAAAGAAGGGGAAGATCCCGGTTCTCCCCCCGACGTATTCATTCACAACCACCCTTCCGGCCTGCTCACCCCCAGCGACAACGATCTTGCCATTGCCGGAAAAGCCGCCGAAAGCGGCGTAGGGGCCTACATCGTAGACAACCAGGTGGAGCGGGTCTACGTGGTGGCCGAACCCGTCAGGCGGCGGAAGCAAAAAAAACTCAATGCGGAACGGATTATCACGGCTCTGATGGAAGGGGGCGAGGTTGCCCGGCGGCTTCCGTCCTATGAGCCAAGACAGGCCCAGCTTGATCTGATGAAGCTTGTCATAAGGGCCTTTAACGAAGACGCCCTGACCGCTGCCGAGGCGGGTACCGGCGTGGGGAAGTCTTTCGCCTACCTTCTGCCGGCCCTGCATTACGCGCTTGAAAACGGCGAGCGGATTGTGATCTCCACCGCCACCATCACCTTGCAGCAGCAGCTCTTCGAGAAAGACATCCCCCTTGTGTCTTCCGCCATGCACAAAAAAGTCAAGGCGGTGCTGCTGAAAGGCAGGGGCAACTACCTGTGCCGCCGCCGCCTGAACGACGCCCTTCGCGAGCCGGACCTGGACGGGGCCGAACACAAGGAGCTGGAACGCCTTGCCAAATGGGGAGAAACCACCATAACCGGCAGCCGCTCTGACCTTTCTTTTGTCCCCCAGGAAAACCTCTGGTCACGGGTCTGTTCGGACGCGGAACTGTGCATGGGCCTGCGCTGCCCCGAACGGGAGCGCTGCTTCATACTTGCCCTGAGGAAAGAGGCGGCGGACGCCCGGATCATCGTGGTAAACCACCACCTGCTTTTCGCCGACCTTGCGGCCCGCCGCGCCGGAGCCGGTTACGAAGGCGCCGTAGTCCTCCCCCCCTATGCGCGGATAATCATCGACGAGGCCCACACCATAGAGGCGGCGGCCACTTCCTTTTTTTCCAAAGAATTCAGCCGCCTGGGCCTTTTCCGCCAACTGGGACGCCTGTACCGCAGGCGGGGGCAAAACCGCCGGGGCCTCCTTGTCCGCGTGGAAAGCATGCTCCCCGCCGGAGACAGGCTGGACGCCGCCAACGCCGCCATCGAAAAAATCCGGGCCGCGCTTGACGAACTGGACGGGCCGGCGCGGGAACTCTGCGGCATGGAAGGGGTATTCCGCCTGAGCGCCAGGGACAGCGGCGTCATAGAGGCGGCGATCTTCCCCCCGCTGCGGAGCCTGCGCAAAAAAATCCTCAGCCTGGCGGAACTTGTCCGCGATCTATTGGAACAGATCCCCGACAGGGAGCAGGACAACCCCGCGGTCTGGGAAACCAGGGCCGTAGTCCGCCGCCTTGACGATATAGCGGGCATCTGCGCCGCTTTCCTTGAATACCGGGAGCGGCCCGGCGAGGTAATGTGGATCGAAAAGCGCCTTTCAG
Organism: Treponema sp.; assembly: GCA_031257385.1. Classification (GTDB taxonomy): domain Bacteria; phylum Spirochaetota; class Spirochaetia; order Treponematales; family Breznakiellaceae; genus WQXQ01. The sequence goes on from JAIROT010000127.1 coordinate 4,579, forward strand.
GCGGGGGGGAGCCCTGGGCGGCCTTTACCCAAAGCCCGGTTGAACTTGCCCCGGACCTCAAGGCAAGCCTTTTCACGCCCAGCAAAACCGTAGTCTGCGTTTCGGCCACCCTCACGGTAAACGGCGCTTTCAGCTACTGGGCCGGACGCTCCGGCCTCGGCCTCGTAGAAAACCGGCCCGTCCTCTTTGGCATCTTCCCCTCCCCCTTCCCCTACGGCAGCGCCGTGCTCCTCGCGTCCCCTGAAGACGCGCCCCTGCCCGACGAAGAATACTACCAGGACTTTATCAACGCCTCGGTGAGCCGTCTTGCCGCCATTGCCGGAGGCTCGGCCCTGATCCTTTTTACCTCCTACCAGTCCCTGAGGAGCGCCTACAACGCCGCCCTGCCCGAACTGGAAGCGCTGGGCATCCGCTGCCTCAGACAGGGCGACGACGACCGCTCACGCCTGCTCCGCGCCTTTCTTGACGACCAAAGCTCAGTCCTTTTCGCCACCGATTCTTTTTGGGAAGGAGTGGACGCCCCCGGCGACACCCTGAGGCTCGTGATCCTCTGCCGCCTCCCCTTCAGAAGCCCCAGCGATCCGGTCTTTGAGGCCCGCCGCGAAGCGCTGGAAAAGCGCGGCGGCAACCCCTTCATGGACCTGTCCCTCCCCGAAGCGGTGATGAAATTCAAACAGGGCTTCGGACGGCTCATGCGCCGCTCCAGCGACCACGGCGTAGTGGCCGTAATGGACGGCCGTCTCATCAAAAAACGCTACGGCGCCTTTTTCCTCCGTTCCCTGCCGGAAACCAGGATCAGCTTTTCGAATTTTGAAACCATTTTAAGAGAGGCCGAACGGTTTTTGTATTCCTGAACCGCGCCTGTTTTTTTCGGGGCAATACTATCAGGAGGGGGGGCTGTTTCCATACATGGTCCGTACACCGCCGCATTTTTTGTCCGCCGCGCGCTGCTCAGGCTAAAGCCTTCGCGCGTTAGCGGGCATACCGCGGCCTTTATTGGCGCTAGGCCACGCGGCATTGTTCAGCTACACGCTTTCGCGTGCGGTTTCCGGGCCTCCGCTGCCCCCCGGGCGGGGAACGTTTTCGTAACTTGTTCGCCGTTTGAACAACTTTTTCGGTTCCGTCCCATTTTTTTTGCCGCGCAGGGCATTCCGCAGCTCCGGCGGTCCCTGCGCAATGGCGGCGTATAGCGCCTGAACCGCCGGATTAAAAACAACAATGCCGGAATTTTCCGGATTTTGAGCCCCTAAAGCCCCTTTTTTGCCGGTTTTTTGGCTATCCCGTTCCTGAAACCGGGGAAGAAGGCCGTTCAGCCGGCGCTTTCCCCTCCGCCCCCTTTTTCCACGGAGAAAGGCCGCTCCGTTATTTTTTTAATTATTTTTTTGCTCTTATTGTTGACAAAAAAAAAAAACAATCTATATTCTTTATAGCTGTAATCGCCCCAAGGGGCGGCTTGCGGCGGCTTACAAAGAGGGGCCCGATGACGGGCCGGACGGTCTTGCGGTTCTGTCAGGACACGGGGCGTTTTTCCTCTTGTAGATACAAAAAGGGAGGCGGCGGCGATTTGCGGTGGCAAAAAACAGCCGCTCTCCTGTAACGTTAAGGAGAACGAACATGAAGAAAACCTTTGCAAAATGGGGAGCCGCGGCTCTGGCGCTGGCGCTCGTATTCGCTTTTGCGTCCTGCGCGCAGCCCACCGAGGAAACCTCCTCAGGCACCGCCACCCCGACAATCATCCGCCTGCACCTGGACAAGCAGGGAACCACGGATTTTGAAGGCGTAATATTTGAGATTCGGGTTGCCGAGGAGCTGTATGTCCCGAATAATTACACCAATTATCCCTACGGCCCTGTCCCGGGACAGAATGATGATGTTACTAACAGAAAAAACTCTGCCAATACCATTAATGCCGTGGACTTTAATGACCGGAAAAAGGTGGTGGCGATACCTTTGACTGGAATAGGGGTTGCTACGCCAAGAAGTAATGACCCCGCCGAGAGTGTACTCCAGCGGGAGGGTAAAAAGAAAATCCTGACGAGCGGTTACCTGCTGGCCGCGGATGGTGTTGGTGCGGTCGGAGGTTCCTCCCAGGGTTCAGCTCCTATCCAGACCGATAACGACGACAAGACCCAGCGCTACATCGACATTGAACTGATTGATGTCAGGCCTTCAAGCCCGGGCTACGGTTCGGTATACAGCGGCAGCATCAAGGGGTATATAGAACTGGCGGTAAGTACTAATCCTGCTAAGACTCCTCTTCCTCTTGGTGCTGGTGTGCTGGAAGATACCGCCTATCTCTATACCGAGAATAAGCACGGTTTCAACGAATTCCTGCGGCTCGCCGAGCAAGCTGACGTTGATGCGGGGGCGGCGCTTGCCCTCGGTGAGCCGATTTACGGGGTGAAGAACGCCAACATCAAGACGAAAAGCCTCAAGTCCGGCGTCAACGATCTGTATCTTTCCTTCTTTTCATACCAGCAGAATAACCAGTAATCTGGCCCTTGCCGCCCAGCCACCGCGGGCGGCGCTGGCTTGAATAGTTTCATTTTCCTTGGGCTCGTTGCGCCTTGCGCAGCGGGCCGTCTTTTTTAAATGGTGACTGTCACCTTGACTATCATACCGGTGAAAAACTTGTATTCAGACAGCCGCATATACCAGTCCCTCAGTTTTAAGCCGGCCTTTAATACGTGGATCAGCGATTGGGTCAACAACGTGGACGAAAGTTTCCTCCCCTTCTTGTTAAGTTATTTTTGCGCATATCCTTACAAAAATAGGGTTACTGCCCTTCTCCCAGATACGCCTTGCGAATTTTGTCGTCTTTTAACAGAACCGCGCCGATGTTCTGCGCGGTGATTTCACCTGTTTCAAGCACATAAGCGTAATCGGAAATCTCAAGGGCTGCGCGGGCGTTCTGTTCAACAAGCAGAATGGTGGTGCCGTTTTTGTTTATCTCGCGGATGATGTCAAAGATCATTTTTGAAACCAGCGGGGCAAGTCCAAGGCTCGGCTCGTCGAGCATGAGTATCCTGGGGCTGGACATAAGGCCGCGGGCAACGGCGAGCATCTGCTGCTCACCGCCGCTCAGGGTTCCGGCGTGCTGCCGGATGCGTTCCTTCAGGCGGGGGAAAAACACAAAGCAGCGCTCCCTGTCTTTTTTGATTTCCGCTTTGTCCGTTCTGGCATACGCGCCCAGGGTAAGGTTTTCGTCGACCGTGAGGTTGGGAAATACGTGGCGGCCTTCGGGAATGAGAACCAGCCCACCTGAAACAATGTCCCTCGGATCGTTGCGCGTAATGTCTTCGCCGTCCCAGGTGATAGTTCCCGATGCGGGTTTTACCAGGCCGACAATGGCGTTCAGCATGGTACTTTTGCCCGCGCCGTTCGCGCCGATAAGGGTGATGATTTTGCCCTCGGGGACTTCCATGTCGATGCCCCGCAGGGCGTGTATGCCGCCGTAAAAAACCGAAAGGGCCGCAAGTTTGAGCATTACTCAACCCCCAGGTAGGCGTCTATTACTTTCTGGTTTTTTTGAATCTCCGCAGGGCTTCCCTCGGCGATGGTTATGCCGTAATCAAGCACGTAGAGCCGTGTGCAAATGCCCATCACTACCTGCATATGGTGTTCAATGAGCAGCACGGAGATTTTAAATCTATCCCGCACCGAAACAATAAAGTCCATCAGCCCGTAAGACTCCTGGGGATTCATCCCCGCAGCGGGTTCATCCAGCAGCAAAATCCTGGGACCGGTGGCAAGGGCGCGGACAATCTCAAGGCGGCGCTGTTTGCCGTAGGGCAGCGAAACCGCGTTGTCACCGGCGTTTTCGAGGAGGCCGACAGAATCGAGCAATTCCATGGCAAAAGCGCGGGAACGTTTCTCTTTGCCCAGATAGCCGGGCAGGTGCAGCACCGACTCAAACAGATTCGGCCTTTCCCGCAGGTAACAGGCGGCGAGAATGTTTTCCAGCACCGTCATTTCATGGAAGAGCCTGATATTCTGAAAAGTGCGGGCAATGCCGGCAGCGGTTATGGCGTGGGGCTGTTTACCGGCGATGTTTTTTCCGTCCAGCAGAATCTCGCCTTTAGTCGGGGCGTAAACGCCGGTGATCATATTGAAAACCGTGGTCTTTCCGGCGCCGTTAGGCCCGATAAGGCCCACAATTTCGCCGTTTTCAACGGTAATTGAAAAATCGGAAACCGCGGAAAGGCCGCCGAATTGCATTGTCAAATATTTGGTGAGGAGCATTACCCCGTCCCTCCCGCGCCGCGCCGGGCAGAGCGCTTTTTAAAAAGAGCGGCCGCCGAAAAATCGGTAAGCATGTCCCAGGAGAATTCTTTTTTTCCCATCAGGCCCTGCTGCCGGTAAATGACGACTAACATCAGCAAAATACTGAACACCACCATGCGCAGACCCGGCAGACCCTGGGTGCGGATAAAAATAAGATTCAGCGAGCCGTCCAGGAAGCGGAGGGCCTCCATTGAAATAGTAACGATAATAGCCGCAAAAATAGAACCGGAAACGCTGCCTATTCCCCCCAGCACCACGATAAGCAAGATGTTATACGTCAGGCTAAAGGCAAACATCCTGGGATCGATAGTACTCATCAGGTGCCCCAGAAGCGCGCCGCCTATGCCCGCCATAAAACTGGCAATGGTAAAACTGGTAATTTTAACCCTCGCGATGTTGATCCCCATGGCCTGCGCGGCGATTTCATTATCCCGCACGGCGCGGCATGTTCTGCCAAACGCGGAATTGATCAGCGCCAGGATAAAGACAACCGAAAGGGCGGCAATGCCCCAGATCATAAACGTTGTCGAATAACGGGGCAGTCCCTTGAGACCCAGAGCGCCGTTGGTAACCGGCTGCAAATTGGTAATCACCACGCGGATAATTTCGGAAAAACCGAGTGTGGCGATGGCAAGATAATCGTCCCGCAGGCGCAGTACCGGCGCGCCGATTAAAAAGCCCGCCAGTCCCGCCGCCAGTCCGGCGATAATCAGGGCCGGAATAAAAGGAAGCTGGATATTCGCCAGCGGCGCGATAATCGGGGCCAGGAAAAAGTTCATCTCCTTCTGGGCCGGACTCATGGTAAGGAGAGCGCTGACATAGGCCCCCAGCGCCATAAAACCCGCGTGGCCCAGGGAAAAAAGGCCGGTAAAACCGTTAATCAGGTTGAGTGAAAGGGCAAGAATGATATAAATGCCGCAGAGGTTGAATATCCGCCGCGTAAAGGAACTGAAAGCGTTGTCGGCGATAAATACAATGGCAACGATAAGCGCCAGCGCGGCAATGGTCAGGATTCGTTTTTGCTTTTTCTCAAGAATCATACCGTCCGCCTACACCTTCTCAACTTGATTCTTGCCCAAAAGCCCCGATGGTTTTACCAGCAGCACAACGATGAGCAGCACAAAGGCAAAGGCGTCGCGGTAGCCGGTTAATGTAGGCAGCGCGGCAATGACCATGATCTCAATGAAGCCCAAAAGCAGCCCCCCCAGGACCGCGCCGGAGATATTGCCGATGCCGCCTATGACCGCCGCGATAAAGCACTTGAGGCCGGGGATCATCCCCATGGTGGGATTAAGCTGGGGGTATTTGAAGGACCACATGACCCCGCCGATGGCGGCCAACACCGAGCCGGTTCCGAAGGTAAATGAAACTATTTTATTAACGTCAATGGCCATGAGCCGCGCCGCCGCCAAATCGGTGGACACCGCCCTCATGGCCATGCCGGTTTTTGTCTTGTGAACAATAATGAGCAGAACGGTGAGGAGCGCGGCGGTTAATACCGGAATAACGAGACTCACGTTCACTACCGAAACCGAGCCGATTTTCACCACCTTGTTAAACATATCCGGCACCGGAAAGCCCTTGGGCCTGCCGCCGAAGATCACTGTGGCAAGATTCTCCATCAGAAAAGAAGCGCCGATGGCGCTGATCATAATCGAGATCTTCGGCGAATGGCGCAAGGGACGGTAAGCCGCCCGCTCAAGCCCGACACCGAAGAGCCCTGTAAGGCCAAGGGCCACTATAAAACCGGCCCACCAGGGCATGAACGCGAGGGTAACGCAATAAAAGGCGATATAAGCCCCCAGCATGAACACATCGCCGTGGGCAAAATTGATGAGCCTGAGGATCCCGTACACCATGGTATAGCCGATGGCTATCAGGGCGTACAGGCTCCCCAAAGACAGGGCGTTAGACAAATACTGCAAAAATTGATCGATAAACACCCTGCCCTCCGTTAATTACTAAGGATTGACAACGGTCTTGAACACAAACTTGCCGCCCTCAACCGCTTTGATAAAAGCGCTCTTGGTGGCGTCGCCGTTCTCGTCCAAAGTAACCGTACCCGCCGCGCCCACAAAACCTTTCGTTACCGCGATGGCGTCCCGTATTTTCTGCGGTTCGATGGAACCGGCCCGCCTGATTGCGTCCAGGGCAACCAGATAGCCGTCATACCCAAGGGCGGTTACCGCCGCGGGTTCCTTGTTGTAGCGCTTGCGGTACTCGTCAAGAAATGTTTTCGCTTCCGGAGTACCGGCGTATTCGGAGGCAAAGAAAGTGGAGAACACCGCCCCTTCAACACGCTCCCGGCCTACATCGATAAATTCCGGAGTCTCCCAGGTATCGCCGCCGATGATCGGGACATTGATCCCCAGCTCGCGGGCCTGCTTCATCACCAGCGCCGACTCGGTGTAGTTCCCCGGCGCGAAGATCACGTCGGGATTGAGGTTGCGGATGGTGGTAAGCTGGGCGCTGAAATCCTGATCCCCGGTGTTGTAATTAACTGTGGCGAGGATCGCATTGGGGTTTCCGGTGAGCTTCTTGAAATTGTCGGAATAGAATTTCGCCAGCCCGACCGAATAGTCGTTGGAAACTTCCTGTACGATAACCGAGGTCTTGGCTTTCAGATCGTTGAAGGCGTAATTGGACATCACCACTCCCTGGAAAGGATCGATAAAGCACACCCGGAAGTAGTAGTCATTCCCGGCGGTTACCAGCGGATTCGTGCAGGAAAGGCCGATTACGGGAATTCTCGCGTCACGGGCCACTTCGCCGCCGGCCATTGCCAGCGAGGAACCCCATGAACCGAGGAGCACCCGAACCTTGTCCCCGTCGATAAGCCGCTGAACCGCGGTGGCGGCCTCAACCTTGTCGGACTTGTTGTCTGCCACAATCAGCTCCACCTTGTAGGTTTTCCCTCCTACCGTAACCGTGGGATTAAGCTCATTGGCAAGTCTGATCCCCTCGACCTCCATTGCGCCGCCTGCGGCATTCGCCCCGGTCATCGGTTCAAAGACCCCGATTTTGATCACGTCCCCCGCGGCGTCCCTGCCACCCCCGGCAAAAGCCGGCAGTACCAGAACACAGGCAGCCAGGACCAGACAGATAATTTTGAGAGTTTTCATGTCTCCTCCTTAATAAAGTATGAACACCTAATAATCCTACAAATCTTTATAATATTCAACAGGGCGAAAAGGGAATGCATTACATTGACAGGCGGGCCCGGCGCCGTTACATTCATTTTATGAGTGAGTATCTGATTAACGGTGAGGCGCCCTTGAATGGGACTGTCAAGGCCAGCGGCAACAAGAACGCCGCGCTGCCCTGTATCGCCGCCGCCCTTCTGACCGACGAGCCGGTAATTCTACGGAATATTCCCGATATTGAAGATGTGCAGGTGATGCTTGAGGTTTACACCGCTCTCGGCGGGGAGGTGAAGGCCCTGGACCGCAACGCCTGGCTCCTGTTGCTGCGGGACATCAAGTCTTCGGAGATACCTCAGGCCCAGGCCAAAAAGATCAGAGCCTCGATTCTTTTCGCCGGTCCTATGCTGGCCAGGACGGGCAAGGTGGTGCTGCCCCCGCCCGGCGGGGACGTTATCGGGCGGCGGCGGCTGGACACGCACTTTCTGGCCCTCACCGAACTGGGCGCGAAAGTCAAAACCGGCGGCGCTTTTACCTTCAGCGCAAGAAAGCTGCGCGGCGCGGACATCTTCCTTGACGAAGCCTCGGTAACCGGTACGGAAAACGCGGTCATGGCGGCGGTTCTGGCAAAGGGCAAAAGCGTCATCAGCAACGCCGCCGGCGAGCCGCACGTGCAGGACCTCTGCCGAATGCTGGTCTCCATGGGCGCACATATTGAAGGCATCGGTTCCAACATCCTCACCATCACAGGGGTGGAAAAGCTCTCCGGCTGTGATTTTGAAATAGGCGCCGATTTCATGGAAGTCGGTTCATTTATCGGGCTGGCGGCGGCGACCGGCGGCGATCTGCACATTGAAGGCGCGCGTATCCAGGATATGCGGCCCGCAAAGATCGCCTTCGGCAAACTCGGCATTTCCTGGGCGCACGAGGGAACGATCATTCATGTGCCCAAAAGCCAGCCCCTGGAAGTAAACTGCGATCTCGGCGGCATGATTCCCAAAATTGACGACGCCCCCTGGCCGGGCTTCCCGCCCGACCTTATCAGCATTGTCATCGTGGTGGCCACCCAGGTAAAGGGAACGGTTTTAATCCATGAAAAGATGTACGAATCGCGGATGTTTTTTGTGGACAAACTCATCACCATGGGCGCGCGTATCGTGTTATGCGATCCCCACCGGGCCGTTATTTCCGGTCCCGCAAAACTCCACGGCTCGGAACTTATCAGCCCCGATGTCCGCGCCGGTATGGCAATGATCATTGCCGCCCTGTGCGCCGAAGGCAAAAGCGTTATTCGCAACGTGTACCAGGTAGAACGGGGCTACGAAAATCTGGTGGAACGCCTTTCGGGACTGGGCGCAAGGATCGAGCGCAGAGAATAGGGATTGGCTGCGCCTACAATTCCTCCGGCCCGATGCAGGAAAGATCCCGTATGACAATATCAGGTCCGCTCTGTCTAATTTCCGCTTCGGGGAAAGTGGTGAGCAGGGCAAGGCAGCGCATCCCCGCGGCTTTGGCGGCGGCAATTCCCCCTACGGAGTCCTCCACCACCCAGCAGCGTTCCGGTGCGGCGCCGATCCTGCGGGCGGCTTCCAGAAAAATATCGGAGAAAGGCTTACGCCGCGCCACTTCAAGGCCGTTGACCGTAGCGTCGAAAAAACCGCCGCCCGTTTCGCCGCCTTCATCGGTCAGGCCTATTTCCCTCAGGCTTGCCGTCATTTTGACATAGTCGGTGCTGGTGGCCAGGGCGGTTTTGAAACCCAGCTCACGGCAGCGTCGGACAAATTCCACAGCTCCGGGCAGAGGTTTGAGTTTTCCCTTGATGATATCCGTATAAATCGCGTAGGTTCGGGCCTTATCCCGCTCAATGTCAAAGGCGGCGATCCCGTATTTTTCGGCCACCCCGCCAAGAAAGCGGTTTTCCCCAAGCCCCACAAAAGGAAGAAAATCTTCGTGCCTCACCTCCGTACCGTGGGTCTCCTGAAACATCAGCCGCCCCGCCTCGGCAATGAACCACTCCGAATCGGTGAGTACTCCGTCCATGTCAAAAATAACCCCTTCGGCTTTTTCAAGAGGCACTATTCTCCTCCTCCGGCTTCCTCTTTCTTTGCTTCCGCCCGATCCTTCATGTCGGCGACACCGATAAAAGCGGCTATAAGGCCGATAACAATGGCGGCGACCGGCAGGCCGCCCCGGAGAAAGGCGAGTATGTCGCTTCCCCAGCCAAGTCCGAAGCCGGTTCTTTCAGGCGGCAGAATCGTAAAAACCGCGGCGGCGATAATCACAATGCCGATGATCAAGGCTTTCATTTAACCCTCCAAAAGAATTTAACGGCAGCAATAACGTCTTACTGCCATAATCAAAAAAGCGGCGATAAAAAAACAACTGTGCAAAGCGGGCAACAGAATGGCCGGCAGGGGAAGCGAGCCGATAAACAGGGTCAGTTTCCCGGCAATGCCGAACAAATTCAAAACGGCATAAACGGTTTCGATATACGCGGCAATAGCCCCGATTATCAAAAGCATCCATGCCGCGTCCCGCGTTTTGGACCAGAGCATAATCGCAAAAAAGGCCGCCAGCGCCCCCAAAATCAGACGGCTGAACATAAAAACCATTTGTCCCGAATCCATGGTTTTAGTATCGCGACTTAGGGCCTGAATTGCAAGACTTCGGCCAGTTTCGCCTCCTCTCCGGGGGAAAGAACGCCGGGGAGGATCGGGGGATGTTCCGGAATTGGGGGAAGGAGAAAGCCCGCGTCAAGGAAACGCCGGAACAGGATAGCCCAGACTTCAGGGCCGGTTTCGGCGCGGAGGCCGCAGTCCTCCCTGAGGCCAAGATAGATGCCCCGGCGCTGCCAGGGGCTGTTCCTGTCATTGAGGGCTTTTGTTACGCGCGGCAATGAAAGGTTTCCCCGTTCCGGCGCGGCGGCGATAAGGTCGTACACACCGCGGGCGGCCACAGCCAGCAGTACCGGAGAGAGAAAATCACCTGCGGGGAGAGAAGCGGCGTCCGGAATTATAGTATTTTCAGGGCTTGTATTTTCACGTATTGGATTGGCTGAATCAACGGCAAGCGCGCAGAGTCCCTGGGGCAGGCCGCCGCGCCAGCCCTGAATGCCCGGCAGCACGGGGATCAAAACCGGAGGCGCGTCCGCCGCTGCCGCCAAAGGCATGCCCGGATCGAGAAAAGGCCGCCAGAGACCGGCTTCTCCCTTTTTTAGCAGGGCTTCCAGCGCCGCCGGAGCGGAAGCATAGAACCGGAAGGTTCTACCGGGGAAAAGCCGGGACAGGGCTTTGATAAAGCGCCCTTCCAAAAAGTGGGGAAAGGGCGCGTAAAGGCCCCGGCTCGCGGCGTTTTTCAGCTCCCGCAGCAACAAATGAGGCGTGTGCCCCAGCACCGCCGCGCCGCCGTTCAGCCAGAGATCCACCAGCCGCCTTCCGCCCCTGGTGTAAAGGCGGAAATCCCTGGCTCGGAGCACTTCGGGCGCCAGACGCAGGAGGGCAAATTCGCCCGACGAATTATCCTGTTCTTCATTCATCACTGATTTTTACAAACCCCGATCCCTGATGCCCGCTTAGAAAACGCAGTTCTTTTCCGGTTTCAAAACGCACCCGTACCACCGGCCCCTCCTTTCCATCCCGCACTTCCATCACCGAGCCATAACCGTAATCGTCGTGAAAAAGCCGCTCTCCCCGCCGCCATCCGGACCGGGTTTCGGCCCCGCTTTTTCGGCGTCCGCCGGCCCGCCCGCCGGCAGAAGAGACCATGCCGCCTTTGCCGTACAAGCCGCCCCGTCCCCGGGCGGAGGACGCGCCGCCAAAGCCGTAGGGGGCCTTACCGATGATCCGCAGGCCGCTTTTGTCAATCTCCCGCAGAAACAGGGAAGGTTCCAGCGGCGTGGGCCTGCCAAATATCCGGCGCAGGGCGCAGGAACACAAGTACAATTCATCCATGGCTCTGGTAGCGCCCACGTAAAAAAGCCGCCGCTCCTCTTCCAGTTCCTCACCCCTTTTATCTTCCCTGGGAAAGACCCCCTGTTCAAGACCGGTCATAATGACACGCCGGAATTCAAGGCCCTTGGTATTGTGAAAAGTGATGAGCGTAACCGCGTTGTTTTCGGCGGAGGAATCTTTGCTCCGGTCCTCAATGGAACGGTCCAGTTCTATATGCTCAAGAAATTCCAGCAGCCCTTTCCGGCTCAGGGCGTAAAGGCTGGCGGCGTTCACCAGTTCCTGCAAATTGTTGAGCCGCTGGTTCCCCGCTATCTCATCCTTCATCTGGTGATACTCGGCAATTCCTGAATCTTTGACGAGCCGCGCCACACAGATCGAAAGCCCTTCGCCTGAAACCAGCCCCTCCCGATCTTTGGATGAGCGCCGCTTTTTGGAGGGCTGTTTCGTCTCCGTGTTTTCGGTAAGGGCCGGTTTTTCCAGAGCGGCCCGCCCGTCCTCAATAACCTTGAGAAAAATTTCCAGTCCGGAGCGGGCCTTGGAACTGTACTCCGGCGCTACGCGCCGCGCCGCCTCGGCAAGATCGCCGCCGCAGAGCGCGCTCTCCTCAATAATCCGGTCCACTTTTACCGGCCCAAGCCCGCGGGCAGGCTTGTTCACCATGCGGCGGAAAGCGACCTCGTCGCGGGGATTCACCAAAAAAGAAAGCAGGGCCAGGGCGTCCTTAATCTCCTCCCGCTCGTAGAACTTGAGGGAACCTACCAGCTTGTAAGGGATACCCTTGCGGAGAAACTCGGTTTCAAAGCTCAGTGACTGGGCGTTGATCCGGTACAGTACCGCCCAGTCGGACCAGGAGGCGGTTTCTGCCGCCATATTCGCGATCAGGGTCGCACAGAAGGCCGCTTCCTCGTCCTGATCCGGCAAAAAAACAAGCGCCGGAAGTCTCCCCCCGCTCCGCTCTGCCTTGAGGATTTTACCCAAACGGCCGCGGTTGTGATCCACCACCGAAGAGGCGGCGCTGAGGATAGGCGCGGTGGAACGGTAGTTGCGTTCCAGCCGGATGATCTCCGTGCCGGGGAAGCGGTCGGGAAATTCCAGTATGTTCTTCACCTCCGCGCCCCGGAAACGGTAGATAGACTGGTCGTCGTCGCCTACCACGCAGACATAAACGCCCGGACCGCACAGTTCCTTGAGCAACTCGAACTGGGCCACGTTGGCGTCCTGATACTCGTCCACCATGATCACCGCGAAACGTTCCCGAAAGCGCCGGGCCACATCGGGCTCTTTGCGCAGAATCTCAACCGGCTTTTTGATAAGGTCCCCGAAATCCACATTGCCGATCCGCGTCATCTTCTCTTCGTATTGGGCGTAGAGGCTCCGGAACTTTTTACGTCTGTCAATGATTGACAAAGCCGCGTCACCAGGGGAAAGAAAATAATCCTTGGCGCGGGCAATATCGTAGGCAATCTGTTTCAGCTCCGCCTTGGGGGAATCGTTCATAATGCTGGAAAGCAGAGAAAGCGTGTCGTCATTGTCGTAAATCACAAAGCCCGAATCCAGGCCCGCAAGGTTTCCGTAGCGCCTGAGAAACCACGCCCCGAAAGAGTGAAAAGTCCGCAGCATGGCATCCCCGGCCCGCTCGTCAATCAGCCTGGCCCGCTCAGCCATTTCCCGCGCCGCCTTGTTGGTAAAAGTCACCGCCAGAATGGACCGGGGATTAAGGCCCTTTTCCCTGATAAGCCAGGCGATTTTCGTGGTAATCACCCTGGTCTTCCCCGAACCGGCTCCGGCCAAAATCAACAGCGGCTTACCGGTATGGAACACCGCCTGCCGCTGCTCAGGATTGAGAATCTCAAGGTAAGGAGGAAGGTTTTCCGCGCCGTTACTCATGGTTTATCATAGCAAAAACGGCGTTTGAAACCAAGGGCTATATTGGAAAATACAGCTACCCGGAAGCTATGCCGCGCTCCGCCATTTTGATAAAATCAATAGACTGTTTTGCATATCTGTCCATCAGGCCGGCCTCGGTCTTTACCGCTTTCGAGCTGTAGGGATCGGCAAGACGGTACATAAACTCCATTGTAAGCGAACCGTTGTACCTGATTTTTTTTAGTATCCTCAGAATCTCTTTGAAATCGGTGTGTCCAAAGCCCGCCGGCTCCCGTGTATTGTCAGCGATATGCACGTGCAGAAGTTTGTCCGCCGCCATAAAGAGGCTCTCGGTAAACTGCCCTCTTCTATGCTCATGTGAAAGAGATCCGCCATAACGCCGACCGCCGGGTGTCCTATATCATTAACAAGAGAATACGCCTTTTCCAGGGTGTTGGCAAAATAGGTTTCGTAGCGGTTTATCACCTCAATTGCCAACTTTACGCCGTGTTTCTGGGCGTAGCCGGCAGCCTCGCCGATATTCTTTATCGAGTTACTTCGCAATTCATCCAGGGTCTTTCCGGCGGGCTGTACCGTTCTTCCTACCGTCGGTTGTCGCAATGTTGGGACATCCCGCAAGTTTGGCCCACTGCAGGGATTTCAGTACGTATTGAACGCCGAGGGTAATGCCGTCCGGCCCTGAAAGCGGGTACGCCGCGTCGATCTGTGAAAAACTGACGCCTTTCCCGGCCATCATATCTTTTGTCTTAACAGGATCGTCATTGAGAGAGATATGCGGGAAATAGCCAAGGAGTCTGTGGGGCTTTAGCCCAAATGATAAAGAAAATGCACGATTTTGTGCATTTTCTACCTTGCAGACTCCCAAAGGAGCCCGAAAATCGGGGGTTTTTGCGGTCAAAGGCCGCAAAAACCCACAAGTCCCACAGGCTCCTAGAACGGCCTTTCAGCCAAATACTTGTACTCCTTCCACACCCGCTCGGCCTGGGCTTTCGCTTTGGCGAGGAGCGCGTCTGCGCGGTCTGGGCTGGCTGCTTTGAGGCTCTTGAAGCGGACTTCCTTGTACATAAAGTCCTCAAGGCTCGTGGCCGGATCCCTGGAGTCAAGCTGGAAGGGATTCTTGCCTTCGGCTTTGAGGCGCGGATCGTAGCGGTACAGGGGCCAGAGACCGCAGGTAACCGCCGCCTTGCCCTGTTCCAGTCCTTTCGACATATCAATACCGTGGTTGATACAGTGGGAGTAGGCGATGATGATTGAAGGGCCGTCATAGGATTCCGCTTCGCGGAAGGCCTTGATTGTCTGGGCCATGTTCGCGCCCATTGAGATCTTGGCGGTATACACATAGCCGTAGCTGATGGCCATTGCGCCCAGGTCCTTCTTGGTGATGTCCTTGCCCGCCGCTGCGAACTTGGCAATCGCTCCTACCGGGGTAGCCTTGGACATCTGACCGCCGGTGTTGGAGTAAACTTCGGTGTCCATCACCAAAAGGTTCACATTCCGGCCCGAGGCGATGACATGGTCAAGGCCGCCGTAACCGATGTCATAGCCCCAGCCGTCGCCGCCCAGTATCCACACCGAGCGCTTGATGAAGTAGTCGGCCAGAGAGAGAAGCATTTTGGCGGTAGGCCTGGACTCTGCCTTGAGGACGGCTTTCAGCTCGTCCACGTTTTTGCGCTGCTCTTCAATCGCGGCGTCATCGGCCTGGGTGTTGGCGAGTATCTTGTCGAGGAGGTCGGCGCAAATACCTTCGCCCCTGGCCCTGGCGGCCATTTCCCCGGCGTGTACGGCCAGCTTGTCGCTGGTAAGCCTCATTCCCATGCCGAATTCAGCTGCGTCCTCAAAGAGGCTGTTGGACCAGACCGGCCCGCGGCCGTCAGAGCGCTTGCAGTAGGGGGTGGTGGGCAGGTTCCCGCCGTAGATCGAGGAACAGCCGGTGGCATTGGCGATAACCGCCCGGTCGCCGAAAAGCTGGGAGAGGAGTTTTACGTAGGGAGTTTCACCGCAGCCGCCGCAGGCGCCGGAGAATTCAAAGAGGGGCCGCTTGTAGGCAAGGCCCTTGGTGGTGCCAAGGTTGAGTTCCGCCGCCGGAGTTTCGGGCAGGCCCTGGAAGTAATCCCAGACAGCCACCTGTTCGGCGTGGTATTCCGGATCATCGGAATAGGATTTCCATGACAAGGCGCAGGGCTTGCTCTGGTCTTTGGAGACCGGGCAGGCGTTGATACACACGCCGCATTCCATGCAGTCCTCGGCGGAAATGACCAGGGCCGCTTTTTTGCCCTCTATCGGCTTGGGTTTGACGGCGGCGGCCTTGAAGCCCCTGGGGGCTTTTGCAAGCTCGCCGTCGCTCAGGTTCTTCATGCGGATACAGGCGTGGGAACAAACCGCCGCACAGGTACCGCACTGGATACAGACTTCAGGATTCCAGAGAGGCACCCGCTCGGCCACGGAGCGCTTTTCGTACTGGGTAGTACCGGTGGGGAAGGTTCCGTCTTCGGGAATCTTGCTTACCGGGAGCTTGTCCCCTTCCTGAATCGACATAGTCCCCAGCACTTCCCTGATCCAGTTGTCCCTGGCCGCGGCAAAGGGCTTTTTCATGTGGATAGCGCCTTCGGTTGCGGAAGGATATTTTACCTCTTCAACCGCGAGCAGGGCCGCGTCAACGGTCTTGTAGTTTTTCTCGACTATGTCGGCGCCTTTTTTGCCGTAGGACTTCTCGATGAATTTCTTCATGTATTTCACCGCCTCGTCCTGGGGCAGCACGCCTGAAATCTTGAAATAGGCGGCCTGCATGACCGTGTTGATCCGGTTACCCATGCCGCTGTTGCGGGCAATCTCGGCGGCGTCAATCACGAAGAACTTTATTTTCTTGTCGATGATCCGCTTTTGGGCTTCCACCGGAATTTCTTTCCAGATATCGGCCGCCTTAAAGGGACTGTTGAGCAGGAAGGTACCGCCTTCTTTGATATTGGCCAGCATGTCGTAGGTTTCCATATAGGAGAATTTGTGGCAGGCCAGGAAATCCGCCTTGGTGATAAGGTAGGGCCGCCGGATGGCGCCCTTGCCGAAACGCAGGTGCGAAACGGTGAAACCTCCCGATTTTTTGGAGTCGTAAGAGAAATAGGCCTGGGCGTTAAGCTCCGGTTTTGCGTCGCCGATGATTTTGATCGAGTTTTTGTTCGCGCCCACCGTGCCGTCCGAACCGAGGCCGTAGAACATCGCCTCGTTCATGCCCTCTTCGGCCAGCACAAAGTGTTCATCATAATCCAGGCTCTTGTCCAGCACATCGTCTTTAATACCCACGACGAAGTTTTCGATTTGCCTGCCCGAAAGGTTATCGTAAACGGCCTTGACCATGGCGGGGGTGAATTCCTTGGAACCGAGACCATAGCGGCCGCCGATGATCCGGGGGGGCTGCGTCCAGGGGGCCTTTTCCCGCTGGGTGATAAGCCCGCAGGCGCTGATCACGTCTTCGCAGAGCGGCTCGCCCAGGGCGCCCGGATCCTTGGTGCGGTCCAGAACGGCGATGGCCTTTACCGTGGCGGGCAGGGCTTTTACAAAAAGCTCCGCGTCAAAGGGCCTGTAGAGCCGCACTTTGATCAAGCCGACTTTTTCGCCCTTACTGTTCAAATAATCCACGGTTTCTTCGCAGGTATCCGCCCCGGAACCCATGATGACGATCACCCGCCCGGCGTCTTTCGCCCCGTGGTAATCAAACACATGATAGGCCCGCCCGCTGAGCCCGGCGTATTTGTCCATCTCGGCCTGCACGATTTCCGGTACTTTTTCGTAGTACTTGTTCACTCCTTCACGGCCCTGGAAATAGGTGTCCGGGTTTTGGGCCGTGCCCCTGATCGAGGGATTCTCCGGAGTAAGGCCCCGCAGACGGTGGGCGCGCACCATTTCATCATCGATCATCCGGCGCATCACCTCGTAGGAAATCTCCTCGATTTTTTGCAGCTCATGGCTCGTGCGGAAACCGTCAAAGAAGTGGAGGAAGGGCACGCGCGCGCGCAGGGTGGCGGCGTGGGCGATAAGGGCCAGGTCCATCACTTCCTGCACATTGTTGGAAGAGAGCATTGCCCAGCCAGTCTGGCGGCAGGCCATCACGTCCTGATGATCGCCAAAAATCGAAAGGCTGGAAGTAGCCAGCGCCCGCGCGGCGATATGGAACACCGTGGAAGTCAGCTCACCGGCGATCTTGTACATATTGGGGATCATAAGCAGCAGCCCCTGGGAAGCGGTAAAAGTGGTTGAAAGCGCGCCGGTGGTCAAAGCCCCGTGCACCGCCCCCGCGGCCCCCGCTTCGGACTGCATTTCCACAACCTCAGGGATGGTTCCCCACAGATTTTTGCGCCCCTGGGCGGAAAATTCATCCGAAAACTCACCCATCGGACTGGAAGGGGTAATCGGGTAAATCGCGATTACCTCACTCAGCGCGTGGGCCACATAAGCCGCCGCGTTGTTACCGTCAATCATAACCATGTTTTTTTCAGCCATTCTTTTCCCTCGATAATAGGTAGGATACCTTTATTCTAGTCCCGGAAAGAGAGAAATTCAAGTAAGTAATTCATGTTACGCACTATAGGCTCAAATTGAGCAAAATACATACAAAAATCAGAATTTTGTCATAAGCCTCCGCGGAGCAGAACTCCGGGGTATTAAACCAGACTTTCGAATAAATGTCCCTGAAAACGGCTAAACCGAATTCGGGCCTGAAACCGGAACAATGGCGGCAGGCCGCCGACACCTCCAAATATTAGGGCCGGGCAAAGCGCCCGGCGAACCGCGGGAAACTGTTTCGCGGGAGGCTATTGGCGCCCGGCGCTGCCCCGCCGCGCGTTCCGCTCCAGCATTGTCTTGATGTAGGTTCCCGTGTAGGAAGCCGCGCAACGGGCCGCTTCCTCCGGAGCGCCGGTAAATATCACCTCGCCGCCGCGGTCGCCGCCTTCGGGTCCCAGATCAATAAGATAATCCGCCTGCAGCAGCACATCAAGGTTATGCTCGATCATAATCACCGTATTCCCCTGGCCTGCCAGACGCTGGATCACCGCCATAAGCTGCTTTACATCGGCAAAGTGAAGCCCCGTGGTGGGTTCGTCCAGGATGTACAGCGTCCTGCCGGTGGAACGCTTTGAAAGCTCAAGGGCCAGCTTTACCCGCTGGGCCTCACCGCCGGAAAGGGTCAGCGCCGATTGCCCGAGCTTCACATAACCAAGCCCCACCGAAAGCAGGGTATCCATTTTTCGGGCAATCGGCGGAATGGATGCGAAAAATTCCGCCGCTTCCTCAATAGTCATGTCCAGCACATCGGCGATGTTCTTGCCTTTGTAGCGTATCTCCAAAGTTTCCCGGTTGAAACGCCGGCCCTGGCACACATCACAGGTAATATACACGTCGGGCAGAAAGTTCATCTCGATCCTGATGTTCCCGTCCCCCTGACAGTTTTCACATCTCCCGCCCCGGACATTAAACGAAAAACGCCCCGGCTTATAACCCCGCACCCTGGCGTCGGGCAGCCTGGCAAAAAGGTCCCTGATCGCGGTGAAGCCCTCCACATAGGTTATTGGGTTGGATCGCGGCGTCCTCCCTATGGGACTCTGATCGATATCGATCACCTTGTCGATAAATTCATCGCCTTCAATTTTTTTATATGCCCCCTCGGTACGGTTGGAACCGTAAATCCGGTTTGCCAGCGCCGGGTAAAGCACATCGGAAAGCAGAGTCGATTTTCCCGATCCGGAAACGCCGGTAATGCAGGTAAAAACCCCCAGGGGAATCTCAACATTGATATTTTTCAGATTATGTTCTGAAACTCCTTTTAGTTTGATGAAATTGCCGTTCCCCTGCCGCCGCTTCGCGGGAATATCCATGGTGAGGGCGCCCGCCAGATACTGTCCGGTAAGACTCCCGGGGGTCTTCATCACATCTTCGGGACTGCCCCGGGCAATTACATGTCCGCCGTGTATGCCTGCGCCCGGTCCCAGATCAACGATATAATCGGCGGTACGCAGGGTCTGCTCGTCATGCTCCACCACGATGAGGGTATTGCCCAGGTCGCGCAGGTACAGCAGCGTGTCGATAAGCCGCTGGTTGTCCCGCTGGTGAAGGCCGATGGAAGGCTCGTCAAGAATGTAGAGCACTCCCACGAGGCTTGAACCGATTTGGGTCGCCAGCCTGATACGCTGAGCCTCGCCGCCTGAGAGGGTTGCCGCTTTCCGCTCCAGGCTGAGGTAATCAAGCCCCACGTTTTTCATAAAACCAAGGCGGGCGTTTATCTCCTTCAAAATTTGATGGGAGATTTTTTTTTCACTCTTGTTGAATTTTACATTTTCAAAAAACTTGAGCGAATCCGCTACCGAAAGACTCGAAAGCTCCCAAATGTTTTTGCCGCCCACGGTAACGCCCAACACCTCCGGTTTAAGCCGCCTGCCGCCGCAGTCCTCGCAGGGCTTCTGACTCATAAACTTTTCAAGCCATTCCTTGATGCCCGGCGACTGGGTTTCAAGGTAGCGGCGTTTCAGATCTTCCAGCACGCCGGGAAAGCGGGTATTATAATCAAAATAGCCGGTCCGGTCCCTGTTTTCATAATGTACGTCGATACTTTCATCGCTGCCGTAGAGGATCGCTTTTAAGGCCTTTTTGGGCAGATCCTTAAAAGGCGTATTCAGGCTGAATTTAAAATGTTTCGCCAGACTTTCAAAGCGGCTGCGGTGCCAGGCGCTGTCCGGGTTATAGGGAACGCAGCCGCCTTCGTTAAAAGAAAGGGAACGGTTGGGGATCACCAGGTCGGGATCAAATTCCAGCTTGGCCCCAAGACCGGAACAGCCCGGGCAGGCGCCGAAAGGGTTGTTAAACGAAAAGAGCCGGGGCTGCAATTCAGGAATGGAGACGCCACAGTCGGGGCAGGCGTTTTTCTGCGAGAAAAATTGCTCGCTGTCCTTCCCGCCCTGATTGACCAGAACCATCATAAGCCCGTCCGAAGTCTGCAGGGCAGTCTCCACGGATTCCGCCAGGCGGGAACGTATATCCGGCCCTATCACCAGGCGGTCCACGATAATTTCGATAACGTGCTTTTTTTGCTTGTCCAGTTTGATATTTTCATCGAGGCTCACCGGCACGCCGTCGATCCTGGCCCGCGCAAAGCCCGCTTTCCTCGCGTCCTCAATAATTTTCTGATGCTCGCCCTTCTTTGCGCGGATCACCGGCGACAGAAGCTGTATCTTCGTCCCCTCCTTCATTTGCATAATCGTCTCGATAATCGAATCCACCGGCTGTTCCCTGATCTCCCTGCCGCAGACAGGGCAGTGGGCAATGCCGATCCGGGCGTAGAGCAGCCGGTAATAATCGTAAATTTCAGTTACCGTCCCCACGGTGGAGCGGGGATTGCGGTGAGTTGTTTTCTGTTCTATGGAAATTGCCGGGGAAAGCCCCTCAATATAATCCAGGTCGGGCTTGTCCATACGGCCCAAAAACTGCCGGGCATACGCGGAAAGACTCTCCACATAGCGCCGCTGCCCCTCGGCAAAAATCGTGTCAAAAGCCAGGGAACTCTTCCCCGACCCTGAAAGCCCCGAAATAACAATCAGCTTGTCCCTGGGCAGTTCCAGGTCAATGTTTTTCAGATTGTGCTCCCTGGCGCCCTTGATGATGAGTTTATCCATGCCTTACCAGAATAGCGGGTTTTTGGCGTTCCGGGAAGTATTCATAACGGCGATATTCAGGGGGGGGCTGTTTCCATACATGGTCCGCACAGCGCCGCCTTTTTTGTCCGCCCCCCCTACGCTCCGGCCCCTTCGGGTCCTCCGCTACCCCCCGGACGGGGCCTTGCGGGGCAAAAAGCGGCACTGTACCCCGCAGAAGGGTGAGCCCCAGACATATAACCATCGCCCTGGCCGCCGGCCGCCGGCTTCCTTACTCCACCTTGAAGGCGGCTACCGCCCTGCTCAGCGCCTCAATGTTGCGCTCGTTTTCTCCGCTTATGCCGTTCACCAGGACTACCGCGGCGTTGATCTGTTCCGCTCCCTTGATCATCTCATTCATGCCCTGGGCAACTTCACCGCTTATCAATTCCAGGCCGCTCTGCTGTTTAAGGGTATCCTCGCTTGTACGGGCCATGGCGGTGGATTCGCTTTTGACCTGTTCGGTAAGGTTTTTCAACCGGCTTATCGCATCCAGTATCTGGCGGCTTCCTATTTCCTGCTCCTCCATGGCGGTGCGGATATGTTCCTCCTGCTCGGACACGGTTTTCACCCGGTCTTCGATGGCTTCAAAACCCTTAAGCGCTGTTCCGGTGGAACCGGTAATCGTATCAATGGAGGTTTTGATTTTTTTAAGCACCGTACTGATAGTCTTGGACTGCTCCCCTGATGATTCGGCAAGTTTCCGTATTTCATCGGCCACTACGGCGAAACCCCTGCCCGCCTCCCCCGCGTGGGCCGCCTCGATAGCGGCGTTCATGGACAGGAGGTTCGTCTGGCTTGAGATGTTCTGCATTACCGAGTTGATTTCCAGGAGCCCTTCGGATTCCCGGGCGATTTCCTGAATGTCCTGAAAAACAGTCCCAAGACCGGTTTTGCCGGATTCGGATGATTCGGCGAGGGTGGCCACATTGCCGGCATTGTTTACCAGGGTTCCGGTTACCGAATGGATATTGGCCAGCATTTCTTCTATAGCCGCCGATGATTGGGTTACGCTGTCCGCCTGTTCGTTGATATGTTCATTGAGCTTTTCCAGGCTTTTCGTGATCCGTTCCATGGCGCCGCCGGATTCGCTTACTCCTATGGCCTGGCTGTTTATCTGTCCCTGCATGTTCTGAATATGGGAACTGATCTCGTCAACCGCCGCCCGTGTTTTCGCCATGTTCAGTGTAAGTTTTGTTCCGGTTGACGAGAGGGACACGGCTTCGGTCTTGATAAGGCCGATAAGCTCCTTCATCTTCTCAAACGTGCGGTTAAGAAATTCCGACAGCTCGCCGAATTCATCCCTGTTATGAATATCCAGCCGCCTGGTCAAATCCCAATCAACGGAAATCTCCGACAGCAGTTTTACCATAAATTTAAGGGGTTTGAGGATCTTTGCAATATAGAGGTTGGATATGACGAACACCAGCAATATCACAGTCAGCATGGCGAAGAAGAGAACGGTCATGGTTGTATTGAAGTACATGGAAAAAGTAAAGGGCATGAACGCGGCCATATACCAGTTGAGCCGGGGAACACGGATCACCGCCGCCTGCCCCCGGGCGTAGCGGAATGTTTTGACTTCTGTTTCGCCCAGGGTCCTGGCGGCGCCGGCAATTTTGCCGCCTTCCTCTCCCAGATGTTCGGTGACGGTTTTTTTATTCAACACCAGCGTACTGTCCAGGGCGCCGGTTATTTCATCAAGATCGTTAAACAGATAAAGGTCTACGGAGTTGGCATCAAAACCGGTATAGACGGAATCGATAAAACCGGTGAGATCAATGCCGGTTCCCAGCATGCCTGTAGGTTTTCCATTGTCAAAAACCGGCGCGTTGATCCAGAGCAGGGTTTTGTTAATATTTTCGTTGTAATTGATATTGAAGTTGTAAACTTCGGTTTCATAGAGGGTCATCTTATACCAATAATCAGCCGGATTATCGGGATCAACCGTATAACTGTAGGCGTCATCGGAATAGAATCGTTTGTCGATATCGTTGACCCAAAAAACCGAATTACCGGCAAAGGCCCGGCGGTACCCGGCAATCTCCTCAAGGGCAAGCGCCTCCAGTACGGGGTTGCCGGGGTCCAGAAAATACCGCTGAATCAGCGGGGAACCTGCCATCTTGATGGCTATAGCGATCTCCGAATTCACCGATGCTTCCAGTCTCAGCCGCCTGGTTTCCAGCATGCGGGCAAGCTCCTGATCCAGATTAGACCGGATGATCTGCCCCATGGAAAGAAAAAACGCTCCGGTTCCGCCCGTGAGAATAAGCAGAAAAAAAACAAGTGAAAAAATAAAAAAATTTACTTTTATCGAAAGGTAACGCCGTTTTCCCACCCTCTTTTTCATAAAATCAAGCCTCCTTTGAATTGTTACCGGCAGCCGTCTCAAACCCGACCCATACCTGGTCTGAAATTAGCTCCGGCGTTTCTTTTTATTCTATCATTACGGAGTTTTTGTTCAAGCTCCGCAGGAAGATAATCCACAAGCCCACAGTCCCTGGGACGGCAGCCACTATTCTTCTCAATCGCCCTTTTTTGTGTTATAATGGGGGCAGGGGCGGTAAATGGCTTTCTCGGTTAAAAAACTACTATTCCTGGCGGCGGACGCGCTTTTTGGGAAGGCGGCGAAGGCGTTCAAGCCTTCCGCGAAAAACTCCTCGCGCCTGACCGACCGGCTGCTCGCGGACACAATACGCCTGGCGGAGCTGCCTTCCCCCGAAGTGGCCGAAGAGCCGAGGGCGGCTTTTGTGCTGGAACGCCTGAAAAGCCTGTCGCTGCTGCCCGAGGTGAACGATTCCGGGGACATCCTGGTCAGGCTGCACTCGGAAAAAGCCAATGACGAGGCGCCGATACTGCTTTTTACCGATCTTGGCTCCAAACGCTGGCATCCGGCCAAATCCCTCGCCCGGCTGGACGCGGAAACCGCCGCCGGCGCGGGGCTTTCCGACAGCCTGGGAACCGCGGCGCTTTTGTCCGTCGCGGAGAACTGCCAGAGCGGCGCTTTCCTTCCCCGGCGGGATCTGCTGCTCCTGTTTACCGCCAAATCCCTGGACGATCCCAACATCAGCTTCGGCCCGCTTTTGGACAGCCGGCGCGACCGGCCCTTTGCCGCTATCGGGGTGCGGGGGCTTTCGCTGGACCGCATCATCCATTCAATCGGTTCCTATCGCCTGAAAATAACCGTTTCCGGCGAGCCGAATCCGGCACCGTCCAACAAAGTGACCGAAACCCTGATAGACACCGCCCGAACCCTCCTGGGTATCGCCTGGGATACCGAAGGAAAAACGACCATGTTTATCCGCCGTCTTGAGGCGCTGACCGTTTACGGCCTCAGCCCCCAGGAAGGCGTGCTGGAACTGGAGATCGAGTCCAGCGAAGGCTCGCTTCTTGACATGGCGGTAAACGCCGTGAAGGCCACCGCGGGGAAGATCGGCGAGACGGCGAATCTTAAAACCGAAACAGAGCTGCTTTCCTTTATCCCTTCGGGGAAACCTGAAAAGAGCCTGGAGCTTTTTGAGATACTGAGGAAGCTGACCCGTGAGCAGAGGATAAAAATTACCGAAGAAAACGGCGCGGATCCGGCGTCGTTTTTTACCTGCGAAGACATACCCGCCCTGTCCATGGGAATAGCCCTGGGCAGGGAAGGGGCCGACCGGGACATTATCAGCCTTGATTCGGTGGAAAAGGGAAGGCTGATTCTGGAAAGGTTCATTGTTGAAACGGCGGCGCATAATGGATTCTAAAATTGACGATTCTATTTTGAAAAGAACATGGCACCATTCCCGCTTTGACGATC
Source organism: Treponema sp. (assembly GCA_031257385.1). Lineage (GTDB taxonomy): Bacteria > Spirochaetota > Spirochaetia > Treponematales > Breznakiellaceae > WQXQ01. The sequence continues at coordinate 29,315 of JAIROT010000127.1, forward strand.
TGGCCCGTCTGGTTTCGCTCAAGCAGGAAAAGGGCCTTAAAATATCCCTGGCCTTTCCCACATTCAATGAGGAACTTACCATCGGCAAGGAAATTCTCGTTATCCGCACCGAGCTTATGGATCGTTTTCCCCTGCTGGACGAAATCGCCGTAATAGATTCATCCTCAAAAGACAAGACCCGCAAGGTGGCGGAGCGTTTCGGCGCGCGGGTCATCGCGTCCAAAAACATTCTGGGCAAATACGGCTCCAGCCGGGGCAAGGGAGAGAACCTCTGGAAGAGCCTTTACGCGCTGGAAGGGGACATCATCGTCTGGGTGGACGCGGATATTTCCAACATTGCGCCGAAATTCGTCTATGGCCTGGTGGGGCCGCTGCTTGAGGATGACGGCATTTCCTACGTGAAGGCTTTTTACGAACGGCCCATTCACTCGTCATCAGGGGGCATCGCCTATTCGGGCGGCGGCAGGGTAACAGAGATTCTGGTGCGGCCCCTGTTCTCGCTTTTTTATCCGGAACTGGCCCTGCTGGTGCAGCCCCTTTCAGGCGAATATGCGGGCCGCCGCGGCCTTTTGGAACGGCTACCCTTTTCCACCGGCTACGGCGTGGAACTGGGCCACCTCATCGACATCTGCCACCTTGCCGGTTGCGGCGCCATCGCCCAGGTGGATTTAGACATGCGCATCCACCGCAACCAGAGCACCGCCGCCCTGGGGAAAATGTCCTACGGCATCCTCAAAACCTTTTTCGCCAGGGCCGAGCAATACGGCCACGCAAAGCTGCTGAGGGAACTCGCCTGCCGCCACATAGCCCTTGAACAGCAGGGCAGCGAACACCAGGTAGTCAAAAGCGAGATTTCCGCCGAGGAACGGCCGCCCATGATCGAGATTGCCGAATACGGGGAGAAATTTAAGAAGGCGGGAGGACACCGCGCTTCCAAACTCCTGATATGAGGCGTACCGGGCGGGCGGCGCAAAGACGCCCCTCCCCGCCGGCGCCGCCGCTCAGTTTTCGCGCTTCCGCTGCCCCTGGATCAGCCTCGTCTCTTATGTACCTGTTTATTCGAAAGTCTGGTTTAATACCCCGCGGTTCTGCGCTAAACTTGACCGGCATTCAGGCCCATTGCCCGTCTCTGGGCGGATCTTCCCCGCGGCTGTTTCCGGCTTGAGCTGAAAAAGGATGCTGATACCTAAGCTGCGGTGGATTTGCCCCGCTTATCCGGGCGAAGGGGAGGGAGGAGGCGGGTATGGAGGGGGAAAACGGGGTTTTTCCTCCTTTCTTCGCCTACGGGGTCTGTCCCCATAGCCCGCTCCCTCAGGCGCTTCCCCCGCATCCCCCTCAACCGGCTCCCCCTCCAGAATCCGCGACCAATACCGGTCCCCCCAGATATGCCCGCACCTCCCCGCCACTGCGTTGAACCGCTGCGCGAACACCTGCTTCAGCCACTGCATGATGTCCGGCAGCTCCATCCCGTCCACAGGCTTGATGTAGAAGCTCAGCCGGTCATCCCCGGCCCGTAAGCCCCGAATCTCAAAGACGAAACGACGCATGGTCTCACGGAACACCGCCTTAAAGATCGCCATGGCCTGACAGCGGCGGAAGAGGGGTTCCCGGTTGTTGATACCGCTGCGGACTTCATACCACACCCCCTGCGCCAATGTACGTGTGTGCCTCATATCCCCTATATGGGAGCAGGGAGCTGTTTTGCTTTAGCCATACTGAAAAAAACAGAAAAAAAGGGAAAGAAGCCCCTTCCGGAACGGGGCCGGACAGGTAAAACTCCGGGGCTCAAGAATAGGGCTCTGCTCCGGGGAGGCTTAAAGAGGGGCGTCTTGATCTTACAGCCGTCCGTGGTGAGGTAGTAGATCAATTCGGCGGCGGCGTTAAAGCCTTCCTCGATTACTTTGGGGTCGGTTTCGATGTTGTACACGTCCGCTTTTGACGCGATGCCGTGGACATCCGGTTCAGGCTGCAGGACGGCCTTGAGGATGTAGGGCTTTTGGCATCCGGCAGGGTTGCGGCACGAACTTCGCGGTGATTTTGTGCATGAGGTCTTTCACGGTGAAATCTACTGCCGTAATGTTCCTCCTTTGACAAACCTTTGCTTCGTTACCTGTGGCCGTGCTGCTGCCACGCGGCCACAGGTAACGCAAAGGGCGGCCGGCGCAAAGACGCCCTTCCCCGCCGACGACGCCGCGTTACCCCCAATATGCGGTTGATTATTGTTTGTCCCACACCGTACCATCAGAAAATTTTATTTTCGTCCTGGTTTGGTTGATTTGCACTCCGCTCAAATCAGACAGGGTAATAGACGCTGAGTTAGTCTCCGTAACGGTTCCGGTACGGGTTGCATCATCGAAGGTAGCAGAGGGAAACTCACTTTGAAAGTAGGTTTTAAAATAATTAAAATCGGTAAACCCCCGGCTATGCCGGGGGACTCAAAAGGTTTGACCTTTAAGGGAATATAATTGACAATTTCAAGGAAATAAAAGAACCTCCTGTTCAAGTGAACCGCT
>JAIROT010000026.1 GCA_031257385.1 Treponema sp.
AGGAAAGTAAGCGGCAACGAATTTGAAACGATTTCAATTGACAAAATACCGCCTTTTGAATCATGGAATTACAAAATATTACCTCGATTAAATAGTCATGTTGTTATTTGACAGTTCCTAACGGAAATACAGGACATACATCACCAGCCCTACCGCAAGAGAAACCAGAAGACCAAGCCCAACAAAAAATATAAAAAATCTTGTGCGCAGACTTTTCACGATTTTATGAATGCTCCTTTTCGCGTTCTGCTGTAGTTTAGCACCAAGCGTTCAGTATATCAACTTCAATTCGGAATATGAACCTTTGGGGGCATGTCTTTAAGGAAAAACATCCGAAAAACGCCCAAAAAGGATGCTATTTCGGCGGTTTTTACTATTCATTCATATAGTTATTTTCCCATATTCCGAATTGAAGTATATCAAGGCCGGCCCTCATTGGAATTATCTCCCGCGTTTTGTTTCCAGCTGCAGCCGCCACGACAGGGAACAGGTCCACTCTTGCGGGAATTCAGACGCACCGAACTTGACGCGAAAACGGCCAAGCCTGCCCCGTATCGCGGCGCTCAGGGAGAAGTCCCAAACAGGGGTCTTTTCGCTTGCCACGGTGTATCCGGCCCTTACCCCAAAGCTCAGAATCCTGAACGAATAGGAAATATTCCCGGAAATTTTTGCGGCGTCGAATTCCCAGGGTGTAGGGGCCGGGAAAGGGAAAGGCGCTTCATCCGTTTCCGCCGCGCTGGCACCGCTTACCGAACCCTGCAAGCCAAGGCCGAAAGGCCCCAGGTTGAAGCCGGCGCCGGTTTCCGCCTTGTCCAGCACCTTGTCCCGATCCCGGGCGTCCCGGCTGATTTCGGCGCTCACCCTTACCGGCCTGAACGGGAGGAATCCCCCTGTTTTCAAATTCGAGGGAAAGCGGTAGTAAAGCGAGATAGTACCGCGATCAAAATCTTCGCCGTATTTTGAGGCGCGAATATCTACGCCGCCCCTGATAAAACTGGTCCGTTTCCACTTCCACTCGAAGCGGCCCGCCACGCGGAATGCCGCCCCAACCGCGGCGCCTGCCCGGTCAACGAAGCGGCTGTCCGCACCGGTTACCCCCAGGTTAAGTTCCCAGGGTCTGTTCCCGAGCCGCAGGGCCAGGTTGCCGTAAAGCCCCTGCCCCCAGGCAAAGGTTTCCGAAAAAGCGCCGTCCGCTGCGGCCGAGAAAAACGGGCCGCTAAAAAACAGGCCCAGGCCGTAGAGCCTGGTGTCCCGCTCCGGTAGGGGCGGCGCGTCGGAGAACCACGCGGAGGCTGCGCGGGACGCGAGGTGACGGCCGGAGTAGAAACCCTCGGCCCGCAGGCCGGTTTTACCGGGCAGCCTGGTGTCCAGCCCTGCCCCAAACGAGTGGTTAAAGGCATCATCAAACTGAGCAACACCGTAGGGCCGGAAAAAGGTGTTTTTGGAAAACAGGTTCAGCCAGGGGCTGCCAAGGTAAAGGTAAGCCTCCGGTTTCGCCGTGGAGGACGGTGTGGTGCGGAGGTCCGCCGCCATGGGTCTATGGGCGCTCACAAAGGGCGTTGATTTCCCCCAGGGATTGCGGAGCCGGGCCGGGAGCCCCCATTCCTCCAGCGCACCGTAGAGCAGCCTGGAACCGGTTTGGTTGTGGTAGAGGCCCCCGGAGAAAGCCGTATCCCCGGTTTCCCAGCCTTCCCCGAAAAAGCTGGGGCGTTTGTCCAGTACCTGGGTACGGGCAATAAGCCCAAAGGCGCCCAGACGAAGATCCCCCCGGTTGACAAGGTTCCCGGAAAAATCCCAGGAACCGGTCCAGAGAGCAGTTGCCTTAAAATCCGGCAAAAGACCCGGTTTTGCCATGCCGCCGGGCGCGGTCTTATCCGTATCGGCCTCCGCAAAGAAAACCGACCCGAAGAGCAGCAGGATAAAAAAAGCCGCCGATTTAAGTGGACGGCACGACGAAAAATTGAATATATTCATACCCTTATTAGGGGTCTGACTCGCCGTTTTGCTTTAATCGACGGGAAAAAAAGTGAAAAAAATACGCCCGAAAAAACCAATACGTCCTATTGAAGGTCAGGTAATGTGAGTTCGACAAAAGAAAAAGCCCATGAATGGTACTAATTTTCAGGGGAAAAGGCGTCGGTTACCCTTTTCGATAAAAATTTGGTGCCTGGCATTGCGCCACGAAAGCTCGTGAAAGGAGGAAATAGGAGAAACCTTTCGAAATGACCTAATGAGACTGCCGGAAACGGCGCACCTCATCCGGAAAGATCTAGCACATCACCGGAAGCGAGTGCGGACTTTAGTCCGATGCATGGGCCTCGGCGACAAGGTTTGTGAAGCGTAGACAGCGAATACAAAAGCCGCGTGATTGAACCTCGAAACACCGAATGCGGGAGGCTTTCACTGTTGCCTGAGTGGGAGCGAAAGGGAACCGCGACAAGCGAGCGGGGAACCTCAGCCGGGGTCGGAGAGCGGGGCAGATGTACGGCAGGTCATACGGGAACGTGGGAGGTCTTAGAACGTCTGAGAGTAAAGAGGCTGCCGTCGGACAAGGCAGGATAAACGATAACCGGGCATTCCGCAGGCTGCCGGGCGGGATGAGGCGATTCCGGGGGACCGGGTGGCGATAACACGAAACAAAGGGAGCGAACTGTCAGTACCGTCAAACGAAGGAAAACGAAGTGCGAGGGGAAGCGTTCTGAGAAGTCGTAGTACAGCCATAGTACCGATGAAACGGGGGAACCGGAACCGTCAGACCAGAGGTCTGCGGGACCCTGACCTACAACACGAGGGAAGGGCCGTGCCTGGAAGAAGGCAGCCGTAGGTTGTCTGAAAAGAACTGACGGGAGGAAACAGCATGGATACTCAGATGTTCTGGGATACGCTGTCAACGAAACAACGGCAGATAGCGTCGGACCGAAGGTCCGCAGCGGCCCGGAAATATCCGGGAGAAGGTCTTGTGAGTGTGGCACATCATATCGATGTGGAGTGGATGTATTGCGCCTATGAACTGACCCGGAAGGACGGGGCACAAGGGATAGACGGGGTAGGAGCCGAGGAATATGAGCGGAACCTGATGGAGAACCTGCAAAACCTGGTAGACCGGCTAAAAAGCGGGGATTATACCGGGCGCCTGCGGTGAAACGGGTGTATATCCCGAAAGCCGGAAGCGTCGGACTAAAGTCCGCGATAAGCGGCCCATAGGCATACCGACGTATGAGGACAAGATACTCCAGCGGGCGGTGCAACTAGTACTGGAACCGATATACGAGCAGGAGTTCTACGATTTCTCGTACGGGTTCAGACCGGGAAAATCGGCCCACCAATGCCTTACCCGGATATGGAAAGAGAACATGGGCATAGACGGCGGATACATAATCGACATGGACATCAGCAAGTACGCGAACTGAAAGTTCGATGACACGATACCACACCAGACACTCCGGGAGATACTGGGACAGCGGGTTAG
>JAIROT010000074.1 GCA_031257385.1 Treponema sp.
AGCCATGAAGGCGTATGGTCGGATTTGAATCGGACTGGTCTTCATGGCTTTTTTATTTTTACCATAAGGAGTCGTTATGCACATGGCTGACGCGCTGGTTTCCCCCGCGGTGGGCGGAACAATGCTTGCGGCAAGCGCGGCCGCGATTGGATACGCCGTTAAAAAAACCGGCGCTATGGAGGAAAAGAAAATCCCCGTAATGGGGGTAATGGGGGCCTTTATTTTTGCCGGGCAGATGATCAACTTTACCATTCCCGGCACGGGATCAAGCGGGCATATAGGCGGCGGCATCCTGCTGGCGGCTATTCTGGGGCCTTTTCCGGCCCTGCTTGTCCTGGCGGCGGTGCTGCTGATTCAGTGCCTCTTTTTCGCCGACGGGGGGCTTCTTGCCTACGGATGCAACGTATTTAACATGGGCGTTGTCGCCTGCATATTCGCGTTCCGGTTTGTCTATAAGCCCATAGTTGGCGACGGGCGGTCAAGGAACCGTATCATTGCCGCGTCCATCGCGTCGGTGGTGGCGGGGCTCCAGGCGGGGGCCTTCTGCGTGGTTCTGGAGACCCTGCTTTCCGGCGTTACGGAACTTCCCTTTGCAAGTTTTGTGCTGTTAATGCAGCCCATACACCTGGCTATCGGCCTGGTGGAGGGAATCGTTACCGCCGCGGCGCTGTCCTACATCCACGCGGTCAGGCCGGAATTGATCTCCGGCGCTGTTTCCGCGGAACCGCTCGCTCCGTCCCTTTCCATGAAGAAGGTGATCCTCTCCCTGGCCGTGGCCGCGGCCATTACGGGCGGGCTCTTGTCCCTTTTCGCCTCGGCCTTTCCCGACGGCCTTGAGTGGTCCATGGAAGGCGTTGCGGGAACCGCGGAACTGGAGCGGGAAGGGGGCGTGTATGAAGCGGCGGGCCAGGCGGTGGAAGCAACCGCCTTTATGCCGGATTATGCCTTCACCGGCGCCGCGGCGGATTCGCCTGCCGGAACTTCCGTGGCGGGCATAATCGGTTCTGTGATCACGGTGATTCTGGCCGGGGGAATTGGCTTTGTTATCAGAAAAGCGGCGTTACGAAAAGGTTCCGCCTGACGGCATGGGCGGGAATTCTCCCGCCCATGCCCTGCATCCGGGGGCAAAACTTGCCTGCGCCCTGGCTTTCATCGTCACGGTGGTTTCGTTTCCCCTCCAGGATGTCAATTCCCTTTTGTTCATGGCTTTTTATCCTGTCCTTATGCTGGCCCTGTCGGGAATACCCCCGGGGCCGGTTCTTCTCCGCTCCCTGGGGGCGCTTCCCTTCGCCCTTGCCATAGGCTTGGGAAACATTTTTTACGACCGCAGCCCCGGGTTTATGCTGGGAAGCGTAAGGATCACCGGAGGCATGATCTCCTGCGCGTCCCTGGCAGTCAAAGCCCTGCTCTCGGTATCCGCCGCGCTGATCCTGGGCGCCACGACCCCCTTCGCCTCCCTCTGCGCTGCCCTGGTCAGGGCGGGGATGCCGAAACTCCTGGCTTTGCAATTTTCCATGACCCGCCGCTACATCGCGGTTCTTCTGGGCGAGTCCTCGGCAATGCTCGCCGCGTACCGCCTTCGTTCGCGCCGCGCGTCAAAGGGAGTGCGACTGCGGGACGCGGGGAGTTTTTTGGGGCAGCTTTTGCTGCGCAGTTTTGACCGGGCCGGCAGGGTCTACGACGCCATGCGCCTGAGGGGTTTTGACGGCCTGGACCGTTCCGGCGGCGCGGACATGGAAGCGCAGCAATGGCGCCTCCGGGACACAACATTTATCCTGATCATGGCGGTTCTTATGGCCGCCGGCAGAATTTATCCGCCGGCGCGGCTCTTTGCAAAAGCAGCGATGGTGTTCCGGTGATACGCGCAGAAAAACTCGCCGTGGAATATCCCGGCGCTGTTACTGCGCTTCGTGAAGTGAGCTTTACTGTTCGCCGGGGGGAACGGGTCGCTCTTCTGGGAGAAAACGGCGCGGGAAAATCGACGCTGCTCCTCAGCCTGGCGGGGGTTATTTTTCCCTCGTCGGGGAATCTCAGCGTCGGCGGCGTTCCCGTAACCAGGGCGCGGCTTGACGAAATACGGCGGCTTGTGGGCTTCGTGTTCCAGAATCCCGATGATCAGCTCTTTATGCCCACCGTGGCGGATGACATTTGTTTCGGCCCCCGCAATTTCGGCGTGGACCCGGAAACCGCCATGAAACGAATGAAGGACACCGCCGCGGCTTTGCGTATCTCCCACCTGCTGAAACGTCCGGTGTATCATCTTTCGGGGGGCGAAAAACGTTTGGCCGCCCTGGCCGGGGTTCTTGTTATGGAAGGCGAAGTACTCCTGCTTGACGAGCCCTGCGCGTTCCTGGACACCCGTTCCCGCAGGGCCCTGGTGTCCGTCCTGCGCGCTCTTGACCATACCATGATGATCGCCACCCATGATCTTGATCTTGCCCGCTCTTTGTGTTCCAGGGTTATCATTCTGCGGAACGGCTCCGTATGCGCCGAGGGGAAAACCGCGGAACTACTTGACGACCCGGAGCTCCTGGAACGGTGCGGGCTATAAGCGGCTTGGGGCAACCGGTCTGTTAAGGATGCGGGGAATGTATTTTCCCTTATTGACATGGATACAATGCCGTGATAGGGTGGAATCGTTGCGGCATGAAGCCGCATAGGGTGTTACTCTTCAGTTCATGACGGACTAAATAATTTTTCATTTTTAATTTACTGCTCGGAGATTGGACATGGGGGCGTTGCTTTGCCGGGGGGAACCTGTTGAGCGGCGCCGGCCCGGTGTCCATATGCGCACAGAAGAGGCTGTTCCAAAACTTCAGTTTTGGAACAGCAACCTTAGATTTACGGTTTCTTATTTGAGGAGGAATATGCCATGAAAAAAGAACGGGTTATAGTGACAGCCGCGGCTTTTGCGGCGCTGATTGCCGTCAACGGATTTGCGGGCGGAGAGAGACAGCAGGGACGGGCCCTGTCAACGGATTCCCTTACCCTTGCCATCGGCGGGGAGCCGGATGAAGGCTTCGATCCCTGCACGGGCTGGGGGCGTTATGGATCGCCGCTCTTTCAAAGCACCCTGCTTGAATTTGACCGGGATATGAATTTTACCAACGACCTGGCAACAAGCTATTCGGTGAG
>JAIROT010000169.1 GCA_031257385.1 Treponema sp.
GCCCAAATAATGGGCAGCCTCCTACCCGATTGCAGACTCCCAAAGGAGCCCAAAAATCGGGGGGGGGGGGGGGTGCGGTCAAAGGCCGCAAAAATCCACAAGTCCCACAGGCTCCTCAACGCCGTCTATGTCTACGGGCCGGTTTTCCCGTAAGGCTTCCGCGAAAGACTCAAAAGCATACGGTAGCCGTGACGGACTATGGCTTTGGGGGCCGACACGCCGCCCCCCGTGGCGGTGGCCTTGCCGTATTCCTGCCGGATCTTTTCATCTTCAGGCCGTTCGTCGGCAAACTGCCAGGTAGTGATGCTCTCCTCTTCCATCGTAACGCAGCCCTTGGAACCGCAAATCTCGATTTTTTTCAGAAAACCCGGATAGGCCCCGGTAGTGCCTTCGATCACCCCCAGTGCGCCATTGGCGAACTGTATCGTAGCCGCGGCGGTATCCTCAACCTCAATGTCGCAGCGGGCCGTCGTAATCTCCAGGGGCTTTTCGACAATAACATGCTTCCCCGCCCGGATTGCCGCCACAGCCCCGTCAAGGTGGAGGCCTGACGGCGTGGCGATTGTCACAATATCAATGTCCCTGTCCGCCAGAAAGGATGGCAGATCGTTATAAGGCCTGCCGCCGCGGGTTTTGCAAAAGACCGCGGCCCTTTCCGGAACGGTATCAAAACCCGCGACAAAACGGCATCAGGCAATTTCTTCAATTGCCTTGACATGGAACTCGGATATCACCTCCAGGCCCAAAATACCGAAACCGATGTTTTGCAAAGCATTCATGGTAATTCCTCTTGCAGGGTACATACCCTTTATAACGCCCTAAAGGGCGGGGTATGTACCCTTCGCATACAATCAAAAAATTGCCTTCCCGCTCTCGGCGTCAAGAAAAAAAGCGCAGTGCCGGTGCAGTCTGAGAATCGAAGCGGGACATTTTTCGCTCACCGGCCCCCTCAGGGCATGGCGCACCGCCTGGGCCTTGGCCACGCCGGGTACGGTACAAACCGCATAGTCGGCGCTTAAGAGTACGGGGATGGTGAGGGTAAAAGCCCGTTTGGGAACCCGATCCAGGGAAGCAAAACAACCGTCATGGACCTGCTGGTTACGGCAGGCCCTTTCCAGGGTAACGACCTTTACAGGGAGGGGATCCGCAAAATCGGCGACCGGCGGATCGTTAAAAGCGATGTGGCCGTTTTCGCCGATACCACAGAGCAGGACATCCACCGGCCTCTGCGTGACGAGTTTCCCATAACGTTCGCACTCCGCTTCGGGATCGGCGCTACCGTCGATGTAATGGACTTTTTTCAGCGGTACTTTTTCAAAAAGCCGTTCCCGCAGGAAGTTCCCGAAGCCCTGGGGCATGTCCCGTGGAAGCCCGATATATTCGTCCATGTGAAAAGCGGTGATCCGCTTCCAGTCTATAGCGGCGCTGGCTGCAAGATATGAGAGCATCTCGTTCTGGGAGGGGGCGGCGGCAAAAATGACCCGCACGTCCTTTTTCATTTCCAGACATTTCAGGATACACTCCTCGGCCTTCCGCCCCGCAGCCTTGCCCATAAGCAGCCGGTTTTTGAAAACCTCGACCGTAGTACCGATAACAAGGCTCATAATACATACCTCTCCTGCAAGTAATTTCAAGTAATTTCCAGTCTACAAGAATCCGTACTTTCAAATCTACCGTTACTTTCACCGGATATCTTGCATATCACAAAAAAAATTGTGCAAATTGAGTTTTTATGAGCCTCCGCGGAGCAGAGCTCCGGGGTATTAAACCAGACTTTCGAATAAAACCTGAATTCCCAGGAAAATATAGTACAAATTTATATTTTTCCTCAAACATTAGGGCGCGTTCATAATGTTGCGATATACGTCTTCCCGCGAATGAAAACCGTCCCGGATAACCACATCGATATTATCCGCGAAAACCGCGACAGGTTTTTCGATATACGAGGGGATCAGCGCGCCGCTGCCGTTTTCCAGCATCATGTCAGGCGGAAAATCCTCTTTGCGGATCATCGCCAAGGCAAGGCGGGCGGCACGGGGGGCGAGTATCCCGATGGGCTTGTACACAGTCATCAGTTGGATTCCCTCCACAATGCGCTGGCAGCTTATCAATTCCGCGTCCTGGCCCACCACCACTACTTCCCCGGCCCGCCGCCGCTCCGAAAGCAGTTGAATGGCGGCGTTGGCAATGGCATCATTCCCGCAGGCGATGGCGTCCCAGTCAAAATCCTGCTCAAATATAAGGCCGATTTTTTCCAGCGCCTCGTCGAAGCTCCACTCCTCAAGCCAGATTTCCTGCCCCAGCTCAATATCTCCCGCCTCAATAAAGGGATCGAGAATCTCGTGGATTCCCCCGCTGATTTCAAAACTGTTGAAGTCGTGGAGGGAACCGTTCACCACCAGATACCTGCCCCTGGGCGCGGCGTCCCGCAGAGCCAGCCCGAAGGCGCGGCCCACCTCCCGGCTGTCAAAGGAAATGTAGGCGTCTACCGGCGTTCCCTGGATCATCCGATCATAGGCGATAACCGGAATCCCCGCGTCCCGCACCTGTTTTATCGCCCCGGCGATAGCCTCCGTATCGTGGGCGATTACCACGAGCACATCAATATTCTGATTGACCATGTAGTTGATCTGGGCTATCTGCTCGCGGATTCCCCCCGCCGAAAGCTGCGCGATTACTTCCGCCCCCAGTTCCCGCGCCGCGCCGCTAAACACATTGAGATCCTTATTCCAGCGCTCAACAATGAAGGTAGCGGTAGCGATGGAAAAACCAATGACCGGCCCGGCCCCTTCGTTTTGAAATCCCCCCGCCGCACTATTCCTCACCACGCCGCCGGCAATGCCGTCATTGGCGCCGCCCTGCCGCGCCGCCGCCCTGCCGCGCCCGCAGGCGGCAAACAAAAATATGAACAAAAAGGAAATGATAATTGTCCGGATCGCTTTGTTCATTTTTGCGCCTCTTGTAATCGTTAACAGCCTCTGCAAGTTTCAGTGTAGCAAACAAACGGATTACCGCAAAGAGGCGCAACACGAGAGGAGGACGCACAGGGCCGGCGTAAACTTCCCGCCGCAAGGCGGGTTCATGTTTTTATGTTCATTATTACAAAAGAAATCAGTGGGGCTCTTGCGGCGGAACCGGCCGTCGAACCATTTTAGGGTTCTTGCCCGTGCCGGGCGTACTGTCTTGCGGAGTTTCCCGGTTAAGTTTCCCTATCCGGTAGGCAAGTATCTGGGCAATGTCATTGATAACCTGATCCTGAAACTCCGCCATAGTTCCGGATTTCGGCGTTGGATAGGACTTAGTTGAAAAAAGGGCCGGGGCATCAATTTCGAGGGCGGCGGCTATGCGTTCCAGCATTTCAGGGCTGGGGAACTTCTTTTCGCTTTCAATCATGCCTATATAGTGGGTCGATGTATCTACTTTTTCAGCCAGTTGCGCCTGTGAAATTCCCAAAATTTTCCGTTGAACCTTCATATTAAAGGCCAGTACCGATCTAAGACTTATCATACCCTTAACTTATGCCTAAAAACCATTTTTTAATTCCCTAAAGGGCATTGACAACTTCCGTAAAATAAGTAAAATACTGTCTTAAAGGAAGTAACATCATTCCTGGAAAATGATAAAGCCCAACCCGGCGGTTTTCTGTAAGAAAATTCCAGTTTTGGGGGCTGTTTTTTGGGAATCTAGGGCTTTCCAGCGGGTCATTCTAACCCACTTATAGTAAAACCGCCGAATGGCCTCGTATGAGGCTAAATCGGCTGTTGATAACTCATCTCTGTGGGTGGGGAATCTCTTATATTAAGGAGAAGAAAGAAATGGTAAAAAAAGGCTTATTTGCGGGAATGTTGGCCTTGGTGCTGGTATTTGGGGTGATGGTTCTTGGCGGTTGCGCAACAACCCCATTGGAAAACACTGTTAGGTTGGAGTTTGGCGGAACCCTCCCTCCAGAGGTTCTATCTTATTTTAGTGCCGATGATCTTAAGGATATTGAAGCCAAATTTGTTGTAGTCCAAGGCAGAATGCAGGCTAATTCAGGCGGATTTGGAGACCTTCTTTTCGGACCGTCTGTTGTAAGTACTGCTGTTCTTATTACAGTTGGTAAGGACTATAGAATAGTCCAGATGTCCAAGTATATTAAGCCGTATACCGACAGTTATACTAAACAGCGTATACCTGGAGAGCATCAAAGATTGGACACTGTAAATATTGTACCTAACATGGCGACAAAGTACAATACGCTACAGGAAGCACAATTAGCATCCGAACTGGGCGCTTAAATGTTGTACTCGATATCCTAGGAGCCCCGATATCGGGATTTTTGGGCCACTTGGGGCCCAAAAATCCACAAGTCCCACAGGCTACTAGCATACAGGGGTAAGCTTGGTTCTGACCGGCGGAGAGGCGTAGCCGCCTTTCCGCTCCTGTTTTTGTCAACTTCGAAAAAGCCGCATAGTGTAATCTTTTTCTTTGGTCATGGGATAAATTCCGGGCGCCAAGGATGGAGCCCATCCCTCCGGTGCCACACCGGCGCCGAAAGTTCCGGGGATGATGGATCAGGTTTCCATCCGGGTTTAGATGTAGGCGCCAAGTATTCTTTTATCAGCGCCTCCTGCCTTACTCCCGGTAATTCCGCCGCAAGGAGTAAACCCGCGGCTTTAAGCGGGGGCGTTTCATGTTGTCACAATTGGTAATTTTACGGTTTTGCTCTGGACGGCGGGGGCTTTGTCTATTAAAATAGGATTATGAGGCGGAAACCGCTTGTTTTTGCGATTTTTTTTCTCGTTTTTGGGATCTGGGTAATTAACGCTCAAAACACGCCGGGGCGTCTTTCGTCCGGTCCTTTTGTTTCGGGGCTCAGGGCGGAGACGAGAAACAATCTGATTCGCCTGACCTGGGCGGATTCCGATGAGGCCCGCGGGCCGGTGTATATTTTCCGTTCTACCATGCCTTTTGGCGGGGATATTCCGCAAGGGCTCGAGCCGGTAGAGATTGCCTACGGAATACAGTCTTATATTGACGAATTTGACGGCTCAGGGACTTTTTACTATTTTGTCGCGGCCAGCGCTTCGCCGGAACAGCGGCACGATATTGTTATTCCCGATACCAATACCGTTATGGTGATTATTGAGGCTTTGGCGGAAGCAATTCCGTTAGACGAGGCCGACACGGGGCCGCTCCCTGAGCTGGGGATTTCCGGCCTTGCCGCCCGTGTTGAGGGGGAAGCGGTCATTGTCACTTACAATCCGGAGGGCGTTTCGGAGTACGGCCTGAAAAAAGCGGTTCTGTACCGGAGCGGCCGTCCCATACGGCGGCCGCAGGACCTGCTCAACGCCTCAATTGTGCTGTCCGGCGTAAGTTCCCCCTTTGTCGATTATCCCATTCCGGGGCTTCCCTGGTTTTACGCGGTTCTTCTGGAAGATGATATTACCGGCGGAAGCGTGGGGATCTACCCCGGCCGCAACGCCACGAGGACGGCGGTGGAAATCACCGGCGGGCAAACGACGCCCGGCGACGGCCGTCCGGTCCGCTCCCTGCCCCTGCCCGCCATGTCGGTGCATAATGCCGTTCCGGGCAGCGACCGCCTGTCGGAAATCCCCGATCCTGAACCTTTGAGCCGGGAAACGCTAATGGCCCTGGAAAGCGTAACGAAAACACCGGCGCCCCCCCCGCCCGACAAAAAGCCCCGTGTCTTCACGAGGGATCTCGCGGAAATCGCAGGAGGTGAGGATTCTGAACTTATGCTCATTGTGCAGAATTCGTTTAGCAAAAAGGACTGGCGGACCGCCAGCGAGGAACTGTCGCGCTATCTTTCCCTGCCCCGCTCGGCGGATACCGAAGCCCGCGCCCGTTTTTACCTTGGCCAGACCTGTTATTTCTCCGGCAAGTACCGCGAGGCCCTGGTAGAATTTCTCTATGTCCGTCCCCTATACCCCAATGAAGCCCATGTCTGGATAGAAGCAACCCTGTCGGCCCTGACAAGGTAATTTGTAATCATTCAAAAAAAGGGGGGGGCTGGGCTTCTCCCGGCTGAATAGTTACGGTAATTTTACCGTATTCAAGTTCCGAAAATGTAATATGATCCGTAAAATCCCGCCCATTGCCGCCGGGCTGCTTTTTTTTGCCGTTTTTGGCCTGCGGGCCCAGGCGGGCTACGAGGTGCTCCGCGGGGAGGTGTGGGTGGAGCTGGAGCCGATATACGGCGGCTATGTGGACAGGGAATATCCGCTCGACGCGGATACGGCCCGCAGACGGGCTTTGGAAGAGGCGGCGCTGAACTATTCGGCGATGATATACGGCTGGACTTTCCATTATGACATCGGCGAAAAGGCCCGGCAGATTCCTGAAACGTTTGAACTGGAAGCGGTGTCGTCCATTCCCTTTGGCGATCCGGGCCTGAGGGCTACCGATATGGAGGTCCGGGAACTGCGGGTCAGGCTCTGGACCGATTATCATCTGAGCGAGACCCAGAGCCGCCGCCTGCAGGTATGGCGTACCGGAACGATCCGCAGCGCTCAGGCGGTAGGACACGGCCCTCCGGGCGGGCCGGAAACAGTTTCCGACTGGCTGATTATCAAAAAAGCCGCTCTTGAGGATGCCGCCCGCGCCGCCGTCAGAACCATGCTCCGGGGCAGCGAGCGGAACCGCCCCAGGGAAGCCAATGGCTTTATCAGCCTCGCCGCATTTCCCAACTACTACATAGACAGCGGCCGCTGGGCCGCTTCCGCCCGTTTCAGGGTGCAGATTACCGAAATTATTCCCTTCGCGGCGTATTGAACCGCGCAAACGGGGCCCCTTGCTCTTTCCTCGCTTTGATAAGCATTACGTCGCCCAGGCCCAACGGCTTTACCGCGCGATCGGCGATTTTTTTTAGCAGGGCGGGGGCGGCGCCGGCGGCCAGGCCTCCCCAGGTGTACACTCCTTCGACGGCGAAGCCCGCGCCGGAAAGCAGTGTCTTTAGCGTATGGACCGAAAAGAGGTACAGATGATCGAAAATCGCCGAACGCCAGCGGCAGCCGAAAAGACGGGCCTGAAAGCCGGCGATGTTCGGCGTGGTAACGAGGAAACGGCCGCCGGGACGGAGGAGCCGGCAGGTTTCACGGACAAACGCAGCCGGCTCATTGAGGTGCTCTATGAGGTGGGAACTGAGGATCAGATCGAAGCTGTCCGGAGGGAAGCGGTTTTCCTCAAGGGGGAGGCTCCGCACGTCAAGGCCCCGCTTGTTACGGGCATATCCGGCGGAGGGCGAGATTTCCACTCCCGTTACACGCCATCCCCGCTCCCGCAGACGGAGGAGCAAAGCGCCGGTGGCGCAGCCTGTGTCCAGCGCGCGGGGAGGTCCCTGCCGGAACAGTTCTTTTTCCAGTGCGTCAAAACCCGCGTCTTTGAGGGCGCGCAGCTGCAGATCGAGAAAGGCCGCTTCGTTGGCCAGTTCGTAGGCGAGGTACTCTGTTCCATAGGCGTCCCGGTAGCGGCGAAGCACATCGGCCGGGACGGGCTGGGGGTTTATTTGCACAAGGCCGCAGCGGGCGCAGCGCACGTACGCAAAACCTTCGCATAACAGGGCCGGTTTGAAGCTAACGCCGCCGCAGACGGTACAGGGAACGGGCCGCTGTTCTCTCGCCGAGACGGGTGTTGACCAGGTTTTTACCGGATTCTTTCGTCTCATGTTTTTCGTGCGCCGGGCTTTTACTCCACGGTCAGGCGGGAAAGGGCGCTGCGTTCATTACCGGCCACATCCTGCACGAGGATCTCCAGGCTTGCCTGCCCCCGCGTCAGAAAGGCCTCGCCAATCTCAAAAGCGGGAAAGGGGGCATAGACCTGGGCCGCCGGGGCGAAGCCGCTGCGGTACACCATGAGCGATCCGTCCCTGGCGCTTATGGTTTCGAAATGCAGGGAACCGATTTCAACGCCGTTCACCGAACAGACGATTCGGTAGGGGGCGAGGGGATTTTCCCGGGGATCAAGCATGGTGTCAACGGCGCTTATCAATATCGTATAACGGCCCTGGTTCATGCGGGTCTGGCCTCTGGGGACAAGCGTCCCCTGGTCGTTTCTAAGATCTACCGCCAAAATTTGGGGCTGCCGCCTGTCGGGGAAGGGGGTGATGATCATTGAGGGATTGACCCAGCGCCGTTCCCGGCGGTCATAGAGGATAAAGTACAGGCCGCTCCGGTTTGACCAGCCGGAAATACCGGCAGCGGCAATGGGGCCGCCCCGTTCGATACGGCGGGGGGCGGGATTTCCGCCGTCATCTTCGCGGCGGCTGTAAATGCTGATTAAGCCGTTACCGTGATCCAGGGCGGTCCAGGCTCCCAGCGGGGAAGAAAGGCGGGAAGCGGTTTCCCCGGCGGAACGGGAAAAGATCAGTTCCCCTTCTTCGGCTGCAAGCACCGGCCCTTCCCCTTCAAAGACCGTTCCCGTCATCGGCCTGCCCCGGTCGTTAAAGCCAAAATTGCGTACCATTACCGCGTCCGGCAGGGGCCAGTCCATGGCGTCTAACGGAATTGAAGCGAGGGCCAGGGCTGCGGCAAAAAAAACAAATGATCCGCGCCGCGCTTTTTGTCTCCGGTAAATTGCACCTAACATATTCTATTTTTTCTCCAATTCAAAGGAGGCGAGGGCGGAGTCGCCTCCGACCAAAAGGCGGGAGCCGCTTCTGCCCAAAAAGGCGCCGTTGCTTTTGAAAGGCGCCCGGATAACGACCCTGCCGGGGAGGCGCAGGCCCACCAGCTCTTTGCGTCCCGCTGAAATCGAATTGATAACAAAGAAAAGGCCGTCTCCCCCGGTCTTGTCGATTTCTTTTATTTCTCCTTCCAGGGCTATCTTTGTTTCCCTGCGGGAGCTTATCTCATATACGCCTATCCCCCCCTGCCGCTCAAAAATGATCCACCGGTCCTGATCGATGAACGCGATATGCACCGGCCGCCTGAACCCGTCTCCCAGAAAATCGTGATAGACCACCTGGTACTCCCCGTTGGCGTCGTCAAAACGTTCCAGCAGGAGGAAGCGCTGATCGTCAATGCCTGAGATAATCCCCAGACGCGAAGCGTCGCGGGAAATGGCGCAGCCGGTGATCACCGCGTAACGGGAGCCGCCCGGCTCAAAAAAGAACACCCGCTTTCCGCTCCGATCTAAAAGCTCCACCGCGCCGTCAATCGAACCGGTCAGCACCAGCCCCGCGGCCGCGTCAATGCAGGTAAGGGGGGCGGCGAATTCGTAGGTCCACAGGACATTGCCGGAACGGTCAAGCTCGGAAAGGGAGTTCTGCTCACTACCCACCAGAAAGATCCGTCCATCCAGAAAGCAGGGATAAGCCTGCGGGTCTTCAATCGTAAGCGCCGCTTCATTGAACTTGTCCCGGACTTCAATCCGTTCAGGTTCCGTCTCATATTCGGACCAGAGATTCTCGGAGAGGTATATTTCCCCTTTTTTAATTTGATTGATGGAGAAGCGTCCGTTTGTGTCCACATAGCCGAAGCGGCTGCCCAGGGCGAATGGGAACAGTGCGCCAAAGTCCGCGCCCTCATCGGAGACATCCGCGGTTTCTTCAAGCCTGCCGTCCGCCAACACCGGATAAGCGGACTCCAGAGAACTCAGCCAGCGGGGCGCAAGGATCGTCTCAAGGGGAATGGGGCGGGCCGCGGCGAAAAAGTAAACGATGAAACAAAAAATACCGGCAAACAGCCAGATTATTTTCTTTTTCTTCGCCACGGGCCCTCCGTTTATTATACTATACAGTATAATAAACGGAGGAGGCTTTGTATGGCTAGTAAGGATCAAATGGACGCCCTGTTCAGGGAAGCGCGCAAGGCCGCGGATGCCGCATACGCGCCTTATTCAAAATTCCGGGTTGGGGCGGCGCTGCTCTGCGAAGACGGAACGGTAATCGCGGGCTGCAACGTGGAGAACCGTTCCTACGGCCTCAGCATCTGCGCCGAGCGGAACGCCGTATTTCAGGCAGTTGCCAAAGGCCGGCGCCGTTTTACCGCCCTTGCCGTCTCGACGCCGGATTCCGCTACGCCGGTAGGTCCCTGCGGCGCCTGCCGCCAGGTCTTAAGCGAATTCATGGGGCCTGACGCTCAGGTCCGCTTTGGCGGGAACGGCCCCGCCCAGGTGGAAACCACCATAGGCGCGCTCCTCCCCCTGGACTCCCTTCATGACCTGAAAACCCCGTAGGGGCTTCAAAAAAACCGCTTGTTTTTTGAAGTTTTTTTGCAGTTTCCCACCTTAGGGCTTGAGAAACACGCATTTTTAAGCGGAAATTGGTTTCCCGTTGGGCGCAAACGCAGCCGGCGTAAAAATTCATGAAGCGGAGATGTCCGTGATGTTGAAGAGGAGATCAGGAAAAACGCCCAGCGGTTTTCGGAATACCTCATACGCCAGGAGTCTGTGGGGCTTTAGCCCAAATGATAAAGAAAATGCACAATTTTGTGCATTTTCTACCTTGCAGACTCCCAAAGGAGCCCAAAAATCCACAAGTCCCACAGGCTCCTAGCAGTTTAGTATTCGGGATCGCCGGACAGTCCGCCTATGGCGTTTGTCAATAATGTGACGTATCATGAACAGGCGCCGAATATTTCGGGAAAGGAAGAACGGAGAACGTCACTGCAGACCGACTCGGCTTTTTCGGCCAGGTTTCTTTCATTTATCCCGGCTAGCACGCCTTCACGGTATACGACTTTTCCATTGACCATAGTAAGCCATACCGGACCGGTACATCCCACATGGGCAAGCAGATTCTTCGGATCATGGAGGGCCCCTGACAATTCCAGTACCCCTGTGTCTATCATGAACAGATCCGCCCCCTTGCCTTCTTCCAGGGAGCCGAGTTCCTCATGGCCCAGGGTTTTTGCGCCGTTCACCGTTGCAATTTTCAATATTTCGTAGGGGCTTACCGTTCCGCCCCGTTTTCTGCTTTGGGAACATTGCATGAGATAGGCAAGCCGCAGAGAATCAAGCAGGTTTGAGGAATCGTTGGTAGCCGAACCGTCGCAGCCCAGGCTGATGGTTATACCCGCCTGTCCCATGGCCCGCATGTCAAGGATTGGCGCTCCGCAGAGCATGGCTGTAGCGGGGCAGTGGGAAATGCCTATTCCCATATCCGCCATGTCCCGGTATTCTTCGGGCAGTATGTCCCAGCCGTGAGCGATCCAGAGATCGGGACCTGCAAACCCCACATCCTTGATCCAGGCCAGGGTACGCTTCCCCCAGCGTTTGATCATAGCCTCGTTTTCCCCCTCTGCCAGATGGGTGTGCAATTTGACATGGCGCTTCCGCGCAAGATCGGCGGAAGCGGTAAACGTATCGGTATAACAATTTACCGGCTGGCAGGGGGCGACGACAATGCGGGTCATGGCAAATGGTTCAGGATCGTGGTATAGGCCTATGAGCCTTTCACAGTCTTCGATAAACTCTTCGGTGGTCTCCACCATCCCGGTAGGCATGGTGCTGCCTTTATTCCGGGGCAGGGTGTTGCATCCCCGTCCCGCATGGTAACGTATACCCAGAAGCCGGGCCGCTTCCATCTGGCGGTCCACCGCCGTTTTGCCGGTTTTTCCGGTGTAACAATACTGATGATCAAACGCACAGGTACACCCATGCTTGAGCAAATCTGCCATAGCGGTTAATGAAGAATAGTAGATAATCTCCGAATCTATTTCCTTAAATATACGGTAGATTTTATCCAGCCATTCAAGCAGGGAAAGCCCGGGGAAATCAATAGCAATCAAGTTACGTTTTTCTTAACTTGTTGACATTGGGAAAATTTCTAAAACTTGAAGTTTTTAAAGGTTTTCTGTAAGATCCGTGACATTTGTTGCGGTATTGTGCTATAATATTCATAATGATTGAAGATGATATTTTGACTATTGAAGAAGTTGCCAAGTACCTGAGGGTGTCCGGGCGGACGGTGTATGATTGGGCGCAGCGGGGAGAGATACCGTCAGGGAAAATCGGGACCGTGTGGCGTTTCAAAAAATCGGAAATTGAGAACTGGGTCAATGAGCGGATTTCGGCGGGCAGGCTTGACCCCCAGTTTAATACGGTGCAGGCCCAGTCCGTTCTTTCCCCGGACAGGGTTCTCTTTCTCAATTACTCGGCCAAGCGGGACGCCCTGCTCGCCCTGGCGGAAAACCTCGCCACCGCTCCCCAGGTAAAAAGCAAACAGGAACTCTCCATTGAAATTCTCAAAAGGGAAGAGCTGATGAGCACCGCCATCGGCAGGGGCATCGCCATTCCCCACATCCGGCTTTCCTCGGTGACGGATCTCGTGGTTTCGGTCGGAGTCAGCCGCTGTAACATTGTGGATTTTCAGCCCCTGGATGACGAGCCGGTACGCCTGATTTTCATGATCGCCGCATCCTCCAGCCAGCACGCCTACTATCTGCGGACTCTGTCTTTTTTCAGCGCCCGCCTCAAAAACCGTGAACTCCGCAATTCCCTGCTTCAGGCCCAAACCGCCCAGGAAGTCTACAACCTGTTTACCGGCTAGAAAAGGCAGGGCGGCGTACGGAGATACAGCATGGAACACCATTTATCCGAATTTTTTACCGATGAAATTGCCCGGCAAGCCGGCCTTGGCGCCAGGCGGGGAGAGGCCGATCCCCTGGTTACGGGGCTGGAATACGATTCCCGAAAAGCGGGGCCGGGCAGCCTTTTCTTCGCCCTGCCGGGACTGCACACCGACGGCCACCGCTACATAGCCGCTGCCGCAGCCAAAGGCGCGGCGGTGGTTGTGCACGAGGCTGCTATAGACGACCATCTGCCGGGCGTGGTTTATCTGCAAGTGAAAAATTCCCGTTTTGCAATGTCGCCGGTCTCGGCGGCTTTTTACGGCTTTCCTTCCCGCCGGCTTATCGTGGCCGGTGTTACCGGCACCGAGGGGAAAAGCACCACAGTGTATCTTATCTATCAATTGCTCCGGCTTCTGGGAAAAAAGGCGGGCTTTTTCTCCACAGTACAGTACTGTTTAGGCGGCGAAGTCCAATGGAACCCGGAACACCAGACCACGCCGGAGGCAACGGCGGTGCAGCGGCTCCTGCGGGAAATGGCAGACAAGGGCTGTGAGTACGCCGTGGTGGAGGCCAGTTCCCACGGCCTTTCAGAGCGGACCAACCGCCTGGGGGACGTGGAATTCAGGGCGGCGGTGTGCACCAATGTTACCCATGAGCACCTGGAATTCCACGGTACCTGGGAACAGTACCGGGACGACAAGGCGAATCTGTTCAGGGCGCTGGATCGCTGTGCGTCATCCAAAGATCCCGCGCCCTTCGGGATTATCAACGCCGATGACAAAAGCGCCGATTATTTCGCCGGGGCGACCCAGCAGCGGACGCTGCGTTTCAGCGTCAAGGGCAAGGACGCGGACCTTTCCCTGCGGGCCCTTGAAAGCGATTCGCTGGGCAACTGGTACGATGCGTTCATCGCCCCGGAAAACAATTCTATTGATATCCGGGACAGGCTGCCCGGCGCGTTTAACGCGGGAAACCTGTTCGCCGCGCTCCTTGCCGTGCAGGAACTGACCGGCATCCCATTGAGAAAATTCGCCCCCCTTGCGAGCCGGCTGCAGCCGGTCCGGGGCCGGATGACCTCCATCGTCCAGGGGCAGCCCTTCGAGCTGGTGGTGGACTACGCCCACACCCCCTCGTCGTTCCGCGCGATTTTCCCCCCCCTGCGCGAACGGCTCAACCGCTCGGGCGGAAGGCTCATCAGCCTCTTCGGTTCCGCCGGTGAGCGGGACATCCAAAAGCGCGCCGGGCAGGGCAGGATCGCCTCGGAATATTCGGACATTATCGTACTTGCCGATGAGGACCCCAGGGGCGAACGGCCCATGGACATCCTTGAGGAAATAGCCAAGGGCTGCGAAGCAGACCAGGGCCGCGAAGCAGACCGGCCCGCCTCGGCGTTCAGAAGGGAAGAAAACCTGTTCCTGATTCCCGATCGGCCCGCCGCGATACGAAAAGCCCTGTCCCTGGCCGGGCCGGGAGACATGGTCCTGCTTCTGGGCAAAGGCCACGAGAATTCGATCATCTACGCGGACCGGACCATGCCCTACGACGAGATTAGCGAAGCTGAAAAGGCCCTCTCTGAACTGGGATATGGTTACAAAGACAAATAATTCCGGTTTTTCACCGGTATGACAG
>JAIROT010000177.1 GCA_031257385.1 Treponema sp.
CCGATCAGGATACCGGATTTTACTTAGGTTGTAGGATTTGTTATCGAAGAGATAGTCCTGTACCAAATTTTTAAGGTGGGATTCGATCTATTGACCGCACATAAATAATTGAGTAGTATATTGGTACCAGGAGCTTTTATGGGGACTTTTACGGAAGAAATTACCCTGGCCAACGCCGGGGACATCAGCGCGGCGCGAAACGGACTCATTCCGGACACAGAAATCCGCGCCCTTACGCTGGACGCTATGCCCGATACCGGCGCCTGGACGCTGGTTATCAACGAGGAGATCCGGCAAAGGCTGGGACTTGCCGTCGTTAAAACAGTAGATTCCAGCCTCGCGGACGGCTCCACCACCCGATACGGCCTGACCGAACCGGTGGAAATCCGCTGGAAAGACCGTGACATCAGCCTGCAGGCGGTGGTCATACCCAAGGCGAACGATATTCTCCTGGGCGCGCTGGTCCTGGAAGGCATGGATCTCTACGTTGATCCGGTGAATCAGCGTCTTGCCGGCGTCCACGGGGACCAGCGGATACATCTGGTTAAATAAGGGCCTCAGTCATCATTTCTTCACCAGCTTGGTACGGGGAAAAGCGTTTCTGTAGGTCTTGGGCGTTACTTCTTCCATTAGTTTAAAACGCTTCATGAATTCTTTTTCGTCGGCATACCCAACCCGGTACCCTATCTCTTTTATGGTCAGATCCGTTTCAAGCAGCAGTTTTTTGGCATTGGAAACGCGAATCATCGCTATATATTTCATCAGCGGGTAGCCCGTGTAATGATGAAACGTATAGGAAAGATAATCGGGATTACATTTAAAAACCCTGGCTATATCGCTTAATGAACGGTTAAGGTTATAATTTATCCGTACCCATTCAATGACTTTCTCCATTTTGGGATTGATACTTTTCGACATCCGGTTGTTTTCGATATATTCCTGGGAAATTTCCAGCGCCAGAAGGCTTAGCGCGAAATCGGGCAGTTTTTCCGTATAATAATCGCTCCGGGAAAGATCAAGAAGCTGCTTAAAAATTAGAAAGGCCCGGTGGTTTTCCGATAAGACTCCGTTCAATGGAATTAGGTAAAACGCGGAAATATCATTAACACAATACCCCCCCCCCCCCCCCCCTATTTAGCGAATGGTTTTCACCGGAATATTCGGGAAACTGAATTTTCCCGCCCTGAATGACGGTGTAGTCGTCGTTGGGTATCTTGAAATGGCACCAGTAATAAGAAAGAGGGCCGGGACTTGCCAGATGGCCGAAGTGCTCGGTTTCTTTGAACAGAATAAGATACTGGTTCTTTTTAAGGCTGTAGGAACGGTTTTCCTGGGTTATGTGGAGAATTCCGTCGATACAGACCACTATTACAAAGGTATCAAGGGTCCGCCTGTCATGGATAAAGTTGTTTTTCCGCTGCAGTTTTCCGCTGCTTATATGGGTCAGCGGAACGTCATTTTTAATCAGCAGATACTTCATCTGGGTTTTTCCCACCTTTTTTAACCTTTTACAGGTTTTTCGTTTGATCCTTGGGGTTTATTGTACTATCAGACGGGCGATTTTTACAATCACCATGGCGCCCGCCGTATAAACCAATCTCAGGGTAAAACCGGAGTATTCCGGATTAATTTTTATGGAGGCATAGTATGAGAAAGTTATTGATGCTTGTTCTTGTTTCGTTGTGTACCGCGGCCGCGGTATTTGCCGGCGGCGGGCAGGCTGCCTCAGGTGGGGCAGGTAAAACCCATATCCGCTTTGCCCAGTGGGACGGTGGCCTTGCCCTTGAAACTTATAACAAGGTGGCGGAGGCGTATAATAAGTCTCAGGACAAGGTCGAAGTTGAAATTATCAATATCCCGACAGATTATGACACCAAGGTAATGGCAATGATTGCCGCCGGAGACCCGCCCGAATGCGGATTTATGGAAGCTGCAACCATTTTATTCCCCCTTGCCGAAGAAGGCGTTATCGTAAACCTGCTGGACTTTTTCAAAACCGACAGCACGGTAAAGTACAGCGATATGTGGGAATCGGTTGCATATTGGCAGAATAAAGATACCCTTCTTGGTATCGGAACGCCTGAGCCTTTCGGCGTTTTTTACAGTCCCGATCTGTTCAGGAAATACGGCGTTGCCGAACCGCCTTCCAGATACGAAACCGGCTGGACCTGGGACGAATTTGTAAGAACCGCCCAGTTGCTTACCATTGATAAAAATGGAAATAACGCGCTCAGCCCGCGGTTTGATCCTGACAATATCGATGTGTACGGAGTCACGTTTGGCAAATGGTGGGCCGTATACTGTGCCGTATACAATGTGTCCGGGGCGGAAGGCTTCCTGTATGACAACGGAACAAAATGGGGGTTCTTCTCACCCGAAGGTATAGACGCCATGCAAAAACTCGCGGATCTTATCTACAGATACCATGTATCTCCGACTCCCACCGCCAGCGCGGGGGTCCCCGGTACAGCGGAAGGTTTTATGACCGGGAAGGTGGCGATGGAAATAGCGGGCCAATGGGTCAATGACGCCCTTATGAACGACAACGTTTCCTACAACGTGGCTCCCATCCCCAGGATTAAGACGGCGGGAACTACCGTAACCTCCGCCGCTTTCAGTATTCTTGAGACCCCAAGGAAGGACGCCGCCTGGGACTTCTTTAAGTATATGATTAAGCCCGAATCGCTGCGGCCTTTGAATGTCTCCGGCCTTTGGCTTCCCTTTACCAAGCTTGGTCTTGTTCAGTCCAATCTTGATGCAATCGTTACGCCTAAGCATCCCAGGAACCAGTATGATGTTTTCTATGTTCCGGTACTTGATCCGAATTGCAAACCGGTGATTTCGGCGGTTGTTGTGGATTTTGCCAAAATCAACAATGAATTTAGCGCCGTTCTCGATCAGATCTGGTCAGGTGAAAAAAACTATCAGCAGATTGTTAATGAAAACCAGAACCGGATTAACGTCCTGGTAAAAGGTTATTACGAGCAGGGGACTTTCTAATCCATAAAAGGGGCTTTCCAGTCCATAAAAGGAAAAGGCGGTATGGCGAAAGTGGAAAAAAAGAAGAATTTTTTCAGTATCAAAACACTGGCTAACATTACCGGCTGGGCTTTCGCCATGCCCGCCCTCCTTGGGTATGTGCTGCTTAATATCGTTCCCATGCTTTCAAGCCTTTACTATAGCCTTACCAGTTTTAAGGGCGTCGGCAGGACCGTGTTTATCGGGTTTCAGAACTACATCGGCTTTTTCAAAAATGAGGATCCGAATTTTCTCTGGTCCGTAAAGGCTACGCTTACCTACGCGGTCATGGCCGTTCCCGCAAATATGCTATTTGCCTTTTCCATAGCCATGCTTTTAAACCGCCCCATGAAGGGCAGAACTTTTTTCAGGGCCCTGTTTTATCTTCCATCAATTTTACCCGGCGTGGCAACCAGCTTTGTCTGGCTGCTTCTCATGAATCCCGATTTCGGCCTTTTTAACAAAATTCTTTCAACCCTCGGTTTGCCGGCCAGTTTGTTTTTATATCACGAAAAATCGGTTATCCCCTCTATCGTGTTTATGGGAATATGGGGAACCGGTTCCATGCAGGTCATTTTCCTCGCGGGTCTTCAGGATATACCCAGGGTGTATTATGAGGCCATGGACATTGACGGCGGAAACGCCTTTCAAAAATTTACCAAAATTACCCTTCCCATGGTTTCTCCCAGCATTTTTTTTAATCTTATAATGAACATTATCGGCGCCATGCAGGTATTCGGACCGGCCTATATTATGACCAACGGCGGCCCCAATCACGCTTCGCAGTTTTATGTGTTCACGTTGTGGAGGCAGGCCTTTGCGTACATGAATATGGGCGGGGCTTCCGCCATGGCATGGATACTTTTCATTGTCGTGGTTATGCTCTCGCTTTTTACCTTTGGCACGTCAAAAAAATGGGTATATTACGAAGGAGAAAACTGATGTCAGACTCTGCATTTTATGTCCGGGAACAATTGACTCACCGCGAAACTCCGGTTTTGCCCAGGTCTCTCCCAATCGAAGAACCCCTGGCGGTTTTATTGGACGAACGCAAAGGCGGAAGGGGGTGGCGCGGCAAATTGCCGCATTATATGGCCTGTCCGGTATCGTTTGACAACTGGGGAACGATGATAAAACAGCCGGACGGAACGTTTATAGACGCATATCAGGTCCAGTGGGAGTGGACGGATGATATAGCCCGGGTAATTAAGCCTCCCCTCTCGGTGATCCCGGCTGAAAAATACACGTTTCCTGATTTTTCGCTGTTTTGGAACGACGAAAAAGCGCGGAATGTCGAAAAAGCCGTAGAGGCAAACCGGGGGA
>JAIROT010000027.1 GCA_031257385.1 Treponema sp.
GATATGTACCAGCCCTTCACCCATCCCCCGTTTCACCAGTATATCCGCTATCCGGTCTTCCTTCCGAAATGCCCGGGGTCTTCGTATATATTCAATCTCCACCCCGTTCTTTGCCGCTATCTCCCCCGCGTTGGCTATTATCTTCTCTGTAACCGGCTTGAACACACCCGCAAAGTCAAACATCTTTAGATGGTTCTTGTTGAAAAAACAGGTCATTCCCCCGGAGTATCCCCAGGTGAAACCGTCCCCTCCTGCCACCCCGTTTATGATCACCCGGTCATAACAGGATAAAACTCCGCTGATCTTGTCTTTATGTGCTTCTACTAAGGTCATCGCCTATTCCCCCTGGGGGGGTATATCACCTTTTCAATTTATTTGAGATAGGATAAGGAATTAACACACTTTACAGCTCCCCGGTATGGGGGTTTTCCGCAAATTTGCAAATCTTAAAAAAATTCTGAAATTCAGCCTAAAACGCTTGACTATGGGCTAAATTTTAGCTATATATAACTAGCATATATATTAAGTAGATTATATATAGTTTTTTCTATATTATTGTAGTGTTTCATGGGCGGTTAGCTCAGTTGGTTAGAGCATCAGTATGACACGCTGAGGGTCAGAAGTTCGACTCTTCTATCGCCCATGCCCCCTAATTCCTTGGGGGCATTTTTTTGCGGTTGTTGCCTCCCTCATCTTTTCCAACGATATCAATGGCTTGGTACAGGCATTTTCCGGCAGGTGTTTTACCAGATCTATCAATGTGGATAACTTGTTCCCCATCGCAGCTACCCCTTCACGGCGCCGACGGTAAGGCCCTTGACCACGTATTTTTGGAAGATCATGGTGAAGATTATCGCCGGGGTAACGATGGCAACGGCGGCGGCCATGACTCCGCCCCAGTCAACCTCGGCGTAGGACATGAAGTTATACACGGCGATGGGAAGGGTGCGGGTTTTTTCCATGCTGAGTACCTGGGAGAACATGAAGTTGTTCCAGGAAAAAATAAAACTCAAGGTGGTGGCGGTTACCGCGCCGGGCATGGAAAGGGGCAGAATTATTGAGAGAAAGGCCCGCTGGCGGGTCGCGCCGTCTACCATGGCGGAGGCTTCCATTTCGGGGGGGATGCTTTCAAAATAGGCGGACATGATCCAGACCACTACCGGCAGGGCGATGAGCATGTGGGAGAGGATCAGCGCCGTGTAGGAATCCATCAGCCTGATCCGGGAAAAAACGATATACCAGGGCATGAGGAAAGAAATGCCGGGCATGAGGCGGGCCACCAGGATCAGCATCAGGAGCCGCTTCTGGCCGAAGCGGGCGATGGAATAGGCCGCCGGCAGGCCGATAATCAGGGAAAGAATCACCGCGGTAAAAGCAATGACAAACGAATTTTTGAGGTACAGCAGAAAATTCTGTTCGCCGAACACTTTCTGAAAATTCCGCATGGTAGGATTGAAAATCAGCCTGGGCGGCCAGGAGATAATATCCACCTGGGTTTTGAAGGAAGACATGAACATCCACAGAAAGGGAAAAACCATGGGGATCACTATCACTATGATCAAAATGAAGAAAAGCAGCTTAAACCCAAAAGGACGTTTCATTTTCCCCTCATTGTGAGTAAGGTATTGGTCTCAGGGTACATACCCTTTATAAGGTACTGAGGCTCCCCCGCCGCAGGGCGGGTTCCTGGGTACGTACCCTTCGTATACAATCAACTTTGTATTTAGAGGGAAAAGCGGGCCTCAAGCCGCCTTTCCCAGGCGCATTGCACAAAATTAACCGGGTTTTGTGCAATGCTCATTGTTCAAATTGTTTGCGCAGCCGCATAACCCCAAGGCTGAACAAAAGCACCATCAAAAAGAGAAATACCAGCGCCGCCGAGGACTGGCCCAGGGAAAAATACTCAAAACTGAGTTTATAGGCCAGAATATTGATGGTTTCCGAAGAATAGCCCGGCCCTCCCCGCGTCATGGCGTAGATGATGTCGTAGGTTTTCAGGGCGTCCACCGCCCGAAGTACGATGGCGGTCAACACCGTGGGCATGATCATCGGCAGTGTTACGCGAAAAAAGATCTGGACGCCGCCGGCGCCGTCCACCATGGCCGATTCAAAAGGCTCGACGGAAAGGCCCGAAAGTCCCGCCAGCACAATGAGCGCGATCATCGGGGTCCACTGCCATACGTCAACCAGCATCAGGGAAGGGAGCACTGTTTTGGCCTCGGTTACCCAGCCGCTCTGGGGCAGGCCCAGGCTGTTGAGTATAAAATTGAGAAAACCGATGGTGGGATCGTAAAACAGGTTGAACACAATGCCGATAGCCACCGGCGTTACCACCAGCGGCAAAAGCAGGATAAACTTGAGCAGGCCCTTGCCGATAAATTCCCGGTTGAGGATCAGGGCGACAATAGTGCCCAGCACCGCTTCTGCCGCTACCGCGCCAAAGGTAAAGACGAAAGTCCGCCACACGGAGGCATGGAAGCGGGGATCTTTAAGCACCGACAGGTAACTTCCAAAGGCCGCAAAACGCATGGGCCTGCCGGAAGTTAAGGACCAGTCGGTAAAACTGATAAAGAGCGTATAGCAGACCGGAAAGATCATCAGCAGGATCACAAAGATGATCGCCGGTAAGGGGAAGATATATTTCAGGTTGCGTTCAACAAAACCGCCCTTGCCGACCATGCCCGGTAATCCTTATCCGAAAGTCTGGTTTAATACCCCGCGCCTTGCCGCGCGGAGGCTCATCGTCCGCCGTACTCGCCGTCCGCCTTGAGCAGATCGTTCACACCGGCGGCCCGCTCGGTTGCCATTGCCTGGAGCCGGTTGGAGGCGCCCCTGGTGTTGATCGATTCGATGATCACCTCGCCGATGAGGTCGCGGGCTTTACCTACCGAACTCATAAAGGGCCGGTCATAGGGATAACCGTTTTGGGAAGCGTGAACCCTGGTCTCGACAAGGCCGGGGTTCATCACCGCCTTGACCTGGGGATCATCCCAGACGGAGTTCCGGGCCATGGTGATGTTGGCGGCCATACCCTTGAGGGCAAGTTCTTTGCTGGTCGCCCAGGTGAGGAATTTCATGGCGGAGTCCTGATCCCGGCTCTTGCTGGAAATGCCCATAGCCCAGGAAACCACGATGAAAGGGCTGTCACCCTTGGGGCCTGAGGGCAGCTTCGCCACTCCCACATCGGCGGCGGGGATCTGGGTCTTGGTAGGATCGATGATTTGACCGTAGAAGACCGAGGCGTCGGTCCACATGGCAAGACGGCCCGCCTGGAATACCGGCATCAGGGCCTCCCAAGACATGGATGTCACACCCTGGGGACCGTAGCTACCCAAAAGCCGGCCGTAGTAGCGGATGGCTTCCACCGCGTCGGCTGTGTCAAAAACCGCCACGTTGTTGTCCAGGTAATTGCCCCCATAGTTGTACACGTAGCTGGAAAGCTGGGTAACCGCGGCCGCACCCGCGCCCCGCGAACCAAAGCCTGCTACCCCGCCGGTATTCAGAACCCTGGCGGCGTTTTCAAGCTCGGTAAAGTCGGCGGGAACTTTCAGGCCGGCCCTGTCGAAAAGGTCTTTCCGGTAATAGAGAACCTGCCATTCGGTAACCAGGGGAACAACATAAGGTCTGCCGTCCTTGCGTCCGATGTCCACCGTATTCGCCGGATAATCGGAGAAATCGTAGGCATCCAGCGGCGCGTACCAGCCGTTTTTGTTAAACAGCAGGGTTTCCTGCAGGGGACGGCTCATAAATACATCCACTGTGGAAGAACCGGTGGCAAATTCGGTGGTCAATTTCTGGGTAAGCTGGGCTTCCTGCAGGCTTTCCAGAATTACCCTGATGCCGGTCTGCCGTTCAAAATCGGGAATTTCCGCCCTCAGCAGTTCACCGTAGGGGTGATTCGCCAGCAAAACCCGGATTTCCCTGGCCGGGGCAGGGGCGCCCGAAGGGGCGCTTTGCGATCTGCCCCCGGCAAAAAGCGCGCCGGAAACAGTCAGGGCAAGCAAAAGAACCAAAAATCTTTTCATCTTTTACTCCTTTATCAAACAGGAATTTTCGGAAACCCCGCCGGACATAAAGCGCCCGCGGACCCCGGAGTGTTTATATTCTACCCCTGAACCGGGGACTTGTCAAATAAAAAGCGCAATCTTTCAGGGCGCCGGCATTTACTTAAAAAGGTAACTGTTTTTCCCACTTGACCCTTTATTTTTGGCCTGTTTAATCAGATAATTCCCACCGTATGGCTAAAATTACATGATTTTTTGGCAGTTCATCC
>JAIROT010000189.1 GCA_031257385.1 Treponema sp.
TTTTTTTTGACAGGAAGGCCCGGCGCTGCTGTTTTCCAGCCGGACGCTTCGGTTTCTTTTATCTCCACCCTGCCTGATACCTCAATAAATCTGGCCTCCGGACTTTGCGCAAAGGCGCAATACATACATCCTATCAACAAAAAACATACGGATAGTTTCTTCATTTTCAACCTCTTTATAATGAAATGCCTGCCGCCAATTCGACGCGGTATTTTACCTGAGCGATACCGGAAAAAACTTTTCCTGTTTGCGGCAGGAAGACGCCGCCGCCAAGGGAAAACAATACATCGGAAAAGGGCGCCCATGAGAGGCCGCCATAAATTTCCCCTCCCAGAAGCGGCGAGGCGGAACCGGCATCCATATCAGGGGCGGCATAGGTGGTTTTATCGGTTCTGAAAAAATAGGCCCCGGAAATTGTTGCTGAAAAAAAGCGGTGAAGCCGGGCGGAATAGGCGGCCTCCACCAGGGCGATACCTGAAAGCATGGGTCGCAGTACCTTCCCCTGCGCTTTGGCAGTAAGGGGAATAAAAAGGCCAAACATGTCATTCCACGCGCCGGAAGAAAAACGCCCGGTGATAGTCAATATATCGGATACGGCGGTGGGCAGGAGCCATTGCAGTTCGGCTGACAGGGCAAAAGCGGCGTAAGGGTCTTTCCCGGTTTCCTCCGCCAGTTCAATGACCGCAGCGGATACCGTGTTGAAACGGGCGCCCAGGGGCAGCGTGAATGCTGCCTCAAGGTATTGGGAATGGATACGCGCGTCCGTATCATTGAGATCAAACTGGCATATTCCGTTCAGCGCAAGGCTGTTTCCGGTGTCAAAGACGCTTGTTTTTTCCCAGTTCAGGGCCGCCACAAGACGGCGGGAAGCAAAGTAACTATCTTTATCATTGTAGTCCGCACGGTCTTTGGGATTCATGTAAATATGCGCCGTCTTTTTATAGAGGATGCCGGTGTAGAAAAGGCCCGTATGTAAGCGTCCTCCGCCGAAATTAATCCCTGCGGCGGCGCCGTCAAAAAGCCCTGTCATGACGGCGGAGCGGTTTTCCCTGAAAGGGATGCGGCCAAATTCAAGGCGCAGATCGGGGAGCGGATTCCAGATAAATTCAAACCGGTAAATTTCCGGCAGGGCTTTCCATTCTTCGTCATCATATTGGGCGCTTAATCCGCCGGAAAAATACAGATCCGCCCGGTCTCCCAGGGGAGCGGCAAACCAGGGTATAGCAGTACCAATGTACTCATCCATGCCGGATTTTTGTTCTTCACCGGAAAACAGGGCCTTCTGATTCAGTATGAGGCCGAAGTCCTGGGGAAAGCAGACCGGTATGATGAAAAGAAAAAAATTAAGTACAAGCAGATTCTTTTTCATTCGGTTTCTCTCCTGGCAAGCACATTTTCCAATATTCGCAGGAATTGTTCCCCCGAAACGGTGAAGGCGGAGTATGAGCGGCCTTCGATGAATCCCCGGCTGGTCATTTCCCGGTAGGCATAGCGGCCAAATGGGAAGAGCCGGTACATGAGGCCGCCTTCTATGTTAAAGGCTTTCATAATGAGCAGGGAAAGGCCGCCCAGGGTAAGGCCGCCGCCGCTTTCGGATTTTGCGGGGAGCCAGCCGTTTTCAAGGGCCATGCCAAAGGCCGTTTCGGGGTTTTGCGGCGGGTTTTCCAGAGCCGCGGCCAGGACAAGGTACGCCGCCTGGGAGCAGGTGATTTCTTTTGCGTCCAGCAGCCGTTCTATATCTATCGCGGTTTGGCCCCGCGCCGCCGTTGCGGAGAATAGTAGTATTACGCATAACAGCGGCACATGGTACGAGTGTTTCATGCTCCCCCCTAAAAGGCCCGGATGGGACGGAACCCAAGCGAGGTGGTTTTGAGATCATCCCATGCAGAAAAACCCGAACCAACATCACCGCAACTTCGGCCTTGATTAACACTGTCTTCCGTTGATGACCAAATGGAGGGACTTAAACCGGTGAGGCCGGATTGGTAGAGCTCCTGTAATTCATCCTGACTGGGAAGGAACCAGTCAGTGAAACCGCCGCCGTTGTAAGCGGCGGCAAGCTGGGCGGCCCTTCCCGATTCGGGCGTACCGCTGCTTAACGCGGTAATAATGGTTTGGGTGTTGGTATACCCTGTCCCGATGGCGGTTCCGTTTGCGCCCCATTCAGCGGGTCCCAAATCAGAGACCGTAGCTTCCAGATAATGGCAGGTAACGCCGTTACTGGTGAATCCGGCCGGGCTTACATAGAAGATTTTTCCCCCGCCGGGACCGGTATCGCCAACTGAATAACTTGTACTACCAACAACTGTAACATTCGCCACATAGATGTTCTTTTTTGCGGTATCTGTTACCGTTCCGCTTCCTGAGGTGTAGGCATAGGTGTTTGAGACTTCCGCGTAATAGTTGAACGTTCCAAGGCCCAGAACGGCGGGATCAACCGTATAACTAAGGGATGTTGTTCCGGGGCCGGAGAATGAAACAGGGGAGGCGTCAATATTGGTTCTGGTTCCACCCGCGTCCTCGTAATACTTCTGATAGGTAAAGCTGTCGGTCCATCCGCTGATACCGGAAAAAGCGGTAGCGCCTGCCAAGGTTATGGCAAGGGTTACCGGAGAATCCGATGTGGTCAGGTTTTTATTCTGGTTTACCCAGGCGCCGGACAGATCCGGCGTAACAAAATCATCGGCGTTCATGGTGAAGGATACGGAATTCGCCTGCCCCGCCCGGATTTCCACTTGGGGTTTTTTGTCAAACGCAACCATATCGGAGCCGTACCAGGCTGTTACCACAATATCCCAATACCCCGGTTCGAGATCAACGGTGATTAGCTTTTTCCGGGTAGGACCGACGGAAAAGGACCCACCGGAGTTGTAAAAGTCAAGGGTATGGCTCATATCGCCGGTTACCGGTTCAGGTAAATGTACCGCCCGCGCCGCCATAAGATTCTTGGCCGGTACATTGGCCCCCGGCAGGGTAATAGTGAGGGAACCTTTCTCTTTGCCAAAACCTTGTGGAAAATCGCAGGAAACTGCCAGCAGGCAGAAAAACGTCAGGACAAGGCTTTCAATACGGTACACTTTTGAATAAGAGGCAGAATTTACCATTTTTTTCTCCTTACTATTACTTATTGCCTATTTTTCAGTACGGCCTCCGTCCCGGCAGCCTGTTCCGCCAGATACGTTTCCAGTCCCAAGCGGACAAGCTCCTCGGGTACCTGCTTCGCGTCAATCTTTTGATAGGCCGCAAGGGTTTGAATCTGTTCCTTGACCCCTTTACGAACGCTGACTTCCATATAGCCTTTCAGACAAAATTTCTCCTTTTTCATGGCATTATAATAGACTACACTTGTAGTCAAGTCAAGCACTCTCCAAAACCATGTCCATCGCCGCCAGGGCGCCGGCATTTACTCGTTTTTGAGTCTGTCAGTGGGATGAACTGCCAAAAAATCATGTAATTTTAGCCATACGGTGGGAATTATCTGATTAAACAGGCCAAAAATAAAGGGT
>JAIROT010000120.1 GCA_031257385.1 Treponema sp.
GCCTAGGAGCCTGTGGGACTTGTGGATTTTTGCGGCCTTTGACCGCAAAAACCCCCGATTTTTGGGCTCCTTTGGGAGTCTGCAAGGTAGAAAATGCACAAAATTGTGCATTTTCTTTACCATTTGGGCTAAAGCCCCACAGACTCCTAGAAACCGCAAGAGGCTTTCCAAGCCAAGGAAGCACTGATTTATTCAATCGAGAATAAATCAGTGCTACTTTAATGTGGTTTTGGGAAAACCTCAATAGTACCGGTATTTTCTTTCAACTTCGAAAAATCAATATAATTCTCTATAGCCCCAGACGGCCCGGTCATAATAAAACCGGTGTCCAAACCGTTTCTTCTTATCCGCATCCATCGGACCAAAATATTTACCTCAAAACTTTCGAGCCGCGATTCTTCTTCGGGAACTATCACAAAAGTATAAGCGCCGTTAGGCATCAGATCGATAAAATCCCGTGCCTGTACACAGCCCCCGTTACGGCTAATGTTTTTTAATTGCAGTTCGTCTTCTCCCACTATTACTTGTGCTGAAGACAAATACCTTTTTTCTTTTCTTCCCCGTATCGCTTCCATTTCGGATATTTTTTTTCCTTTTTGTTCCATTTGCCCTATTCTTCCTATGGGAAGGGCTTTAACAGGGATGCTTATCATAAATCTTGTGCCACCTCCAGCCTGAAACCGGTAATGCCGATAATTTCATTTCTGATACTCTGAATATAGCGCGCATCTGCCCGTTTTTCAGGGTATAAAAAGGGAATTTTGCAAATTTTGCGTGCTTTTAAGGTGTTTTTACGCCTCGTGAGGGCGCGCCCCACAAGTTATATATTAACACTTACTAATTCCCGTCCGCGCAAAGCGGGCGCGTCCCTTACAGCGTCTGTTCGGTGCGGCCTATGATGTCGTCCTGGGTTTCCCTGGAAAGTACGTTGAAGAACGCGCTGTAGCCGGCCACGCGGACGATGAGATCACGATGTTTTTCCGGGTGCTCCTGCGCGTCCAGGAGCACGGCGCGGGAAACCACGTTGAACTGCACGTGGAAACCTTCGAGGCGGTTAAAGAACGCGCGAAGCAGGCCGGCCAGTTTTTGCCGGTCTTCGGGTTTCTCCAGCATCTGCGGGGTGATTTTCTGGTTGAGCAGTACGCCGCCGGTGATCTCCCGCGTGGGCAGCTTCGACACGGATTTGAATACCGCGGTCGGCCCCTTTCTGTCCATGGCGTGTGAGGGCGAGCAGCCCTCGGCCAGGGGTTCGCCGGCCCTGCGGCCGTCCGGGGTGGCAAGGGTTCCCGCGCCCTGGGGTACGTTGGCCGAAATCGAAGAAGTGCCGGCGTAGTAAACGCCGCCGACAGGCCCCCGGCCATAGCGGGTATTGCGGTACTTCTTCATCTCGTCAATGTATATGTCGTAGGCACGGCGGATAAGTAAATCCACGTAATCGTCGTCGTTCCCGTATTTAGGGGCGGCAAGCAGCAGTTCCCGGATTTCCCCGTTGCGGGCGCCCTCGAAATTCGCAGTCAGGGCGTCCCAGAGTTCGGCGGCGCTTACGGTTTTGTCTTCAAAGACGCATTTTTTGATGGCGGCAAGGGAATCGGCGAGGTTGGCGATGCCCACCTGCAGGTCGCTGATAAAATCGTATATTGCGCCGCCTTCTTTCAGATTCAGGCCGCGCTCAATGCAGTCGTCGCAGAGGGCGGAGCAGAGGATGTCCGCGGTGTCCCGTTCCAGCACCGTATCCGCTGAAGAATCGATGATCACGCACTGGCGGGTAAAATCACGGACGGTCCGCTCCCACGCTTCCATCACCTCGTCAAAACTTTGCATGTCCCGAAAGTGTTTTACGCCGGGGAGGGGCCTGGCATCGGAACCGGGAAGCCGCCTGCCCGATTGGGGATCCACCCCGTCGTTCAGGGCGATGAGCAGGGACTTGGGAAAATTGAGAAAACTCATACCGGTACAGCGGTAGCCCCATTTACCGGGCACCGCCACTTCCACGCAGCCAATGGCGCTGTAATCGTAGGCGTCTTCTTTCTTCACGCCTTTTTCGATAAACGAGGGGATAATCACCTCGTCGCTGTTAAAGGCGGGCATGCCGAAACCGAGGCGCACCAGTTCAATACACTCGTCCATGAAGTCGCCGGACAGGCCCTTGTGGTAGCGCACCGTCAGATTCGGCTGGGGGAGCCTGGCACGGGCCACACTGCGCAGTATTAAACGGCTGACGGGATTGACCGCGTCGCGGGGGGCGCCTTCGGCGTCAAGGAACTGGCCGCCGACGGTTACATTCTGGTACAGGGGGGAGCCGGCGGAAAACCGGGTATGGGTCCAGCTTCGAATTTTGTTAATCGTAAAAGTTTTTAGCCAGAGATTAACCAAAAGCCCGCAGGCCCCTTCTTCGGTAATCCTTCCCGCGGCAAGGTCTTTTGTGTAAAAAGGGTTCAGGTACTGATCCATGCGGCCGTAGGAAAGGGAATGACCGTTGCTTTCAATCTGAAGGCAAAGATGAACCAGCCAGAGGGACTGAACGGCCTCGTAGAAGGTTTCCGCTTTTTCGTAGGGTACCTTGTTCAAAACGCGGCTCATCTCAAGCAATTCGGCTTTGCGTTTTTCATCCTTTTCGCTTTGGGCCGTTTCGAGGGCCAGATCGGCGTAGCGCTTTGCAAAGGCCCTGGTAGCGTCAATAACAATAAGCGCCGCCCGGTAAAAGTAGGAATGGGCAAGGTTCCGGTAATCGGTCAAATCCAGGGCGGCGATTTTTTGCTCCGCGCGCCGCCGGTAGTCCCCAAGGCCCGCCTCAAGCACGCGCCGGTAGTTTACCGCCACATGGGCGTCCCCTGAGGTGATGTTTCCCTCGGCCCTGATGATCCCCAGATCGTATAAGACCCTGGCCGATTCGGGCATGGCGGCAAGGCCCCGGTCTTTGACGGTGTTGTGCTCCCAGAAGGGGGCAATTTCCCTCAGACGCGCCTTGGTTTCTTCGGTAATATAGAAGCGGTCGCCCGGACGCCTGTCAAACTCGTCAAGCTCGGCGATAACCCAGTCCATGGCATATTCGGGAAAAACCGGCGCAAAGCGGTTGCCAGAGGCGTGATTGCCCGCGAGCAGGGTTTGTTTCTCGATGTAGACGCTCATCCGTTCAAGGATATTTTTGTACATCAGCGCCCGGCGGAGCGCCAAAGGCTGATCCATATTTGCCCGGTAAACCGCGGTGGTGATAAGCGCCCGCTCGGCGCAGACAAAGGGCTTCGCGGACAAGAGCTCTTCCCGAAAATCCCGCATTCTCCCTGAAAGTTCCCCAAAGTAATTAAGGGCGGCGCTTTTAACTGTCCCGCCGATTCCGTTGTTTAACATTACGCTTCCCCTTCTCCGGCGCCGTAGACCAGTTCGGCGGCGCCCAAAACCCCGCAGTCTTCCCCGCATTCGGCGGTCTTAAAGTACACCGGCCGTTCATCATGGTTATAACGGTCAAAGGCGCTTCGAATGGGACCAAGGAGTTTTTCCCCCATCTTGACCAGGCCGCCCCCGATTACAAAACAATTTACATTCCAGCTGACATACAGATTGAAAAACCACACCCCAAACCAGCGGACCATCTGGTTAAAGGCCCGTATTGCCAGGGGATCCCCCGCGTCAAAGGCTTTTTCCAGCGCGATACTGTCTATATTGTCAATTCCTCCGGCAATATCGATCATGCCTGTTTTTTCACCCGCGGCTATCCACTGTTTGATATGCTTTACAATCATCGAACCCGAACACCACGACATATAACAGCCCCGGTTTCCGCAGCCGCACTCAAGCCCCTCGCCGGGGGTGGCAATCATGTGGCCGCTTTCCCCGGCCCAGCCGTAGGTTCCCCTGAACGGTTTCCCTTTTATTATCAGCGCCGAAGAGATTCCGGTACTCATGGGGCAGTAGAACATCAGGTCAAAACCCCGGCCCGCGCCGTAACGGTACTCGGCTATGGCCGCGGCGCGGCTGTCGTTGTCGAGGATCACCGGAACGCCCCCCAGTTTCCGCGAAAGATACGAGCGGGCGGGGAATTCTTTTATCCTGACCAGGTTGCTTGTTTTGATGATATACCCCTCTTCGTACAGGATGAAAGAAGGCACGCCCACGCCGACACCCAGCAGCGCTTCCTTTTCGATGCCGCAGGCGGCAATGAGTTTTTTAACATTCCCGGCGATTTGGCCGAAGAATTCCTCCGGGGAAGATCCGGCGTCCGAGGGATGGGTCAGGCTGCGAATGATGTTTTTCCGCGAGTCAAGCACCCCGTAAGCGGTCTTGGTTCCGCCGACATCAATTCCTATAACGAACCGTTCCATACCCTCTCCTTCCCGCAATAATCTGAAAAACCGGTTATACTGGATAATATGACAGCAAGCGGCCTGCTTTTCAATATCCAGAAATTCAGCCTCCACGACGGCCCCGGCATCAGGACCGTGGTTTTTTTTAAGGGCTGTCCCCTTGCCTGCAAATGGTGTTCAAACCCCGAATCCCAGCGGGCAAAACCCTGTCTGTTCCATGACGGCGGCAAAAGCGTTCCTGATTCACGGGAATATTCCCTGCAGGAAACGCTGGATATCTGCCTACAGGACAGGCCCTTTTACGAGGAATCAGGCGGCGGCGTTACCCTGTCCGGCGGGGAGGTTCTGACCCAGCGGCGGTTTGCCGTGGACCTGCTGCGCGCCCTGAGGCGGGAAAACATTCACTGCGCGATTGAAACTTCCGGCTGCGCCCCGCGGGAAGTCTTTGATGAAGTAAGCGGCGAGGCGGATTTACTTCTTTTTGACATTAAGCACTTTGACGAAGGCCGCCACATTGAGGGGACGGGCGCCGGCATGGCCCCCATTATTGCCAACCTGAAAAGCGCCCTCTCCCGCGGCAGGGAGACGCTTCCCCGCCTGCCCGTTATACCGGGCTATAACGATTCCCCCGAAGACGCGCGGGGCTTTGCCGCGCTGCTCGTATCGCTGGGGCTGAAACAGGCCCAGCTCCTCCCCTTCCACCACTTCGGCGAAAAAAAGTACGACATGCTGAATATCCCCTACCCCATGCGCGGCCTTCCCCGGCTTCACCCCGAAGATTTGGAAGAATTCAGGGGAATAATCGCCGGACAGGGCATTGATTGTTTTTTTTAAGGTTGAGAGCCGTCCTACGGACGGCTTGGAGTTTTGCGCCTTCGCGTCCGCTTAGCTATCGGCCGCTAGTCCGAAGAGGCGCAAAACTCCAGGCCGGCACGTAAATCATGAAGAAAAACCCACCGCAAAGTCGTCTATGATAAATGTCAAGCAGTTTTTTTCACCTGGAGTTTTGCGCTTCTTCGGGCCGCCCGCCGTTTGCTTAACAGACGCGATGGCGGCGCAAAACTCCAAGCCGGCCGGCAGGGGACAGACCCCGTGGTATCTGGGGAGCTCAATCCAACAAGGATTGTCAGCTCAATCCAACAAGGATTGACTGCTCAATCCAATGGGACCCCCCTGCGAAACGGTTAAAACCGTGGGAAAACGACGGTACGGGGCTCTTTCAGGCTGGCGGAGCCTGAACCGGTAAACTGGGTAACGACCTGCACACGCCACTTGCCCGCGGCGATGTTCGGGACTATGCCCACGATGCGGACGGCGGGGCTTCACGGGGACAGACCCTGCGGGGCTTCAGGGGGGACAGACCCCGGCGGATTCTGGGGACAGACCCCGTGGTATCTGGGGAAGATTCCTGGAGTTTTGCGCCTCTTCGGGCCGCCCGCCGATTGCTTAACAGACGCGGGGCCGGCGCGCTTCTTCACCGATAACGGTAACCGGCCCGTGGCCGGGCAGTACCATGATTTCGCCGTCCATGGAAAACAGCCGCCGGAGGCTTGAAAATAACCGGGTTTGGTCGCCGCCGGGCAGGTCGGTACGACCGTAGTCGCCCCGGAACAGGGTGTCGCCGCTAAAGAGAAGCTTCGCCTCTTTATCCCAAAAGCCAACGCTCCCCTGCGTGTGGCCGGGCAGATGCAGTACCGTAAAGGGGCCAACCCTGTCCCCTTCCTCAAGGCTTGTA
This sequence comes from Treponema sp., assembly GCA_031257385.1. GTDB lineage: Bacteria > Spirochaetota > Spirochaetia > Treponematales > Breznakiellaceae > WQXQ01. Next base: position 6,037 of record JAIROT010000120.1, read on the forward strand.
TCGGGCGGCGGCATGTCTTCCCACAGGGAGTCTATGTACGCGGCGGTTCCGCCCGCGGCGCTGAAGCTGCGGACGTGGACATTGTAGGAGCCGGGGCCTAAATAGTCCCCGTCGCAGCGGTGGATGGCGATGACCGCATCCGGGCAGGCCTCGGCGAGGGCAGGCAGGGCGGCTATATGGTCAAAGTGGCCGTGAGTAAGTAGAATATACTTGGGCGCCAGTTTAAGCTCCCTGAGACGGGCGATGATCCGTTCAGCCTCACCGCCGGGGTCGATGACCGCGCAGTTTTGGAAACCGTGCGGCGTCTCACGGTCCGGTCCGGCCGCGCCGCTTTCGGAGAAGGGGTAGATCCAGCAGTTGGTGGCAATATCCCCGACTGTGATATGTTCGATTTTGCGTTCACGCATGGAGGAATAATACTCTGAGGATTTCTGATTTTCTAGTGATCATCGCCCTGGTAGTCGTTCTGTACGGCCTCGTCCCCCTGGGAGGGGCGATGGTCAGCCGCTCCAGGTGGCGGCTGTTCAGGCGGCGTTTTGACGAACTGCGCCTGCGGCCATTCCTTGATTACGGCGTTTACCGGCAGCTCGGCGGCGAGGGGGGAATTTTCCGTTTTACCGGCGGCTTTGAATCGGTAACAGACGGGCGTACCCTGTGGATACAGGGCGAAAATCTGACCATACCAGTATCGCTGGTAAACGCCCAGACATGGCTCATGCCCACGCGGGAGGGGGAAGGCCGGCCGGAAGCCGATCCCGGAGAGGAAACGCCGGAACGTATCCGCTGGGACCGCCTGTCTACGCTCAACGAAGGGGCCAAGGTGTTTGTAGGCGGCGCATTGCGCTTTCAGGATAAGCGGTGGTGTTTCGTCTCTAGCAGGGAAACACCGCTGATGATTCTTTTTTACGACTGCCCCGACTCCGCGCTCACGGCCCTTACCATACAGACCGGACGTTCCCGGAATGAATACTGGAACGCAATAACGCCCTATGCGCTGGTCGCGGGCGCGCTCTGTCTGATACTCATCGCCGTTTCCTTTCTTCCCCGGCCCGCGTTCCGTCTTACGGTGATCACCTCTCTCGTCGCCCTGTTCACGCCGCTTTTCCCTGTAATCCCGCCGGGGCTGCTTTTCACCGTGCTGTACCGCCGCCTGGCCTGGCACGCCCGGATACTGCGCTCTTACCGGGACCTGGCCCGGCTGCCCCTGCGCTATCTGCCGCAGAACAAGGACGGCGGGGAGAAAAACTGCCGGCTGCCGGACGGGGAACTATACGGCTGTGTGCGCCGTGATACCCTGCCCGGCCAGGCCCGTGAGGGAAAGCTGCCGTTTTTACTGCCCTACTCCAGGGAGCATTTGAACGCCGACTGGCATATATTCGGCGCGCTGCGTCCCGGCGATGATACGCCTTCCCCGCCGGAAGATCCTTTCGCCACCTTCGGCGTCCTGCCGGGAAAGCCCGAAGCCCTGGCCCGGCGTTACGATATCATCGCCTACACGCTGGAAGTGGCCGCGTGGTTTACATTGCTGGCGGGAATAGCGCTGAATATTTTCTTTGTCGGGATGATCCTGCTCGTGCTCTGAGGAATTTGTCCTGTGCTCCCCGTACCGGCCGCGGCTTCCTCTTCCTTTTTACCCGCCCCTCCTGTTATGCTCTGGAAAGGAGGGCGCCGGTGCGGATAGCCTTGGTACATTACCATCTCAGGCGGGGCGGGGTTACGTCGGTGCTGCTGAACCAGGCCCGTGCGCTGGTAAAGGCCGGGGCGGAGCCCTTGATTATCACGGGGGAGTCTCCGCCGGCGGACAGCGGCTTTCCGCTTGCCCTGGTACCGGAGCTGGCCTACAACCGGCCGGGGCTGGCGTTTCAGACGGCGGAAACGGCGAACGGGGCGGCGCGGCTCGCGGAGGGGATTCTGCGGGCCGCGGAAACGCGCTGGGGAAGGGCCGCCGATATCGTCCATGTGCACAATCCGCTGATACAGAAAAATTCCCTGCTCATCCCCGCCCTCAAGCTGTTGGGCGGGCGGGGCGTCAGGCTTTTCCTGCAAAACCACGATCTGGCCGAGGATTTCAGGCCCGATGTGTATGGCGGCGGGGAATACCCGGAAAACTGCCATTACGGGGTAATCAACAGCCGGGATTATGAGTATCTACAGAAGGCCGGGCTTGAGGCCCGGGGACTGCATTTGATTCCCAACGAGGTGTCTTGCCTGCGGGCAAGCCCCGGCCTTGAACGAACACGCTATCTGTATCCTGTGCGGGCCATTAGGCGGAAAAACATCGGCGAAGCGCTGTTGCTTTCCCTGTTTATCCCCAAAGGGAGGACTGTGGCGCTTACCCTGCCGCCTTCGGAAAAAGACGCCGCCCCGTACCGGCGCTGGCTTGCCCTCGCGGCGGAATTGGGCCTGCCGGTGGAATTCGAGCTGGGCCTGCGGTACAGCCTCCCCGACCTTTTGGGCGGCTCGGAAAGCGCCCTGAGCACCTCAGTCAAAGAGGGCTTCGGTTTTTCCTTTCTGGAACCCTGGACCGCCGGGCGGCCTCTGTTCGGCAGGCGCATTGAGTATGTATGCGCCGATTTTGAGCGGGCAGGAGTCCGCTTTGACGGCCTGTATTCGTCGCTGGAAGTCCCGCTTGAGTACCTTTGCGGCGCGGGGGCCGATCCGGGCCGGGCTCTCGCGTTCAAAATGGGAAACGCCCTGCGGCGGATTTATCAATCGTTCGGCCTTGAAGCGCCTGAAGAGGCGGAGCGGGTTCTGGCCGGGGATTTGGCTGACCGGGAAACCGTTGACTTCGGCCGGCTTGATGAAGAATTCCAGGAAGCGGTTATCCGCGTCTGCCGCGCCGATGCCTGTGCGCGGCGGCGCATAGCCGGCCTGAATCCCCTGTTGGAAACGCTGGGGGACCGGAAGGAGGATACGGGGCTGATCGAGGCCAACCGCCGGGTAATCGCCGAACAATACGGCGGGGAGAGGATTGCGGGGCTTTTATTGAATATCTATCAATCGCTTATGGAGCGTCCGGTCGTTCAGCGCATTTCAAAACCGGCGCTCCTTGCGCTGTATCTGGATCCCCTGCGCCTGTACCTGGCAGGCATCAGCGATGGATGAATTGGACAGGACGGATGAGGTGGAACGCCGCCGCCTTGCCGCCATAATCAGGGAATCCGCCGCGCCGCTTGAACCGCAGGCCCCTCCCCTGCCGCCGGACTGGGAGGGCCTGCTGTCCGCGCCGCGTGATTCCGCCGCCGGAAGCCGGGCCCTGCTCTTCGATGTATACGGGACCCTTTTCTGCTCGGCTGCCGGCGATATCGGGCCGGCGGGAGAAGCCGGCGCCGAGGCGGGCATTTCAGGCGGCCCTGCCGGGGAGACCGCGGATTCCCCGCTTGAGGCGCTGGCCCGGCGCTGCGATCCCCGCCTTACCGGAAACGATCTCCCCGCTTTTTTTCGCCGGAAAGTTTCTGAAATCCACCGTTCCCGCGCCGCCGAAACCGCCTGGCCGGAAGTGTCGGCGCCAAAAATATGGGCGGAATTGCTGCGTGAGCAGGGACTGGCGGCAGACGGCCGCGCAAGCCGGGAATTTGCCCTGCGCTACGAACTGGCGGTAAATCCTGTCTGGCCCATGCCCGGCGCGGCGGAAACCATCGCCGCCCTGCGGGATTCCGGCCGCGTCCTGGGCATCATCTCCAACGCCCAGTTCTTCACCCCCCTCCTCTTTGAGGCTTTTTTCGGAGCGCCGCCTGAAAGCCTCGGCTTTGATCCGGAATTGATTATCTGGTCCTTTGCGATGGGTGAAGCCAAGCCATCCCCCCGGCTCTTTGACGCGGCGCTGCGAACCCTTGCCTCCCGCGGCATCAGCGCCGCCGAAACTTCTTTCGTGGGCAATGACATGCTCTCGGACATATACGGCGCCGCCCGCGCCGGCTTTCAGTGTGTCCTCTTCGCCGGCGACAGCCGTTCCCTGCGGCTCCGGCATGAGAACCCCCTGCTGCGGGGCCTGCGGCCTTCCCGCATCATCCGCAGCCTGGGGGAGCTGGCTGCGGGGATCTAAGCGCCTTCTTTCCCGGCGCGGCGGTTTCTTTCCAGGGTGCAACTTCTTTTTCTGGTAAATTATGGTATACTTGTAGTATCCCAAGGGATGAAAACGTGTCAAGCCGGCGGGAAAACAAGCCGGGACCGGTGTTTAGCAGTACCGGCTTACGGACGAGGAAGGACGGGGTAACCCGTGATATTCTGAGGAAAGAGTATGTGCCCCGGGCGGAAGAACATATCGGGCTGTTACGGAAGAGCGGGGCGGAAGAAGTCATGAGACGGCTGGAGGGGTATAAGGGGAAAGCCCTTCCCGCGGGAGTGGTGAATCCGTATACGTATATTGAGCATAACAAGCACAAGATAGATTACGCCTTGTATAAACGGCTTGGGTACTACATAGGGTCTGGGCCGATAGAAAGCGGGAACAAGACGGTCGTGCAGAAACGGTGCAAGCAGGCGGGGATGAGGTGGAATGAGGCGACCGCCCAGGCCATGGTGACCCTGAAAGCCAGGGAAGAGAGCGGGATATGGGGCGCTTCGGTTCGGGACTTTATCATGGCTGCCTGAATGCCCCGAAAAAGAAGTTGCACCCGGTTTTTGGCAATATCCGTCCGCTTGACTTTTATCATAGACGCGCTTACATTTCCTCTCCGGCTCCCATCGCACGCCACAGGCCCTCAAACACTCCGTCCAGTTCCTCAAAGCGCATCACTGCGGAGCTGTCCAGCGGGGTGGGCATATTATTAACAATGATCAACTCGCCGCCGTTCCGCAGGGTATAGTCCGGCATGGAGGCGGCGGGGTATACGGTGAGGCTCGTGCCGAGCACCAGCATTAGGTCCGCTTTTTGGGCCTCGGTTGTCGCCTGGCGCAGGGCATCCGTAGGGAGGCTTTCACCGAAAAAGGTAATGGCGGGCTTGAGTACTCTGCCGCACTTGGGGCATTTGGGCATGTCCCCGGCGCGTACCAGGGCGGCGGCCTCGTCAAAGCCCATGCGAACACCGGCGCAGCGCAGGCAGTAATGCATCCGAGGCGAGCCATGAATCTCAATGACGTTTTTGCTCCCCCCTTTCTGGTGGAGCAGGTCGATATTCTGGGTTATCAGGGCCTTAAGGAGCCCCTGTTTTTCCAGCTGCCCCAGCACCAGATGCACCACGGACGCCTTTTTTTCATTGATATTGTAGATGAATGAACCGGCGTGCTTGTAATAAAACGAAGGATCCTGCATGAAGTATTCCATGCTGAAAATCTTCTCCGCGTCCATATCGTTGTAAAGGCCGTTCTTCCCCCGAAAGTCCCTAATCCCCGAAAGGGTACTGACCCCGGCACCGGTCAGGGCAACCAGATACCCGGCTTCCCGAATTCGCCTGTACAATTCGGCAATGATGTCCGCCCTTGGTTCCATGATTCTTCACTATAGCAGGGGAAAAGCAGGCGCGCAACAGGGCGTAGAGCGTCATAATTTTCCAAGTGACCGAAGAAAAAAATGAGGAGCGGCGCTTCGGCGCGACGCTCTCAGCTCGCCGGGGCTTTCTCCGCGGGGGGATCTTTTTTCTTGAAGAACATCAGTATGTCGCTTATCGGATCTTTAGCGGCTTCCTTTTCCGTTATCCGTTCCAGTACAATGTTGGCCAGCACTTTGAACTGAGGGGGCAGCAGTTCTTCGTCTGGGGTATTGTAACGCTCAAGCAGGGCCGTCATCTCCTCACGGGCCTGGGGGTATTTTTTCTGCTTATAGTGGATAAAGGCGATTTCATATTCTCCGGCGCAGAGCAGATCGGGCTGGTCAGAGTGCCGCTCAAGCAAGGCCTCGTAGTACTCCAGGGCCAGGCCGTAGTGGTTCTTGTCCGAAGCTTCCTGGGCGCGCTGGATCAGTTCCGCCGGGGTGGTTTCGTCGGTGATGACCGCCGGGCCATAGGCGCAGGCGGCAAGAAACAGGGCCAAGGCGGCGATAAAAACAGGAAATATGTTCATGGTTTAACTATAACACCGGGGGAGAAATAAGTAAAGGGGACAGGATCAGGGCATCGGCGTTTACTTTTTCGTTAAGAGGGAAGTGATATACTAAGCCATCAGGATTTCTTGGGAGGAGAAAGATGGCAAAAATAGGCATTCGGGATTTGGCGCGGGTTGCGGATT
>JAIROT010000179.1 GCA_031257385.1 Treponema sp.
AATCTGGGAGCGAATCTCATACCACACCCCCTGCGCTAATGTACGTGTTTTCCTCATACCTCCTATATGGGAGCAGGGGGCTGTTTTGCTTTAGCCGCGGGGACAAAACCGGTAAAAAATTACGGGGCAGGGAGAGGAGGCCCTTCACCGGGCAAACAATCTTTTGCGGGTCAAGTTTAGCCCGCAGGCCGGGTAAAAGAAGTGATTATCGGCAACGCCTGCCGGTTGAAACAGATAAGCCTTGCCCGGAACAACACGGGCAAGATCGACGCGGACAAACTGGTCCTGAAAGCGCGGATACTTTCGGAGTCTGTGGGGCTTTAGCCCAAATGATAAAGAAAATGCACAATTTTGTGCATTTTCTACCTTGCAGACTCCCAAAGGAGCCCAAAAATCCACAAGTCCCATAGGCTCCTCGGTGTACAACATTGTCCCGCTAACCCTTCCTCCGGTGGGGATACAGGAATTACGATTCATTGTATAAGGCCCCTGTTTGCGGTATAGTGGAGAAGATCTCAAAGGAATTAAAAATGAGCGATCAGGATATAAGGTTAAGGGCCGCGTCTGATTTTTCCCGGGCAAGAACCAGGGCGATGCTTTCCCAGATACAGTATTTCATGCACGCCGACAAGGACCGGCTGCTCTCGTTCAACGATGTAAAGGATATTCTTAAGCCTAAGAACCAGGTGTACCGGGGCAGCCAGACCGTCCCCATTAAACTTATTGTCGGCAGCGAGGGACGTTACCGGGACTTCAACAAATATTTTCTTCCCCGCGCCGATCATTTGCGCAGCCGCTGGGAGCGGGTTGACGAGGCCCACCACCGGGATATTATTCTGCCCCCCATCCAGTTATACGAAATCGGCGGGGTGTACTTTGTCCGGGACGGCAATCACCGGGTGTCGGTGGCCATATCCCAGAACGTGGAATTTATCGACGCCGAAGTAACGAGTCTCGCCACGGAGATCAACATCAAGCCGTCCATGACTGTTGATGAAATGCGGAATGCCCTTATTGCCTACGAAAAAAACATCTTCTATGAGAAAACCGCTTTCGGGCAGCTCACCGGGGATATGGGGCTTAACTTTAGCTCTCCGGGTCGTTATGATGTTGTCTATAACCATATTCTGGTGCACAAGTATTTTTTGAATCAAAACAGGGAGGGGGAGATTCCCTTTTCCGAGGCACTGGTTTCCTGGTATAACAATGTATATAGTCCGGTGATTGCCATCATTCGGGATCAATGGCTGCTTGCCCACTTTCCCGGCAGGACGGCAGGCGATCTCTATGTGTGGATTATCAAGCATTGGGATTTTCTGAAAAAAAAGTACGGCGGCTATTCCCTGGCGCAGGCTGCCGGCGATTTTTCCAGAAAATACGGTCAAAGCCGGGGCAGGTTTTTCAGATTCCTGGCCCTCCTGGCAGACCGTCTGTTCGGAGGACAGGGGGAATGAGGCTCCCGCCCTGGGCGGGAAAATGACCATTGAAAATGAGGCGGCTATGGCGGTTTTATCGATTCAGTCCCATGTAGTATACGGATACGCGGGCAACACTGCGGCGGTTTTTCCCCTTCAGCGTCTGGGCCGGGAGGTCTGGGCCATTAATACGGTTGAATTTTCCAATCATACGGGATACGGCGCCTGGCGGGGCAAGGTGCTGGGGGCGGAACTGGCCGCCGATCTGGTTACCGGCCTTGAGGAGAGGGGGGTACTCGGCGGCTGCGAAGCGGTGCTTTCCGGCTATCTGGGGGACGCCGCGGTAGGCAGGGCCGTTATCGACGCGGTGCGGCGGGTGCGCAAAGAAGCCCCCGGCGCGATTTACTGCTGCGATCCGGTGATGGGAGACATGGGCAGGGGCTTTTACGTGAAGCCGGATATTCCCGACATGTTCAAAAACGAGCTGCTCCCCCTGGCGGACATCGTCACCCCGAATCAGTTTGAGCTTGAAGCCCTGACTTCCCTGGACACCGGCGGCATTGACAAAGCCCGCAGGGCAATTGAAATGCTCCACGAAAAGGGGCCGGGCATAGTGCTGGTTACCAGTTACCGGGACGGGGAAGACGGAGCCGGCAAAGGCGGCCCCCGTATCAGTATGCTGGCCTCCGATAAAACCGGCGGGTACCGGATCAGTACCCCGGAACTGCCCCTGGGGGCCATTGTGGCCGGCTCAGGGGACCTTACCGCGTCGGTGTTCCTCTCGCGGTACCTTGAGACAAAGGATATCAAGCGTACCCTGGAACTTTGTACCGCAGCGATCTACGGCATTCTGGAGGCGAGTTTCCTGAAGCGGAACGGCGCCAAAACGAATGAAACCACAAACAGTCCCCTGGAACTGGCCATCATACACAATCAGCATGAACTCAACAGTCCCTCCCATACCTTCGAAGCGATTTGTCTCTAGTTTCCTGTACGGCAAAACAGGCGCGCGGGACTGGTCGGCGGAAAGCCCTTACGACGGTTTTTTTGATTTTATCAGCCCCAGCGCGGACCGTTACAGGATACTGCTTGGACAGATCGAAAAACTCAAACTCAACTCGGCGGTGATTTCGATCAAGGGGAACCGTCATTTCTTTATTTTCCCTTCCGTGCGCAACTCGACCTTACCCGCCAAAGGCGCCCTTCCCTCTTTCAAGGGGCAGAGTCCGATTATCCTCACCGCCCACTACGACCGCGTGCCGGACAGCCCCGGGGCCAACGACAACAGCGCTGCGGTTTTTCACCTGCTCAAGGCCGCGCAGCGGCTCAGGGAACTCCGCGAAGTCAATTGGATTATCATTTTTACCGACAAGGAAGAACTCAGGGCCGGCGATGCGATTCAGGATCAGGGTTCTTTCAGCCTTGCGGAAAAACTCCGCGCCTGGGGTCTGGGAGGAGGGCGGATTTTCAATTTCGATGTCTGCGGTTCAGGCGACACTTTTATTATTTCCAGCACCACCGACTATCTTTTGAAAAAAATCAGTCAGCGGGAAGCCCGCAAGACAAAACAGCAGATTGACAAGCTCCGCGAACACGCCCTGAATACTGCCCGTCATCTCCGCCTGAACAAGGTGCTGCTGGTGCCCACCCCCTTTTCAGACGACGCGGGATTTCTCCGTGCGGGCATTCCCGCCCAGACCATCACCATGCTCCCCTCCGTCGAAGCGTCCTCCTACGCCGCGATTTTACGGAGCCGCCCCAATTTTGCCGACTGCCTTATCTCCGGAACGGCCCAAAGCAAAATTAACCCCAGGCTCATCCCCGAAACCTGGAGAACCATCAACGGCCCCTCCGACAGCTATTTGCGCCTGACGCCGCAGTTTTTTGACAGGGTGGTCCGTTTCGCGGTGGCCCTGTGCAGGTGATAAGAGGTTTTTGTACACCCTTAACTTGGTGCCGGCGCCGCTTCATATAGGAACAGGCGTCTTGAGGGCCGGTACGGTACTTATAATTTTACTTAAAAAGCTTGAGTTTACCGTATTTGTAAAGTTTGCCGTTGTTTCTTTTGCTTCCTTCGTCAATGAGTTTTAGCACAAAGGAGGCGAAACCCGCCTCGTTTCCGGCGTCGGAGCAGGAAAAACCCATGGTGACGTAAGGCTCGCTGAAAGCCGAGGCCAAAAGGCTTCGGGTAAGGGCCTGGAACGAGGCCAGGGACGAAGGCCCCAGGAGATCCGCCGCATCGTCTTTTTCCCCGCCGGAATTGATGTCGGTATATACCAGCGCCAGGGTTCCCGACTGCCTGGAACGGAAAAGCGCGGCCAGTTCCCTCACCAGAAAGAACCAGCTCTTGATATGATCATTTATCAGAATCTCAATGACCGGGAGGGGAAGCTCCGCCGCGCTCCGCCGGATCGAGGGGGGGGCGCAGATCAGGATCGCCTCGTCAATGCGTTCCTGCCGGTTTTCCGCGGCCAGGACCAGGGTCCGGGCAGAGATGGGGCTGCCGGGATTCCACTCCAGCGGGATTCGGGCAAAGTCCGCGGGGCCGGCCCGGCTGCCTCCCGCCGGAACCTGGGACCGCGGCGGTTCGGAAAGGCGGTTCGGTATCAGGGCGACGGCAAAATGCCCGACCCGTTTTGCAGTCTCGGTTTCTATGGCGCGGCTGAGGGCGGATTCATTTCCGGCAATTAAAATTCCCCTGGTCATGCCTGTAGTGTATACGCCGGCGCCCATTGTAGCAACTGTCCGCGGCGGGTACACTCAAAGCTATGCAAAACAGCGGGGGACACGCACGAAAAGCGGTTTTTCTTGATATTGACGGTACGCTTATTCCCCAGGGGAAGACCAGGCCCGGCCCGGAAGATACCGCTGCGATTGAAATGGCGCATAACGCGGGGCATCTGATTTTTCTTTCTACCGCCAGATCTCTGGCGAATATTCCGCCGGAATTTACCGGTGTTCCCTGGTTGGACGGCATTGTGGCCGCCGGAGGCGCTCACGTACTGTTAAAAAATACCCCGGCGGAATTTACAACAGTCTATCATAAATCAATACCTGTGAAACTGTTGTCCGCAATTTATGAACTGTATGAACGCCTTGATAAATGGTGTCTGTTTGAGGGGGAAACCGATCTGTACGCCGCCAGGCGCGTTACCTGCATTATTCTTCCGCGCGAACCCGTTGCGCTGAAACATGAAAATGATTTCATCGCCAAATATCCGGACGCGCTTATCAGCAAATTGACCATGGAAGGCGGTATTGCCGTATCAGAGCAGGAGGAGCTGGGCGCTTTTTTTCACCTGTATCCCCAGGCGGACCATCATGACGGAATCATCAAGGGGGAGAGTAAATCGCAGGGGATGCTGACGGCGCTTGAAGCGGCGGGCCTAAGCAGGGAACACAGTATCGCCATTGGAGACAGCGCCAACGATTTGGACATGATCCGTTTTGCCGGAACCGGTATTGCCATGGGAAATGCCTGCGATGAGCTCAAGGCCGCCGCCGCGCATATTACCGGCGATGTTACACATAACGGCGTTGCCCGGGCATTACGAAAATATTTGTAGCATCCTGGCACGATTAAATCTGTGTATCCTGTGTTATTCTGTCAGGCAGAAACCGCCTCTTCCGCCGGCTTTTCTATCCTGTAATAGCGCTGTTTCTTTGCCAATGCCGCGCTGTCCATCCCGCGGTAATACTCCTTCCGCTTCACCAACAGCCTCATTTCAAAATGTTACCGAAACCTCTTTATTTTGATACGATCCCGCGCTATACTATAACCAACAACAATGCAGGAGTGAGGATATGAATATGCCGAAAAGCGGATTGCGGTTTTCAGGGGTCTTTTTTGCCGTCCTTTGTATAGCCGGCGCGGCGGGAACGCTCTTTGCCCAGGTTGACCAGGAGGAACTGGAGCGGAACCTTGCCAATGTAACCTTTATCAACTACGAGGGCCCTCACGCGCGGATTGAGACCAGGGAACAGATCCGTCAAATCGGCGTGGGCCTCGGCCAGGCGGTCCGGGGCGGCGCGGCGCGGACCGGCGGGACGGGCCGTTACTTTGTTATTCACTCCGTTTCCGCACCGGAAGGCGATAAGCTGGACGCCGACATATTCGGCCTGGGCGTTGATGTGGGGGTCGATCATATCCGCAATCTCAGAACCATCATCCAGGGTTATCTGCAGGAAGCCTACGGCTACAGTGCCGGTGACGCCGCGCTCCTTGCCGAATACACGACTATCTATAACGCCGTATACCGCAGGGATTGGGATTACTTCAGCGGCCGCTACAAAACCCCGGTAATCGAAAACCTGAGCCGGGAAAAAGCCGGTCTTTCCATCCGCTACGACGAGTGGCCCGGAAGCACCCTGCTGCTCATCCCCCTGGGCATAGGCGGCCTCAGCTCGGTTGACACCGGCGCCATCAGCGACAGCCGGGTGATAGAAGAACTGCGCAAGGAAGACGACCGCGGAGTGGAGCAGCGGCAGGAGATGGTAGACCTAAAAGAGCGGGAAGCTGGCGAGGCCGAACAACGCGCCCAGGTTGAGCGGGAAGCCATCAGGGAAGAAGAGCAGCGCGTGGCCGAAGAGCGCGTTCAGGTGGATCAGGAGCGGGAACAAATCGTCCAGGCGCGGGAGCAGGCCGGGGACGACCGGGCCGCGCAGACTGAACTGGATCGGCGCGAACAGGAAGTCGATCAGAAGGCGGCGGAGCTGGATCAGAGCGAGGAAGCCCTTGAGGAGCGGCGCGAGGAAGCCCAGAAACTGGAAGATTTCGCCGAACAAAAGACCGGGGAAGCCCGGCAGGAGCGGGAGGGCATCGCCGAGGATCAGCAGGCGATTATCAACGAGGATGACCGCAGCGGCGTGATCGGCGCGATGCTTGAATCGCCTAACGCCACGCTGGGGAGACTCGTCCGGCTTAACCCCGCCACCGGCGAGGAACTCAAGCGTTCCCCGCTGAACACGGTATCAATAAGAACGCTTAGCTTCCTGAACGGCAAGATACTTGCCATCGCCGGTGAAAACCGGGGCGGCGGCGCGGTCAGGCTTATTGAGATAAACCCGGGCAGCCTTGAAATGGCGAAACAGGGAGACGATGATATTCACCCCACAAGCCTCCTCTGGATAAACGGCGGCGACATCTATGCCATCACCGTCAACTCCGGCGGCGGCCTCAATCTCGGCCGCTTTGACGCGAACCTGTCCCTTCAGGCAAGTTCCGCGATAACCGTGCATCCCAACGCTTCGGTGACCATACAGCAGGGCAGTCTGCTTACCCAGCGCAGCGACGGATCGGCGCTTATCTTAAATCCCGGGGATTTGACGGAGAGAGGGAATGTAGGGGATTAAAGGAATTTTACCGCAAAATGTTATTGTCTATACCGTTTCCTTCCTGGCTTAAACCGGAGATAATTCCCGGGCTTCCGTTTCGCTGGTACGGCCTGATGTACATTGTTGCTTTCGGCGTTGCCTTTCTCGCGTACCGCCGGCAGCTGCGGGAGCGGCGTTTTCCCATGAGCGAAGACGAGCTTTCGGGGCTGTTTTTCTGGGGCATACTGGGACTGTTACTGGGGGCGCGGATATTCGCCGCCATCGTGTACGAAACGAGCGACATCTACCGGCGGCAGCCCTGGCTCGTATTCTGGCCCTTCAGGGAGGGGAGCTTCACCGGTCTTATGGGGATGAGTTACCACGGCGGCGCTCTGGGAGGTTTTCTGGCGGTGCTTATCTTTTCCCGTGTGAAGCGTTTCAATTTTCGGGAAATCGCCGATATGTATTGCGCAAGCATCCCCCTGGGCTACACTTTCGGACGGCTGGGGAATTTTATCAACGCCGAATTATACGGCAGGGTAAGCACCGGCCCCCTGGGAATGATCTTCCCCAATGCCACGCCCCTTTCCACAGGCGAGGCATGGGTACAGGATGCGGCGGCCCGGACCGGTACGGCGCTTAGCGGCGCCTGGGTGAATCTGCCCCGCCACCCTTCCCAGTTATATGAGGCGCTTTTTGAAGGGCTGATCCTCTGGGCTATTATCTGGGTTTTCCGTAACCGCAAGCCCTTCAGGGGTTTTCTCGTGGGCCTGTACTTTGCCGGTTACGGCTTTTTCCGTTTCTTTATCGAATATTTCCGCGAACCAGACGCGGATCTGGGCTACCGGATCGAATTCGTCAAAAGCGGCCTTTCGCCCGCCTATACCCACCCGCCCTTGAGTTTTTCAACCGGGCAGATTCTTTCATTCGGGATGATTGTATTCGGTATTGCGTGGATCATTGCAGCGTCACGCCTGCCCGGCAGGGAAACGATTCGGGTCTACGATACTGCCGCTGATGCAAGCGCCGGAAAATCCCCTGCGGACGAAGCCGGAAAAGCAACGAAACGCAACCAAAGGCGGAAGCTGCGGAAAAAACTGCGATAGGAGCCTGTGGGACTTGTGGATTTTTGGGCTCCTGGTAAAAAAACCGCAAAATGACCGGCAGCCGGCATTACCGGAGATCGATTTCCGATACGGCCCTGCCGTCTTTGGCATAGATACGCCGGGAATTGTAGGGATCCGGAAAGCGTTCCCCCCGGTGAAAAAACGCGTACTGGTAAGTGCCCGGCGGCAGGGGCAGGTTAAAGGTGTAGACGCCGTCAGGGCCTTCGGCCAGTTCGTACATGAAGGGGTCCCAGCCGTTGAAGCTGCCCGCTACGGTGACTATTTCCCCCGGCGGGCCCTTGAAGGAGAAGCTGAGGCTGCCCGGCGGCCCTTTGAGCGGGCCGGGGGCGGGACTGCGGGGGGGCAGGGAAACTACCGAATAGGCAAGGCCGGAAACGCCGTCCCTGCGGATTTGGGGGTTGGCGGTGTCGATGGTCCACAGGCCGTTGATTATCAGGCGGTACTCAAGCTCGCCGATCCCTTCGGGCGTCTGGTGCGCGTAAAACAGAATGCCGGAATCTTTGAAGGGATCGGGGACTTTTTTGCCCGGCGGGATTGGGGCGTCCAGCCGATCCTGGGGGACCATAAGCCGCCTGAACCAGTATATTTTTGAGAAATTCTCGTAGGCGAATGCCACTCCCACTCTGCGGAAACTTGAAGGGGCGGTAAAGATAACCGCGTCCTCAAAAATCTCCGGCGCGCCGGGGGCGGAGAGGCTCAGGAGCCGGTCAATAAATTCGTAGGATTCTAAATCAGCCGCCGGGGAGAAGCCGGTAAAAGACACCAGAAGCATGGCGGCAATCAACAACCCCGCCCTGAAGCTCCCCCGTTCGGGTTCCCGGGTATTAAACCCCTCAGCACGAATAATTGTTTTCATACATCCTTTACAATTATCGGCCGATACTTTTAATATCTTAATATGCCTTCATTAAGCGCGCTTCGGGAATTTAAGTCCTCTTTTGACAATGCCGGCAATGAAAAAAACATTCTGGCGGAAAGAAATATCCCCTTTAACGATCTGGATCTTCCCGATGTCGAAGCCGCCCCGATGGAAACCGCTGAAATTCCCGCCGCAGGTATTGATCCGGCCGTCGAAGCGGCCCTTAATCCTGGCGCAAGCCCGCCCGAAACCGCCTCCAAAGCCGGGGATACCGACGGTTTGGGCCCGGCCCTTGAAACCCCTGCGGCTCCGGAAGCCGAAGACGCGGGCGCTGAATTTGCCGCCGGCGCCGATTTTGATTTCGGCGACCTGCTCGGCTCAATGCCTGAGGATCTTCCCCTTCCCAATGATGACGCGGATTTAGATATGCCTTCCGCCGATGCCCCACAGCCTGAAACGGGGGCTCCGGATTCAGGCGATGAAAATCTTGACCTGGGCGGCGAGGACTTAAACCTGG
>JAIROT010000196.1 GCA_031257385.1 Treponema sp.
AATCCATTCACCCAATAGTAGTTTATGCTCAAATACAGCATATGTCAATAGGTTACTAAGTAACCCGATTACACCTCAATTCCCAGCGGTTTGAGCAGGTTCAGTAAATCCCTGTAAACCGGTTCCCATACTTTTTCGGCTATCTTCTGTTTTTTGCATTCATAAATGAACGTACCGGACAGCTTGCCCAAGACCGCTTTCATAGCTGGATTATTAGCGGCGATATTGAGGGAGCTCTCACGAATCACCGGAGCCGGTGTCCTGACCCAGCCAGCTTCCAGAGGCTTCTCCCAAACGAGTTTTGCCTTATACCCCTGAGCTTTCATGCTTTCCCGGTACCGCTTCTGTTTTTCGGCATTGGCCTGCCGGGCGGTTTTCTCTTTTTCCCGGCGTTGTTCCGCCTCCCGATTGGCGGCTTCCCGTTTGGGGTCCTGGTCTATTCTGACTCTATTACGTTTCATAGGTTACTTAGTAACCTGTATCGGCGTTTTTGTCAAGCGGGAAAACTCTCCTGATGTGGTCAAAATACCGGATCTGCTGAAATCTCCGGGGAAATAATAATGATTGGACGGGTTACTTAATAACCCGCCTATCTCTGTTTCCAAAAGTTTTGAAATCTCCTTTATCGCCATATGGTTCACTGTCATGGAACATCCCCCTATCCATAATAACGTCATCCATTTTTATTGATGTCCGTCCCATCAACCAGCAAACCCCCATGCGTACATTCGGCAATATAGGCATAGGGATAATAACAGCTATTTGAAAACAAATATTTCATTACTATTTTGTACTTCGGTTTAACCTTCTGGAAGACAGTTTCTTCCAAATAGTATTTGCTAATTTAATCTCCTTTACAGAAAGACCAAAACTCTCCTGTAAAATAATTCGATTGGTCGTTCTCAATATATTATCAATATCAGTTTTGTTTCTCATCATTTTATCGATTTCCGTCATTAGTCCCCGGTTTTCTTCTTTATATGGGAGAAAAATACTTTCAGTTTCGCTGGGCATTAGTTCCAACACACCGCCGCCATAGCTTCGTCCCTCAATCTCCGAAAAAGCGAAAGAGACCGAATTGTAATAACTGGCGATAAAAGCGTTTTTGTTGATTCCGTCTTTAATAAAAACCCTGTGCATTGTGTCGGTAGTATATACGTTTGCCTTATTTAATATCAATTTCGCGTGAATATTATTTCTTCGTATAAACAGGGCGTCAGAAAGCTTGACAGAAGGGATGACAAACCAATCATCACGGATTCCGGTTTTGTATCCCTTGTTCACGCCAAGCGATTCCCCGTATTGTATATAACGTAACACACCTTCATTATCGGCCAGTTTATAAGCGGGGGGAAATACAAGAATATTAGATTTTATTTTTGAGTTCCTGTTATTAAGCCAATCCTCCTTTGTGAAGCATACGCTTGGCACTTGAACACTTCGTCCAACCATTGGCTTTGCGTATCGCTGTAAGCCATACTCTTTTACTATTGAATAGGGAACAGTAAAATAATCGTTAGCGCCTGTGGTAATACCTACTTCGACATTGGCATAGTCGCCAATAACAGAAAATGATTCGTTACTATATATCTTTTCGAGAAAATCAATCTCATTTTGTTCCAAAAAATAGTAAGTCCATTTATTGTTGATAAAATCAATCTTTTTCCCATTAGCCTTTAGCCGATTTGTCGCAAGTTCTCTTAATCCGTCAAGATTATTAATTTCAATATGCTCAATAGTATGAGAAACATCATTGTTTTTTTCGCACAGCAACAAGATGACTTCCTGTTGTATCTCCGGGAAAACAAGTTCTTGAAACGAAATAATATTAATTTTATTAAAATATGCCGATAGGTATTTACGTAATCCATGGGCGTAGGAAACCTGCAAAAACTCTGCGGGAAGGACAAAGGCAATCTTTGACTTTTCTTTCAAGAGCAGTGAGGCGCCTACGACAAACGACACCCAGGCATTTGATAATTTTGTATAAGTCAAGCCGGCGCGTTCATATATCTTCTTGGCATCTTCCTGCTGTATCCTGTCAAAATACTGATAGCGGATATACGGAGGATTTCCGATCACCAGGTCATATTTTGTGAATATGGTATTGCAAAAGCGGTGAAAATCCATAATTTTAATATCAACATTTTGAAAAGAAATCATAGCCGCTTTTTTGGCTTCCATGGGATCGAGTTCTATGGCAGTGATGGACCTATAGGGTAGTTTTTCCTTATGTATTTGTTTAAGAAAGATGCCATCACCGCAACTGGGCTCGAGAATATCGCAATCGGCTTTCCCATTTAACCCCCATTTCAAGAGAAACGAAGCGATTGGAGCCGGCGTATAATAACCGCCCCGCAACTTTTCGCTGGACGCCTTTTCAATGAGCCGCATATATTTCCTTTATTAGAGGAATCCGGGAATCTTTGTCTTCCAAGCCATAGAGAAGTTTGAGCAAGTGATCCATTTTTTCCCGTTTGTCGGCAAATTGCCGCCGCAAAGGTATGATTTGTCTTGCGTCATTGGCATGGTTGTCAATTTTAGTAAAGATGTCGACTAATTCTTTTTGACACCGGACAATATCGTCGTATAGCGCCTTTTGCGCCATATCGGAAAAATCAATCGTGCGAATTGGCAATCTATTTAAAACTTTAGTCCCGCGAGCGATATACCCGCCCCGAAAAACGTCCCCATAAATGGAACAAAACCATTCAAGGTATTTTGAATTGAGTATAGCCTGGATATAATAAACTGAATATAGACAATCTTCAGGAATGCCTATGGCACAATACCCCGCTGTGCCGCCTGATGAGATTAATGCCCCATATGTATCAATAGCGTATTTATCACCAAGGGATAATACACCAACAATAATTTTTTCGGGTAATATGCAATTCTCAAGGCTCTGATGTCTTCCATAACAATACCATTCATCATCGCTTTCCGGTTCCGGTTTAATGTCCCGTTTGGAATTATTGAGAATAGGTTTTTTCTCCATTAAATATGCGTAAGCGCTTGGATAATCGACTTTGATAGTTTTAAGGGGAATCAGGACTAATTTATCTTCGTCTTTGTGATACGGATAAATTACCCGGGCGTTTGGTTTCAGTAATCTATAAGTATACAGATTATCCTCTCCGGAAGATGTTTTAAAATATGGTTTTGTAAAATCTTTCTCTATTTTATAATCTTTTCCCTTCTGACTAAAATAATAGAACTCACGATCTTCCTTTAGCGGAGTAAATATATAAATATCATTGGCACTTGTTTGTATTCCATTAAAGATGTTATCTTTTCCTACTATATCTTCAAGCCTTGTACCGTTTGAGATGATTTGTGTGTAAACCTTCGATAGCGCCTCCGGCAGTAAAACCCATATATCGTCGGTTAAGCAATCAGCTTTGATTATAGTTGTGTCAGTCTCTATGGGAATGCCAAGTTTTACCTTCTCTATTTCGTTTATTTCATAATACTGAAAGGAATCTTGTTTGTTTTTCGACAGGAACAATAAACAAGTATAGTTTGTTTTGCCCGCAAAAACCTGATATGGACCAAAGGATACAAATGTTTTTAGATGTCCATGTGCGGCGATCAATCCGCGTAGTTCTTTTCCTGCGCCAACCTTGATAAACTTGCTGGGAACAATAAATCCCATAAGACCATCGGCCTTGAGCAATTTTAACGCCTTTTCAATGAAAAGAAAATACTTATCGAATTGCTTATACGCCGTTTTGTAATATTTCTTGTAAAGCGGCAGTTCAAGGGGAGTAATATTTTTCATATCTTCTGACTTCATATAGGGCGGATTACCGATAATAATGTCAAACGAGTAAGGCGTAAAATCAAAAGGGTTAATCGCCTGTCTGTCATTATCGCTCACTTGTTCGGGGGACATAAGGCTGTTGCCAAAGAGAATATTTTTTTCAAGGCTGGGTAATACTGGTTTATAATTATCCAGCGATAACAAAGTCTCATCTTCAAGCAATTTGAGTAATAATCCAAACTTTGCCGCTTCTATCGCGTTAAAATCTTTATCAAAACCAAATATGCAATTCAGTAACAATTCATTCTTGACATCAAAACATAAACGATAGGTGTTGACACTTGTCTGCACGATTTTTGATTTATCATGTTTGATATAGTATTCGGTGAGGATGTCCTGTAACATCTGGTAAAGTTTAAGCAGGAAAGCGCCTGAACCACAGGCTATGTCGGCAAACTTCATAGCAAGGATCTGGGCGTCTGATTTGCCCTCGCATCCCGGTAAAACCGTGTTTTTCAGTATAGTATCAATAATATAAGACGGAGTTGTTACAATATCCCGCTCTCGATTTTCAATCGCCCTTTCCAGGCCGATGCTGCCATTGTTAATAGTAAGTTTTTCAGAAAGAAAAATCTCATAAATATTACCAAGAATATCCGATGAAAAGACACTGAACGAGTAAGGACTTTCGGGGTAATAGAGTTGCCTGATAATAGTCCAGAATACTGAGCTTACATCCACAAGTATTTTGTCTTTCAGAAGCTGGTCAAAGATACCGGAGTTATACCGATGGTCAGCTTCCTTAAACTTTGTAATAAGCGCATGGGGATTACCTTCATCGGCCATTTTGAAAAGAGTCCGGTAATCTTCGATTGTTCTATCTTCGCAAACACGCAGGAAAATAATACGGTTTAAGTAACTTTGAACCACATCGTTAAGCAATGTTTCACTTATATCTGGTTTATGTACAAAAATCTCTTTACCGAGGAGCACTCGCCATTCGTTGATTTGTTGCAAAAAAAGCTCGTCCACAGAGTAATGCTTTATCTTTTGTTCTATGTCTTCCCAATACTTGTCGAAAAAGCCGGAATAGACAGATTCCTTTCCCAATAATTTCTTAATATCATCAAAATACTGTTCATATTCCGAATAATGATACCGTTTGACCAGGGCTTTCTGAAAAGTGTCGTCCTTGTCAACCTTAACCGAAGTATCGTATATCATCAAAAACTCGAAATTGGATAGTACGGATACTTTTAATTTGGCGGTGTAGCCATACCTGCGAACTTGTTTCGCCGTTTCATTATTGGATTCTATAGCGACACTCGGTTTTTTCGCTTCTAAAAAGAATGTTCGGTTTGAAAACAACCGAAACGTATAATCCGGTTTTTTTGAATGCTCATAGACATTGCTTTTCAGCGATTCTTCCAGGATGACCTCACGTTCCGCGATAGATTTGCCGGTGTTATTTTTAATGTCCCATCCCAGTAATTCAAATAACGGGTCAAGGAAATCGGTCCTTAACTGCGTCTCATTGTACTGAGAACTGCGAAAATAGTCTCTATTCGCTTCGTATTTTCCTGCCAAGTCATGTATGGTCATAAAAAACTATTTCCTGTTAAGGCCATGAATAACCCAAATTCTGGATTCTAAATCCCATAGCGGTGGTACTTACATTGAACTTTGCTGCCATAACAGCCACTATATCTTCGTTCGCATCAATAAAATCGTCATATTTTTCCAACTCGCTCCTTACCATGGCTTCCGGCATCAGCAATTCGGCGGCAAATTTATTTGCGGCTATCTCATAACGAACTATTTTGACGACATCAATAGGAAAAACCGAACAGTCGGAGGCCGCTCGCAGGTTACTTGTTATTGCTAAATTCTGACGGTTCATATTCTTCCTCTTTCTCTTTTGCGTTATCAGCAATCTCTTTTACCTGCATCTTTTCTCTTTGTGTTATATAGACGACCTAGTAAACTTAAACTTGGCGACCAAGTTTTCCTGTTTCAGGGAATTTTCCTGCCGCTTTGCTTTAATCTGCTCTCCAATAACACAATAAAGGTCATTTTCTCTATCGCAAGTGTATTCTAATATGATTCCAGATAAAGGTCAGTATATTCACGTGAGGCTGTTTCAAAACCTCAAATTTTGAAACAGTAACCTCAAACAACGCAGTTTTGAAGGCTTTGGTCCGGCTTTAGCGAAGGGCTTTAGGCTTGCGAAACTGCATGGCCTGTTTCAAAACTCGCTCGTGTTTTGAAACGGGCTCATATAGTATAGGCAATTCAACGGTCATGGTCAATCCGTCCGTGGCGGGGTGGACGGGACCTTTCCGGCCTTTGGAGAAAGTATGCCCCATACTGGAAAACCCGGGACAAAAACATTTTTTGTAACTATTCAGCCGCATGGAAAATCAGGAATAAAAACCACGGAAAACGCGGACAAGATGCGGAAAAGCAGGATTACAGAGTAAAATTCCGCGTGATTCCGTGCCTTCCGTGGTTAATTCCTTGGGTTTCATTGATCGGCTGAATAGTTATCATTTTTTACCATAATTTTACACGAACATAACAAAATCGTAACAATCAGAGTTTACAGTGGTCTTGTTATGGCATACACAGCAGTAAAGGGCGGACAGGAAGCCGTGGCGGAAAGCATCAGGCTAATGAAAAAATACCGCGATGCCGGTCAAGTGAATCTGGATATTGAAGCTCTGGAAAAGGGGATGGGCCTCCTCATTGACCGGATCATGGGAGAGGCGGGCTTTTACGCTCCTTCCTATGCGGCGCTGGCTCTGAAACAAGCCGCCGGTTCCCCGGAGGAGGCGGTATTCTTGCTCCGGGCCTACCGGTCAACCCTGTCCCGCTCCTACACAAGTCTGCCCTTGGACGGTGCGGACATGCGTATCCAGAGGCGCGTGTCCGCTGCGTTTAAGGACATTCCCGGCGGGCAGTTCCTCGGGGCCTCCTTCGACTATACTCACCGGCTTCTCGACTTCGATCTTCTGGGCGAAACCCGGAACGGTTCCGCCGGGGAACAGGTGTCCGAATCGGGGGAGAGGCTCCCCGCTGCTGGAGACAGCCCACTCTACGCTCCCCGCGTTTTGGATACGCTGCGGCGGGAAGGGCTCATCACCCTCGAAGAAAACGGCGGCTTTCCCCAAGATCAAAACCCTTGGGACATAACCGAGCATCCCCTCACCTTTCCCGTCCCCCGGTCCGCCCGGTTGCAAACCCTGGCAAGGGCCGATACGGGCTACATCAGCGGTCTGGCGTATGCGGCGATCCGGGGCTTCGGCCCAAACCACCCCACCGTAGGCGAATTGCGGACCGGGGCGCTGGAAGTAACCATCCCCCACCCTCTCATCGAAGGGGAACGCCTCTTTGTGGGGGACATCATCGTAACCGAGACGGAGTCCCTATTCCCGCAGGAAGATCAACAGACAAAGGCGGAAGAGGAAAAAGATCCCCTCATGCTCATGGCTTCCGGACAGGGAGAGAAGGCGGATACTTCTCTCAATTCCCTGAGCTTGGGGTTAGGCTACGGCATGGTATTCGGCAGAAGCGACACCAAGGCCATTGCCATGTCGATTCTTGATTATTCCCTGGATGCCGCCGGCTCCGGCGAAAGCCAGGAAGGCGCGGCCTCCGTTTTGGAAAATCAGGAATTCGTCCTCCTCCATGCGGACTGCCTTGAGATGAACGGCTTCATCTCCCACCTCAAACTGCCCCATTATGTTACCTTTCAGTCCAAGCTGGACCGGGTGCGGCATACGCGGAAAAATGCGGGAGGCCCCCATGACGGGGTATAACTTCGCCTTTCTTGACGAAGACTCCAAACGGCTGGTCAGGCGGGCGCTGCTAAAGGCGGTAGCCATCCCCGGCTATCAGGTGCCCTTCGGCTCAAGGGAACTGCCCATAGGCCGGGGCTGGGGAACAGGGGGAATCCAGATCACCCTTTCGATCATAGGTCGGAACGATACCCTCAAGGTAATCGACCAGGGCAGCGACGACAGCGTCAACGCCGTGTCAATCCGCGCCTTTGTATCCGCCTGCACAAACATAAAAACCACCACCGATTCGGAGAAAGCCACGGTGATTCAAACTCGCCACCGCATCCCCGAAACCCCGTTGCGCAACGATCAGATATTGGTACTCCAGGTCCCGCTCCCCGAAGCCCTGCGGCTGGTGGAGCCTCTTGAGTCGGTTACCAAAAAGATGCACGCTGAAATGGACTACGCCCCCGTTTGGCTTGCCCTGTACGAAAACATCGTCCGGGTAGGCGAAATCGAACTGGGAGCCGATTACCCGGTGATGGTAGAAGACCGCTACATCATGATGCCCTCTCCTATCCCCCGCTTCGACAACCCCAAACTCAACAACAGCTCCGCCCTCTACCTCTTTGGAGCGGGCCGGGAAAAGAAAATCTACGCCCTGCCCCCTTACACAAAGGCGGAGTCCCTCTGCTTCGAGGATCATCCCTTCCGGGTCGAGGATATGTCCGGAAGGATATGCCGCCTCTGCGGGGCTGCGGGCGTATTCATGGACGAATTCTTCGACCCGGACACAGGGGAAAAACAGTACCAGTGTTCCGACAGCGGATACTGTGCCAAAAGGAGAGAACTTGGAAATAGATAAAAAGGCGTTGGCGTTGAAACTTGATAATCTTACCATCCGGCATGGGACGGGTTGTCCGCGTTGCTGGGACGGGGAGGGGACTCGTCTGGAACGGAACCGCTGTCCCCGTTGCGGCAGCATCTGGGCCTTGAGGAACGTTTCCCTCAGGTTGCGGGAGGGGGAGACTCTGGGGGTGGTGGGGGAATCGGGTTCCGGGAAAACCACCCTGATGCGGGCACTTTATCTGGATAACGCCCCCAGCGGCGGGGCCTGTTACATGGGAGCGTATCAGGAAGGGAAAACCGATGTTTTTTCCGTCAGCCTCCAGCAGAAAAAGTTTATCAGGAACCGGCTGCTGGGAATGGTCTACCAGAATCCCCGCATGGGGTTGCGGATGCATTTCTCCGCCGGGGCCAATGTGGCGGAAAAACTTATCGCGGCGGGGAACCGTAACGTGGCCGTCATGATGAAACGCGGCGCGGAACTGCTGGAACATATCGAGGTACCGGTAAGCCGTATCAAGGAGCCGCCTGAGCATTTTTCCGGGGGCATGCAGCAACGGGTACAGATCGCCAAAGCGGTGGCGAATAACCCGCCGGTGCTGCTGCTGGACGAGGTTACCACCGGGCTTGATCTTTCGGTGCAGGCCCGTGTGCTGGATCTAATCAGGCGGATTCAGCGGGAATACGGGGTCTCTATGATTGTGGTGAGCCACGATCTGGCGGTGGTGCGGATGCTCGCGGATCGTACTGTGGTGATGCTGGACGGAAAAATTGTCGAGGAGGGGGTTACGGATCAGATTATGGAAGATCCTCAGCATAGGTACACCCAAACGCTGGTCAATTCGCTCTTGTAGAGGGCTATTTAGCGGGAGGGCTGGATTAGGCTAGTCCCGGAGGGTTGGATTAGGCTGGTCCCGGAGAGGGGGTAGGGCGCAACCATGTGCGCCCGTGGGGTCGGCAAAACTGCCGCGACTTCCCCCTCCCTGATTTGTAGAAGGCGGACTTTGAAACAGCCTCAGAAGATAAAACAGGCTATTAAAACGAGGAGTCAATTATGAAGAAATGTATTTTTAACGCATCGGTGGTCGGGCCGGATAACATATTACCCAATCATGCGGTTATTATTCGGGAAGACCGGATTCTCGCCGTGCTCCCTATGAGTTCCCTGCATAGCCCTGATCAGGGCGGGGACGATATGCGCTGCTTCGACGCGCGGGGAGGCTATGTGCTGCCCGGCTTCATCGATATTCATTCGGACTACATCGAAGGCGTTATTCAGCCCCGGCCTACTACACTGATGGATTTTGAGATGGGACTGAGGGAGGCGGAAAAGCAGCTTTTGGGAAACGGTGTTACGACGATTTATCATTCGCTTTCCATTATGAATGTGATCGGCGTTAAGAACGGGCGCGGCAATTTCCGTACCAAAGAAAATTTTGAGCGGCTGGCTCTCTTGATTCAGCATTTTCACCGGGGCTGTCATCTGATCCGCCATCGGCTCCACGCCCGCTACGACATTTATACCCCGGCGCTTTACGATTATGTGGAACGGCTGGTAGAAGAAGGCAAGGCGCATGAGCTTTCTTTTATGGATCACACGCCGGGACAGGGGCAGTACCGGAACCTCGAAGTTTACGCGCGGTCTACGGCGGGCTGGGATGCCGGGGAGGATATGCCGCTGAAAGAAAAGATGGCGGCGCTGAAAGGCCGCGCCGGGGTTCCGCAAGAAAAGTTGAAGGCCCTTGCCGCGCTGGCCCGAAAGCGGGGTGTACCCCTAGCCTCCCACGATGACGACAGCCCGGAAAAAGTTGTCTTTATGAAAAACGAATACGGGGTAAACATCTCCGAATTTCCTGTGAATTTGGCTGCGGCGAAGAAGGCCCGTGAAAAGGGGCTTATGGTGGTTATGGGTGCGCCCAATGTACTGCTCGGCGGCAGCCATTCGGGAAACCTTTCTGCGCTGGAGGCTATTCGGGAGGGTTGCGCGGACATTCTCTGTTCGGACTATTACCCCGCGTCGCTCCTTCATGCGGCCTTCCGCCTTGAGGAGGAGGGTGTCCTCTCCCTGCCCGCTGCGATACGGATGCTGACGTTGAACCCCGCCGGGGCTATGGGTATTGCCGCCGGCTACGGATCGGTGGAGGCGGGAAAGAAGGCCGACCTCCTCGTGGTTCGCAAGATCCGCCGGCAGCCTGTGGTAAACCAGTGTTTTATCAACGGGCAGACCACCCTGCAATTCGAGTACCGCATTGGCGGCGGAGAAACCCATGCTGCGTGTTAAAAATCTGGCAAAGGATTTTACTATCCACATTCGCGGCGGCGCGGTGATCCCCGGTTTTGCCGGGGTCTCCTTTGAAGCGCGGATGGGATCCCTCCTGGCCGTTACCGGGCCTTCGGGGGCGGGGAAAAGTTCCCTCCTTAAGTGTATCTACCGGACTTATATCCCCGGCGCGGGGGAGATCCTCTACACCGCCAGGGACGGTTCCCGCATTGATCTGGCCTCGGCGGACGACTGGGAGATACTCAGTCTGCGGAGCGCCGAGATCGGCTATGTGTCCCAGTTTTTCCGGGTTCTGCCCCGTGTTTCCGCACTGGAGACCCTGATCGAGCCGCTAACCAGCCGGGGTGTTGACCGGGAAGAAGCGCTGGACAAAGCCCGGGGACTGCTTTCCGGGGCGGGGATTGGCGAGGCCCTCTGGGATATGTACCCCGCGACATTTTCAGGCGGCGAGAAACAGCGGCTCAACATACTCCGCGCCATCATCACCAAACCCCGGCTTCTGCTGCTGGATGAACCTACCGCCTCTCTGGACAGGGGGTACAAAAACCGTATCATCGATCTGATACTCGGTCTCAAGGCGGAAGGTACGGCAATGATCGGCGTGTTTCACGATCAGGATGCGCTGTCCGCTCTAGCGGACTTCCGCTACGATTTGGCCCGTTGCCGCGAGCCCGGAGAAGCGGGGGCGGGAGCGGAGACAGAGGCAAAAATATGAAGGCCGATCTCCATATCCATAGTACCTGGTCGGACGGGTCTTTGATTCGGCGGGGTAATGATTTCAAGATTTTACGTACAAATAACATAACACTCACATGATTTTAATATAAACAGGCTAACATGGCGTTAAATCTTATTTTTTGTTTTTGGAGGACTTTATGAGTAAACATTGTCGTTTCTTGTTGCTGGGTATCGGGATATGCGTCCCGTTGTTGCTTGCCGGTTGTGTCGGGAAGAAAAAAACCGATACGATCGATTTAAACAGCCTTACTATGGATGAACTCATCGCCGGCGCCCAAAAAGAAGGCCACATTGAATCGGTGGGTATTCCCGATGATTGGGCCAACTGGGGCGGAGTCTGGAAGGCAGTAACCGAAAAGTACGGCTTGACTCACCACGATACGGACATGGGTTCAAACGAAGAGCTGGCTACTTTCGCCGCCGAAAAGGATAACCCCACCAGGGACATGGGGGACTGCGCCTTCGGCCTTATGCCCTTGGCTGTCGAGATGGATGTGGTCCAGAGTTACAAGCCCACCACGTGGGATTCTATTCCCGACTGGGCAAAAGACCCTGACGGCCGCTGGTTACTCGGCTACCTCGGGACCCTGAGTATCATCGTGAATAAGGATCTGGCGGGCAAAGACATCGAGATCCGTTCTTGGCAGGAATTCAAAGACAGCGGCTTAAGCATCACCACCGGCGAGCCTTCGGGCGGCGCGACTCAGCTTGGCCTACTCTCGCCGGCCTTTGCCTTTGGTAACGGTCTTGATGACGTTTCGGTTGCCATCGAATTCTGGAAAGAGATGGCCAGAGCGGGCCGTATAGACACCGGCGCCTGGGGCCGTCCTCGGTTCCTCCAGGGCGAGACTCAAGTGATGGTGGACTGGGACTACAACAACTTGGTTACCAGGGACATCGCAAATGAGAATGGATCGGACATGAATATTTCTCTCCATGTGTTAACGGACAGCGCGCTTCAGACCGGGTACTGTGCCATTATCAACAAGTACGCGCCCCATCCCCACGCATCGGCACTGATGCTTGAGTACGCTCTCAGCGATGAAGGCCAGCTTGAAAAAATCAAGGGTTACGCTTCGCCTATCAGGGATATAAGTATACCAAACGATATTCTGGCCAAGCTGCTTCCGCGTCAGGAATACACAAACGCAATCCCGCTTGTGGATCTGGAAAAATTGTCCAGAGTAACGGAAGAAATATCCAGAAGGTGGCAGGACGAAGTGGTTCCGCTTTTGTATTAACAAAGGCCATACCCAGCATCACTATGAGCGTTGTCCGGAAACTGAGGTTTCCGGACAACGAGTGCCGGGGAAAATTTACCGGAAAAGGAGAAAAGCAAATGGCGTATTGGTTAAACGCTAAAAACGCTCAAAAAATATTGAAAAAAACTTCATTTTTGCTACGCTATGGATCAGCGTTGCCCTTCCTGATCATTACCTGTATGTTTGAGGGGATACCCTTAGTCAGCATGGTGATCCGCAGTTTTACTAAAGAATACGGTCGTAGCTTCACCTTGGATAATTACATAAAAGAAATATTCCAACGTCCGGTGTACCTTGCATCTATCAAAATAACCCTCCGGTATTCTTTGCAATCGGCACTGGTCAGCCTTGTCATCGTTGTTATTACTGCCGGGCTTCTGACGTATTCTCGAAAGAAAACAAAACAGTTCTACATAACCCTGCTGACAGTGACTTCAAATTTCTGGGGTGTTCCCCTAGCGTTTTCGTTTATTTCGCTGCTTGGGACATCGGGCGTCCTCGTGCAGGCCGCTAGGATGATTAATTTTAAGCCGCTGGCAGAATATAACTTATACTCTCTCGACGGCCTTTTTTTGTTGTACATTTATTTTCAGATACCTTTGGGAACTCTGCTTATGCTTCCGGCATTTGAGGCCATACGGCCCGAATGGCGGGAGTCGGCGGTGTTGCTCCAGGCAAGCGGTCTTCAATTCTGGGCCAGGGTAGGTATACCTGTCATGATCCCATCCATAATGGGGACATTCTCCATGCTCTTTGCAAACGCTATAACCGCCTACGCCACGCCGATGGTAATGGTAAACAACGCGCCTTTCATAGGGATACACATCGCGAACATTTTTATCGGCGACAATCGTCCCCGGCCAAATATGGGATCGGCGTTTTCCATGGTCATGCTGGTATTTATTTTCATTGCCTTGGGTCTCTCGAATCTGGTTAGCAGAATTTGCTCAAAAGGGGGCAAAAATTGAAAACAAAGATAGGAACAAGCGGCGCAGTCTTCTTAGCTGCCGTGCTGTTGTATTTGACCATACCGCTTGCTACAACTCTGATATACTCATTCACCTCAAACTGGTCCCGTATATTGCCCAGGGGTTTCACCCTCAAGTATTACCTGCAAATTCTTACGGACAGCCGATTCATTGCGGCAATAGGCCGCAGTATCGCAATTTCGATTATACCCGTGTGTATGACTTCGATGTTCGTGATCTTGGCCCTGTACGTGGCTGCGGTCTACTCGCCAAAACTTGAGCGTGTTCTTGAAAGCTTGAGCATGGTGCCTTACACCGTGAACGGTATCGTGCTCGCTACGGCAACGCTGACGGCCTATGCGGGTTCGGGCACTATTTTTGCCAACCGTCTCGTGATGCTTGTCTGCATTTACTGCGTCGGAGGACTTCCCATTACGTTCAGGGCCATACGGAACAACATGTATGCGATCAACATTAAGCAATTCATCGAAGCGGCGGAGATACTCGGTGCCGGGAGGCTCTACGCCTTTGTCAGGATAGTGGTGCCCTGTATGGGTTCGGGCATCATGGTTTCCATGCTGATGTGTATGGCCGTCATTTTCGGGGATTACGCCACTGTGCGGATCATCGCGGGATCCGTCTACGAAACCACCCAGCTCTACCTTTATGCTACGCGAAGCCAGCCCATACAGGTGTCCAGTGTTGTGCTGGTGGTAATGATGATTATCACCTTGTCGGTAGCCTTGAGCGCACTGTATATACAAATGAGCAGTCAGGATAAACCTTCAAAATATCGGGTTGCGGATATTAAGGGATAGCGGGATAGAGGCAAGGCATATGTATAGAGGCGTACAAGGTATACAAGGAGTAAAGGTATAATATGGCGTATATTCAATTTGATAACATATTCAAAGAATTTTCAGGCAAGGTACAGGCTCTCAGAGGGATTAGTCTGAGCGTCGAGAAGGGCGATCTTATCACCCTCTTGGGCCCTTCAGGTTGCGGCAAGAGCACACTCTTGCGCTGCCTCGCGGGGCTTGAAACGGTTACATCCGGAAAGATATACCTTGACGGCGTGGACATTACCGAATTTTCCCCCAAACAGCGGGCCATAGGTATGGTGTTCCAGCAGTACAGCCTCTTCCCGAACCTAAATGTCGAACAGAATGTTGGGTTTGGACTGCACATAAAGAAAATAGACAAACACGCCATTTCCAAAAAGGTTAAGGAGATGTTGGACATAGTGGGGCTGAGTGATAAGATAAAGCAGTATCCCAACCGGCTTTCGGGCGGACAACAACAGCGGGTCGCCCTTGCCCGGGCTCTCATAATGGAGCCCAAGGTACTGCTCATGGATGAGCCCATGAGTGCCATAGATGCCCTGTTGCGACGCAATCTCCAAGCGGAAATTCGGCGTATACAACGGGATTTGAAAATAACCACCGTATTTGTTACCCATGATCAGAACGAGGCCATGGTTATGTCCGACAGAATCCACCTTTTTAACAACAGAGGCTGTATTGAGCAATCGGGAACTCCCGTGGATCTTTACACATCGCCAAAAACAAAATTCGCCGCGTCCTTTATCGGCCACTACAATATCGTGTCCGCTGCCAATTTCAACAGCCTGACTGGGAGTGTTTATCAATGCGCCGATGTCGCGGTACGGCCCGAGGTCATCGGTATTTCAAGCGGTGCCGTCCGGCAAAATGGGACCTGTTGCCTGAAAGGGGTGGTGCGGGGGAGTTCCTCCCATGGAAACATCATACGTTACACGATCCGGTGCGACAGACTGGAATTCAATGTAGACATTCTGTACGATACGGCCAGGCTTTACCATGAATACCAGGAAGTATACATAACCATACCCGAAAGCGGGATCCTTCAACTTGACAATACTTCAACTTGAATAGGGGTTGCAAAAACATGAACGAGAAAACGATAAACGAGAAAATGGCAAACGAGAAAACCAAAGTCGTGTTGATAGGGTTTGACGCTTGGGGTGCCTACAGTTTTCCTAAGGCAAATATGCCTATGGCGAAACGTATGGCCCAAAACGGTTCGTCCGCCATGAACGCCCGGTGCGTGCGGCCGGCGAAAAGTTCCTGCAACTGGGCATCCATGATGATGGGCGCCGGTCCGGACATCCATGGCTACATCGACTGGGATACGGCAGTTCCGGCCTTTGAAACCCCGACGGATCATTACGGGATATTTCCGACTATCTTCGCCCTGATCAAAGATCAGCGGCCTGAACTCAAGATCGGGTATTTTTACGAGTGGAATTTGTTGCATCTGTTTTGCCCGGACGCGGCGGCACACCACAAGGAGATGATGAGCGGGCTTTCATACGATCCCGGCCCTGCTGAAAGGATAGCGGACTATATCAGAAGGAAAAAGCCGGATTTTACCTTTATTCAGTTTGACGAACCGGATCACCGGGGCCATGAAGCGGGACACGACACGCCGCCTTATTACGAACTCCTGACCCAGCTTGATTCTTTTGCCGCCATAATAGAAAAGGGCGTTAAAGACTCAGGCGCTTACGACAATACTATTTTTATCCTAAGCGCAGATCATGGGGGTATCGGAAAAGATCACGGCGGCGACACCCCTATGGAACGAAACATTCCGTTTATCGTCTTTGGGAAAAACATCAAAAAGGGCTATATCATACAATCTCAGGTCATGATTTACGATATTCCCGCCACCATAGCGTACGTTTTCGGCGTAAAAACACCCCAGACTTGGATAGGCAGGCCAATAACGGAGATATTCAACGATGATTGTAACTCCAATTACGAATTAGCCGGTTACGGTTCTGCCCGCCGAATTTCCGGAGAAGCGGAGGCAGAGGTGAAAGCGGAGGTGAAAATATGAAGGCCGATCTCCACCTCCACAGTACCTGGTCGGATGGGTCTTTGAGCATCCCCCGCCTTGTCCGCCTTGCCAAAGCCTTGGGGCTGGATGCTGTTTCCATCACCGATCATGACACGATGGCGGGCCAGGAGGAGGCGCTTGAGGAATAGAAAAAGCAGGGGCTTGCAGTTATTCCCGGTTTAGAGATTTCCGCCTTCAATCCCGAAACTGGGCACAAGGCGCATATCTTGGGCTATCCGTGATGAGACATTTCAAAATGTAACCGAAAAGTACCTGTAGGACATTATGAAAATGTAACTATAGCTTTATGTATAGACCAAAGATTGTCAACAGCCATATTCAGGTTATATTGCAATTCCACCGGATTAAGGGAGGAGCGCGTCGCGGTAA
>JAIROT010000204.1 GCA_031257385.1 Treponema sp.
AAGGCGGAAGAGAAGCTGGTATATGTTTCGGGGGACAAGGAGGCGCTGCGGGCGTATCAGATGAGGGAGCTGGCCCTGTCTGACTGGACCAGCGGGCTTAACCACGCCAGGGAGGAAGGTCTGCGGGAAGGCATGCAAAAAGGGGTACAGAAAGGCAAGCGGGAAGGTCTACAGGAAGGACTGCAAAAGGGCATACAAAAAGGCAAGCGGGAAGGAATCATAGAAATTGCCGCAAAAATGAAAAAGCGCGGAATAGCCGTTGACCACATCGCGGAGGATACCGGGCTTTCCGCTGAAGATATAGCAAAATTATAACGGACAGGCTCTTTGTATATGCCCCCTAACCCGGTGTATCAATCCCCATGGCAGGCAGACAAATCCCTTTTTTCCCCGTACTCGTTTCCCGCATAATCGCAGGCGTCAAAGTATGTCATGCCCTGTTCGTGCGGCGTGATTATGCTGTGGGTCAAGAATAGCCTGAAGGACGGGGTATGTTGTTCTCATAAAGTACTACCGTTTTCTTCTGAAAACACGGTAATTGATGTGGGGGAATACGTTGCGCCGCCGCTCCACGCCGGTGAGCCACTCGGTACTGATGTAATTGCTACCCAGGGCTTCGTAAATGGTGGTAAAATTGTGCAGGGCGCTTTCGATCTGGTTGTGGGCGTATTCGGTGGATTCCTGCCGGTAGAGCATCCTGGGCCAGTCGGAACTCTGGACGAGGAGAATCTCCCTTGCGGCCTGGTTCAGGGACCGTTCCTTGAGACCTGTGTCATCGGGAAAACGCTCCGCCAGCTCGACCATCCGATCCAGGGAGCGGACCACGTGCCGGTACATCCAGTCGTTGGAAGAATCCAGCCAGGTTTCGGCATAGCCGTTGAAGCCGGCGGAGGAAAAATCGGGCGTTGATACCTCAAGGGCGGAAAGGTCCTGCTTGAAGAGGTATTCCGAGGGGGTCATAAACCGGATTTCCCGGTAGCCCGCGCCGAGACGGAACAGAGCCTCAAGAAAGCAGGGCCCTTCGTACCAGAAACGGCCAAGACTATCCGCGTCGCAGGCGCAGAGGCTGAGGGGAACTTCCCTCATGTACTTTGCCGCTTCCTCAAGACGCCCGTACCGGGCCTCAAGGAAAGAGCGGGCATGCTCCACCGCCGCCGCTTGAGCGGTTTCATTTTCGTATACCGTTTTCTCTCCCTCGGGGGACGGCGTTCTCCAGTACTTAAAACCGGTCTGTCTCCGCTCACCGGCTTCCGCCAGGAAGGGGGCTATATCTTCAGGGGCAAGTTCATAACCCACATCCCGGTTGTTGTCCCGGTACGGCCCTTCCCCCGGCATCCGGTCTATATCCCTGGCGGCGTAAAAGTCCCTTGCCAGTACAAAAAGGCCCGCCGGAGTTTTAACCGGATGAAAAGTCCCCCGCAAAGGGGCGGGCTTCCCAAAAACAAAACCGTGGCTGTCTACAATGGTATAGCTGAAATTATAAGACCTCAGGCAGGACTCAAGCTCTCCAATCCAGCCGAGTTCAGGGAGCCAAAAGCCCTGGGGCTGCCTGCCGAAACGGTAGCGGTAATAGGGAATGGCCGCCTCTATCTGGGCCTGCAGCGATTCCGGATAAGGGCAGAGGAAGGGCAGGAACGCATGAGTCGCCGAACTGCCAAGTATCTCGATTTTTCCCTTCCGCCGGTAACGATCAAAAACCTTCAAAAGATTGCCCTCGTAACGCCCGGTAAACAGAATCCTCCGGTCTACCGCCCGGTCAAAGTAGAGCTTTGCCAGTTTGTGCAGTTCCGGCCTGCCTGCGGTACGTTCCAGTTCCCGCCTGCCGAATTCAATCTGTCTGTCCATATAGGAAAGGTATTTTTTCAATAGGGCCGCATCGCTCATCATCTGGCAGAGCAGGGGTGAAAGGGATATGCCAAGACGGAAGGGAATATGATCCCCTTCCAGCCGGTCAAAAACCTCAAGCAGGGGCAGGTACGTTTCCGAGAGAGCTTCGAAAAACCACCCCTCCTCGCCGGAACCGGCTCCTCCGGCCTCTGATTCATCTTTCCTGGCCATGCCTCCCCCTACAAAAGGAAGATGGGCATTAAGTACAAGGGAAATAGCGTAACGGACATCCATACTTACAGCTCCATCAGCGGAGAACGCCTTTTCTTTTGTCACGGGACTGGCGGTCGGCGTTTCGTATAAGGGCGAAATCACGCGCTCCGGACAAACAGGCCAAAGGATTGCGGTATATGTCCTGTAGATCCTCAGGAAGGCCGACTTTGCGGGAAGACGGCTCAAGGAGTCTGGGCATCTTGAAGGGGCGGGAAAAAATCAGCGCGATTTCTTTTTCTCCCTGCAGGGCGCAAAGTTCCACCATATACCGGCCCTCCGCCGGGGGAAAGCCCAGATACCATGCGGCGTCATCTACTCCTACCGGCACGGTAAAGAAATTCTCCCTGTCTGTCATGGAGGCTCTCTTTGGCCGGGAAGCCCTGCCGTCGTCCGCCGTCAGGGGAATAACTTTTAGGCGATAGCCTCCGAAATCCGGAGTTTTCTCATGCAGTTCCTTGTCATGTTCTTTAACTTCCCAAAAAACAAAAGCCCACAAGGGGTCCCGAATCATAACTTCCATGTAGGAAATGTTGTAGCGTCTGGGCAGATCCGCGGCCTCCGTAAAATCCGGAGAATCCTCCATATCGTCTTCGGAGACGAATTCATCGCCTGAGCTAAGAGCCAGCAATTCTTCAATGATAAAAATACGTTCCAGTCCGTAGGGAATATCTATAGCGAAACTATCAGCCAATTTAACCAATTCATCGGCGCTCAAACTTTCCAGATACGGTCTGGTTAAATGGGATTCTTCCATCATATCCAAAACATTGTGGGAAAAAGAAGCCTCAGAGTCAATGGAGCAAGGCCGAGTCACAGTAATTCCGAATTCAAAAAATTTACCAAAATGTAAGATATGGAACGGAGCTTGACTTCAGGATATGCCTTCATTCGAAAGTCTGGTTTAATACCCCGGCGCTCTGCTCCGCGGAGGCTCATTATATCCAATACGCTATATATGGGGTACGTCCCCATACCCCATATATAGCGTATCATAGTCCGTAACCATTCGGTACACGGCGGTTCAATGGGTTGTGTGTAGTATCTCAAATCGCTTGCCCATATCGGGAAATCCAATTGATTCAAGATAACAGTTGGTCAGTGGATGTTTGAGCAGTTGACTCCCGGCTGTACTCCAGTAGCCTTTCCGGGCGTTTGCCCTGAAACCCCCTTGACATCCTGGCTGGATAGCAATATAGGTGAATCAACAACATCGTCCTGAAGGGTGAGGTATGTTGTTCTCCCGATGTATTGCATTTGGGGTTTAATACCTTTTTAACCGCCCTGAAGCTCCCCCGCCGCAAGGCGGGTTCTTGGGTATTAAACCCCTCAGCACGAATGAGCCTCCGCGCGGCAAGCCGCGCGGTATCTTTAGCGTTGGGTTGTACCGGAACGGAGGCTCGTTCGAGAGGAAATTTATAATACCGTCTGGTTTAATACCAGTTTTTGTAAGCGCTGCGTTATCTGAGCCGCGGCAAGCCGCGGGGTATTAAACCAGACTTTCGAATAAATTAAGGGAGTAAAATGAAAGAACGTTTAATTATTTTGGGCGCCGGCGTCATGCAGGGACCGGTAATCAGAATCGCCAAAGAACTTGGTTTTTTTACGGTGGTCCTGGACGGCAGTTCAAACGCCCCCTGCGTATCCCTGGCGGACCGCTTTGAGCAGATCGACCTCAAAGACAGGGAAGGGATTGAAAATTTTGCCCGCTCATTGCAAAATTCCGGCGGCCTTGGGGGAATTATGACCGCGGGGACCGATTTTTCCGCGTCCGTGGCCTGGGCCGCCGAAAGGCTGGGTCTGCCGGGTATTCCCTACGAGGCGGCCCTCAACGCTTCGGACAAGTCCCGGATGCGGAACTGCTTCAAAAAGGCGGCCCTGCCTTCACCGGAATTCGTCACCATTAGCGCCGCCCGCGATCTTGAAACGCTGTCCCTGCCCGGCGGCCAAAACCGGCAAGCGCCTCTGGTGATAAAGCCGGTGGACAACATGGGCGGACGGGGCTGCAGGCGGGCGGATAGTCAGGCCGAACTGAGGGAAGCCGCCGCGGACGCGCTGCGCTTTTCCCGTTCGGGCCGGGCCATTGTGGAATCCTTCATTGAAGGTCCCGAATTTTCAGTTGACGCCATTGTGTACCACGGCGAAATTATTATCTGTGGTCTTGCCGACCGGCACATCTTTTTCCCGCCCTACTTTATCGAGATGGGTCACACCATGCCCACCGCCATAGCCCCGGAAAAACAGGAAGTGTTACTTGAAACTTTCAGGGCGGGAATACGGGCGCTTGGCCTTGCGGGCAGAGAAAGCGCCGGCGCCGCCAAGGGCGACATCAAGCTCAGTCCGCAGGGGCCAATGATAGGGGAAATAGCGGCCCGCCTTTCAGGGGGCTACATGTCCGGTTGGACCTACCCGTATTCATCGGGTATTGAACCAATCCGGGCCGCGATTCTTGTCGCCGCCGGACGCCGGCCTGAAAACCTCGCGCCGCTCAAAACCTGGACCAGCGCCGAGCGGGCCTTTATCTCCATCCCCGGCACGGTTAAAAGCATCAGCGGTATCGACGCGGCCCGGAACCAATCCGGCGTAAAAGACCTTTTCCTCCGTATCGCCGAAGGAAGCGGCGTCAGTTTTCCGGAAAACAATGTTACCAAATGCGGCAACATCATCAGCGCCGCGCCTGAGCGCCTGAGCGCTGTGGAATCCGCCGAAACCGCCGCCCGTTCCATCCTGATCCGCCTTGATCCCTCAGATACGGAAACAGCCGCCTTTCTCTCCGCCTTTGAAAGCGGCCCGAATGCCGCCGGGCCCGCTTTTCCCCCCGACGCCTTTCAGCTCGATGCTGAACTCCGGGCGGCCTTTTCCCGCCTTCCCGAATTCCCGCCTTCCGGCGATCATAATCCGCCGGTGTATCTTATCCCCTTCCCCGAATTTACCGCCTCAAAACTAACCGACTACGCCGGACGCACGGTGAAAGAAAGCCTTGAAGCGGTGCGGAACCTCAGCGGGCTTTCCCTGCCGGAAATTCTGCCTGAAACCGGCAAAGTTTCCGATAATAAAAGAAGGCCCTTAAAAACCCGCCCGGAGTTTTTAGAGGCGCCCGCCGCTCTTTTGGGGCGCTCCTTCTGGGCCGCGCTCATCCGGGGCGGATACCAGGGAGCGGTGTATTACATCGACAGACAGGTCTCCGGTGAGTAGGAATGCCGGTGAGTAAGAATGCAGAGAAACAGATGCTGAAAAATACGGCGCGCCGGCGGGGGAAGGCGGGCTTGTTAATTGTTTTATTTTTCCTCTCTTCTTATGGTT
This sequence comes from Treponema sp., assembly GCA_031257385.1. Classification (GTDB taxonomy): domain Bacteria; phylum Spirochaetota; class Spirochaetia; order Treponematales; family Breznakiellaceae; genus WQXQ01. Next base: position 5,401 of record JAIROT010000204.1, read on the forward strand.
TTACCCAAACGCCGGGTACGGTCATAAACGGGGAGATCTCAAGCCCCGCCTCCTTCCGAAACGCGGCCCCCCCCCAAAGCTTCAGTCTGGAAGAGACTATCGCCGCCCTGAAATCCGCCGGAAAGGCGGACGATGCGCCGCCTGAACTCCGCTGGGATCCTTTTTTCCAGAGCGGCGTTTTTTCCTTCGGGGGCCACAACGGGACCTTTAGCTCGGCGGCAGGCGCCGGGGAAACCGGCTTTTTGATGCTTGACAGCAGGGAGATCTTCACCGTGCCCCTGCCCTATCAGGACAAGGGCGAACTCGTTTTTCCTCCGGTTTTTGTACTCACCCTGAAAGACGCCTTTGCCCGCTATTTTGAGGAAGACGCCGGCAGTTTTCGTATCGCGGCGATTATCATTGATCCCGGACACGGCGGCAAAGATCCCGGCGCCATAGGCAACCCGGTAGTCAACGGAAAGACTCTGCGCGTGGTGGAAAAAGATATCACCCTCAATGTCTCAAAACAACTGAAAAATCTGCTTGTCCGGGCCTATCCCGACAAACAGGTGCTGATGACCAGAGACAGCGATGTTTTTTATACACTGGAAGAGCGGACTTCCATGGCCAATTCGGTGCCGCTCAAGGAAAACGAGGCGATCATCTATATTTCAATCCACGCCAACTATGTCTTTAATCCGCGTACCAGAGGCTACGAGGTCTGGTATCTCAGTCCTGATTACCGCCGGACCGTACTGGATCGTTCCAAATACGCCGATTCCGCCGGGGTAATTCCCATTTTGAATGCCATGCTGGAGGAGGAATTCACCACCGAAAGCATCATTATGGCTCAATCCATACTTAAAGCCTTTGAGCAAACCCTGGGAGCTTCGATCCCTTCCAGGGGCCTGAAGGCCGAAGAATGGTTTGTCGTACGGAACAGCCGGATGCCGGCGGTACTTGTTGAGCTGGGCTTTGTTTCCAATCCGGCGGACGCCCAGCTTATGACCAGTGAAGGAGGCTTGCAAAAACTTACCGAAGCGTTGTATAAAGGAATCACCGATTTTGTGAGCGTTTTTGAGCGTTCCGGCGGCTTTACCGCTGTACACTGACGGGGGTTAGCGCGAAGCGCGACAAACTGCTATGAAGAACAGGCTTGACGCCCTGTTGGGATTTTTGGCGGTCAAGAGCAAACGCCGTCTGTTTTTACTGGTGGTTTTGGGAATTGCCGCGTTTATTGATTTTTTCAATTTAGGGCTTGTAAGAAGGACTTTCGTTTTTTATGCCAGTGGCGGCGGTGAAGTGACCGTTGAGGATCGGATGTTGAAACGGTCGCCGTCCCAGGAGCTTGATATAACGCGGTATGTGGAAGAGGCGCTGTGGGGGCCGGTTTCGCCGGACTCTCTGCCCCTGTTTCCGAGGGAAACCAGGCTGCGATCCCTGTTGTACCGTGACGGAGTGGTGTACACGGACCTGTCGGAAGACGCCGCCCTGCCGCCCGTTGAGGGGGGCGAGGTTTTGACCAACTTCCGTACCCTGTATGAGGGCATACGGAGGAATTTTTCCTTTGTAAAGGATGTGCGGTTTTTTATAGCCGGAAGGGCCGCATATGTTGAAGAATTCCGGCAAATGGGGAACGCCCGGGCGTCCGCGAGCGGATTCGGCGGCGCCTGAGATGTTTTTAAGGAAAAAAACGAAAATTTTGCGTTTTGTCGTTGACAAACAACCCTAATTTCGTTAGAATCTTGATAACAATACTTATTTTGTTATGAAACGAAAGGAGCTGTACATGAAACGGATGCTCATTCTTGTCGCCATCGCGTTGTTATTGGCGGGTTCACTTTTTGCTGATGAAGCCGTTCTTATCGACTTCTCACTGCTGAAAGCCGACATCGTACCCGATGCAAATAACCCCGATGTCCTCACTCACAACCGCCAGACCATGATGGACTATTCCCAGGTGGCCGGCGGCAGTTTCACCGCCGATCAAAGGCAGGTGATGAAGACCTCTCTTGCTATTAACAACTGGGAAGTGCTGCTTGCCTCCTCTTCCCGGAATGTGGAAAACATGGTTAATAGCTTTGTCAGGGAAGCGCCCTCCAAGCAGTACGATACGGTATTGGGAGTGCGCGTGCATTTTCCGGTAGAGCCGTATAATTCCTGGGCACTGATCAAGCCGCCGTTCGAGATTCCCGCATTCGAGCCGCAGGCAAACGTACAGGACGACGGCACCATCGAAGAGGGGGAGGGAGACGGCATCACCGGTCCCAGCCGTTTTGAAAACAACTACGGCGTACTAAAAAATGTGGGAACCATCAAATCGCTCGTGGTTAACGCCTATGGTCTTAACTTCCCCCACAGTCTTTCGACAATCCTTATCGACAGCACCGGCGCCCAGAAAACCCTCTTTATGGGCTACCTGAACTATGACGGATGGGGAGAGCTTATCTGGAATAACCCCGCCTATGTTCAGGAAGTACGGAACCGCGATTTGCGCCTGTATCCCCTTTATCCGGATTCCACCCCTTTCATTAAATTCGGCGGTTTCCTCGTTCAGCGGGACGCGGCCAGGCAGGGCGGCGACTTTATCGGGTATTTCAAAGATATAAGGGTTGTCTACGACAAGGCGGTGCTTGACACCGACCGGGACATTGAAGACGAATCCCTGTGGCGCATCATCTATGACCGCGAAAGCGCCCGGAAAACCTGGGAAATGGAACGCTTCGGGCACGAGCAGGTGCTCCGCTATCTGGACACCCAAAAACAGGCCAGAGAGCTTAATTTCAACGATCCCCAGCGCCGGCAGCAAGAGCAACAAGAGCAGCAGCAGCAACAACAGTAAGGCAAAGAGCCGGATAACCGGATCTTCCTACAGACGGGCCGTCTGAAAGTCAGGAGATTTTCAGACGGCTTTTTTTACATGATATGAACGACGGTATTTTTAATCAGGACAGCCTCCGGCGCTACTATGAAACGCACACGGATACCTGGCGTTTGATTGCCGGAGAATTAAGAGACACTATCGAGCGGGCGGTTTCCGTTCTTGCCTCCCGTCCGACCATCCGGGGACGGATCAAGAGTTTTAAGAGCTATTATGAAAAATACCTGCGTATCCTCAAAGCGGGAGTTAATTCCGCCGGGGGCCCTCCCCGTATAACCGACCTTATAGGCATACGGATTGTCTGCCCTTTTATTGAAGACCTCTCCATAGTTGAAAATCTGCTGAGGAACCAGTTTGAGCTTGTCGAGCTGGAACGGAAAGGCAGTTACACTTTTAAGGAATTCGGCTATGAATCGACGCACCTGCTGATCAGAATACCGGAGATGATTACCGCAAAACGGGGAAAAGCGGACTGTGATGTGGCGGAGATACAGATCCGTACGATTTTACAGGAAGCATGGGCCGAAGTGGAACACGAGCTGGTCTACAAGGCCGAATTTACCCCTTTTGATACCCCCATGAAGCGCAAGCTGGCGGCGGTCAACGCAAGCCTTTCCCTGGCGGATATTATCTTTCAGGAGATACGCAGCTACCAGCGACAGCTCAACGGTGAGTTGGGAAAACGGCGGGAAAGTTTCTATCAAAAGATCGAAGAATCCACCGACGGCCTGCTTTTTGCGGGAGAACAGGCCGAAAAGACGCAAATGCCGGAAGCCGCTCCCGAACCCCTTTCGCCGGACAGCGTTTCCATTGACGATCTCCTGCTGAGCGCCCTGTACGCCCACAACCAAAACCGTTTTGACGAGGCCATTGCCCTTTACAGCCGCATCCTGGAACTCAAGCCCGACGACAGGATATGTTCCCTTATCTACAAGCACCGGGGCATGGCCAATTTTGCCCGCTCACATTATGAAGACGCCATCGGCGATTTCAGCCACACCCTGGAACTGGACGCCAAGTCCTACAAGGCCGCCTATTACCGCGGGGTGGTGTACTCGGTTCTCAAGCAGCACTCCAAAGCCATTGACGACTTTACCCGCTCCCTCACCATAAACCCCTACCAGTCATTCTGCCTGTTCAGGCGCGGCCAGTCCTATTACCACATCGGCGACTACCCCCAAGCCCTTTCCGACTGCGAAGCCTCCCTGGCCATAGAATCAAAAAATGAAGCGGTCTATAAATTCCGGGAAATGCTTCAGTTAAAATTGAAGATGTAATGTTTGACAGCGCGGCGGGATACTAACGGCCGTAAATCCCGGTAAGGCGGCGGATGCGTCCGGCCAGCGCGGGGTTCGCCGCCCCGGCCCGCATACGCCAGCGCCAGTTGCGCACACCCAGGGTCGAGGGGGTGTTCATCCGGGCGCGGTCGTCCAGGCCGAGGTAGTCCTGCATGGGGATGATCGCCGTGTCGGCGACGCTGGCAAGGGCGCAGCGGATAAAGGCCCAATTGCCGTTTCGGCTGTTTTTGACGCCGAAAAAATCCAGCGCCCTCTGCACGTCATCGCTTCGGGCCGATTTGAACCAGCCCAGGGAAGTGGGGTTGTCGTGGGTGCCGGTATAGACCACGCTGTTGCGCCCATAGGTGAAGGGCATATAGTCGCCGGCTTCCCGCGAATCAAAGGCGAATTGTAGCACTTTCATCCCCGGATAACCGGACGCCTTGAGCATGGCCCTTACTTCGGGAGTGAGGTAGCCCAGATCCTCGGCGATAATGGCCGCGCCGGGCAGGTCCCGGTTTAGCGCGTCGATAAAGGCAAGTCCCGGTCCTTTCACCCATTCGCCGTGCCTTGCGTCATGAGCGGCGGCGTCAATTGCGTAAAAACTCTCAAATCCGCGGAAGTGATCGATACGGACCACATCGTACAGTTCCAGACTCAGATGCAGGCGGGAAAGCCACCAGGCAAAGCCGGTTTGGGCGAGGGTATCCCAGCGGTACAGGGGGTTACCCCAGAGCTGCCCTTCGGCGGAGAAAGGGTCGGGCGGGCAGCCGGCTACCCTAAGCAGTTTCCGGTTTTCGTCCAACTGAAAGTATTCGCCGTTAGCCCAGGTGTCGGAGCTGTCGGCGGCAACATAAATCGGCATATCGCCGATTATCCGGATGCCCAAAGCGCCGGCGTATTCTTTGATCGCCTTCCACTGGGCGCAGGCCAGGTGCTGTACGAAAGAATGGTAGTGAATGTCGCCGGCAAGACGCTTCCGGCAGGTGTTCAGAGCCGCCTTGTTGCGGAAGCGGAGACGCTCGCTCCACAGCAGCCAGGAACGCCCCCTGTTTTTTTTCTTGAGGGCCATAAAAAGGCAGTAATCCGAAAGCCAGAAATCGTTATGCGCGCAAAATTCATCAAAAGCGGCGTCCGGCCTGAAGCGGCCGCAGGCTTTACGGAGCAGCGGCTCCCTGCGGCGGTACAGGGCCGCGTAATCAACGCGGTCCGCGGTCCTTCCCCAGTTGACTTCGTTCACTTCCGCTTTGCTAAGCAGCCCCTGTTCAATCAGGGTATCAAGATCGATGTAATAGGGCGAAAGGGCGAAGGCGGAAAAACTCTGATAAGGACTGTCCCCCCAGCCGGTAGGCCCCAGCGGCAGTATCTGCCAATACCGCTGCCCCGCCTCTTTCAGAAAGCGCAGCCATTCCCTGGCCGCCCCGCCGAAAGAGCCTATCCCATACGGCGAAGGCAAACTGCTCACCGCCAAAAGCACCCCGGCCGCCCGTTCCTGCATCTTTTCCCCCTTTCCCTGCAAAAGTGCTAAGCGTTACTATCCATTATTTATTATAGGTGAAACCCGGTGGTTTTGCAAGGAAGCGGAAAACTACGGCAGGGCTATAAATTAAAAACCGGAATTTTTACCGCTTCGAAAAAGTCGAAAAGTTTTTACTTCAAAGTCCTTTTTGACCTCCTTCTTCGACTTTTCGACATGGCGGTTCTTCATGATTGTATGCGAAGGGTACATACCCCGCCCTTCAGGGCGTTATAAAGGGTATGTACCCTGAGACAAATACCTTACCAAAACAACATACCTCGTCCCTTTAGGGCGAGGTTGTTGATT
>JAIROT010000227.1 GCA_031257385.1 Treponema sp.
TCATTTGGTCACAAACCCTTGCGTTTTTTAGGCCAACGGCCCGCAAAACACGATTAAGGAAGCTTTTCTAAAATCTTACATTTTGGAAAAGCCCCGATTGTTTATACCCATAATACACACAGAATTTTTATAATAAAATACTCCGATCGGATAATTTATCGCAAAACAGACCACTGTTATACTGTGTTTAAGGAGTGGGGGCAGCTTAATTTTCGGAACCTAGCTCCCTTTTTAACTTGTAGGCCGAAATTCGAGTTTTTCAACAAGGCAAAAAATAGGGTGTTTTTTGCCGTCCCCTGAGGGACGGTTCAATTATAAGAACTTTTAGGAGGCACAAACATGTATTCTTTCCACGAGGGCTATCAAAAAGTATTGGGTATTGACCTTGACGGACTCCCCAATATGACCGCCGGCGTCAAAAACCTGAAATCCACAAAAGACATTCTGGATTTAAGCGGCAAGACCGCCATTGTCACCGGCGGCGCTATGGGAATGGGATTTTGTACCGTCAACCGTCTCTGCGAGGCGGGGGCCAGTGTCGTAATCGCGGATGTGGCTGCCGAATACGCGGAAAAAAACCTTGAATATCTTTCCTCTAAAGGATATAAGGCAAAATTCGTCAAAACGGATGTACGTTATCCGGATCAAATTCAGGCCGCCGTTGATTTTACCGTCAAACAATTCGGCTCCATTGATATCCTTGTAAACAATGCGGGTGTCTGGAACCACAGGTTACTTCACGACATAACCGAAGAAACCTGGTATGAAATCATGGACATCAATTTGAAGGGCACGGTGTTTTTTGTCAAAGCCGTTGCGCCGGTAATGGAAACGCAGGGCCGCGGGGGTAAAATTGTCAATATATCCTCTATTGCCGGCATACCGGAAGATCCGGCGCCGATTATGCTTGAATATGTGGCTTCCAAATCCGGCGTTCTCGCGGTTACAAAATCACTTGTCAGGGCTATGAAGCCTATCGGCGTTAATATCAACTGTGTAATTCCGGGCGGAATGCTCACTCCGGGGGCGTGTACCACATCAGGGACAGAGGAGGCGAAAAATATCAGGGAGGCTCTGCCCCCAAGTCCTGTGGCCGATCCGGACGAGGTCGCACGGGTCGTATTTATGCTGACGACTCATATCAGCGATTATATGCATGGCGCGACAGTGCTTGTTGACGGCGGCTGTTGTCTGGGAATGTAAAGGAACAATATGAAACTTGAAAAATTCTCACTTAAAGGGAAGGTTGCCCTGATCGCCGGCTCAAGCTTTAAAAAAAATGGAGGCGTACGGACATGGCTGAAAAAATAAACAGAAGGGCGTTAATGTCGGGTATCGGAGCGATACTCATGTCAACCTGTTCAATGGCGCCTTTTGTGATGATGTCGTTATACATGGAACAGATGTCGCGGAGTATCGATTCCACAGTCGGTATGCTGGCAATTGCGATGAGCATATCCACCGCCGGGGCAGTAGTTGCGTCATTAACTATCGGCAGGGTACTCAAAGTTCTGAACCACAGGATTATGATTGCCCTGGCCGGTGTTTTGGTGTTCGCTTTTCAGTTTACAATATCCGTATCCCGCAGCATCGTCCCAATTTACATGGTCGCTTTCCTGAACGGCTTTGGAACAACCTGGGGCGGGATGGCAATGTCGCAGATTATCATTACCCAGTGGTTTGATAAAGCCAGAGGTACCATGATGAGCGTATGCATGGTCGTCATGGGGCTTGTACTCACAGCCGCTATATCGGCTGTGGGTACAATAATTATAAATGTCGGATACCGCCCGATTGTCATGGCTGTCGGTATTATAGGCGGGGCAGGCGTACTGCTCAGCGCCTTTCTGGCCAGCGGCGCCCCTGAGAAATACGGGCTGAGGCCGTATGGGACAGCTGAAACAGGCAAAGGTTCCGAGGGGGAAACCGCCCACGGGGCCATTCCTCCATCGCTGTCTTTTGGCATGGTCATCAAGAGTCCTGTCTTCTGGGCAATCATCCTTATAGTGGTTTTGGGTACGGTTGTCACACAGGGGTTCAGCAGCCAGGCGGCGGTCATTTTCGGTACTTTTGGGCTTGACCCTGTCACGGCGTCGTATGTGTTCGCCACCTTCACGTTCCTTGGACTGCCCTGGCAATTCGTGTTCGGGTTTCTGTGCGATAAGATAGGTCCCAAGTCCGCTCTGACTATATGCGGAAGCGTATGCGGTATAGTATTACTGCTGGCATTCCTCTGGAACGGCTTCATCGGCGCGATCATCTTCGCGTTTGGACTGGCCGTCGGCGGAGGCATGGCCGGTCTTTACGGCCCAAACATGGCTCCCCGTCTGTTTGGCGTCAAGGACGTTGGTGACATCATCGGTTTCATCGTCATGGCTTCCAGTGTTGGCGCCACTATCGGCCCACTGTTTTTCGGACTCATGTACGATTCGCTGGGTAATTACATGGCTACACTGATCATCATGGGTATTATAGTGGTCATTTGCCTGCTGCTTAATTTCTGGTTGAACAGCAAGGGCAATCTCACGAAGATTCGACGGCAAATTGAGAAAGAAAAATCGTAGCTATTCAGTCGCCTGTGGGAGATAGTGTCGAACCTTCGGTTCAAGCTTGTTCCGGCTCAAATAACGCAATATTTACAAAAGCAAACGCCGATGCCCTGGCTCTGACGAGCGGGGCATTGACAAGCCAAAAAGAAATAAATAAAGTAATAGGAAGGATCAATCCAACGCCGATGAAGTGTCCGGGCTTTAAGACCCCCGCTGAGGTCTTTGTCGAATTCACCGGTACCGGGATTACCGGTTGAATCCGGAAATTAAATTGAAAGGGCAAAGATTTTATGATACGTTGTTTTAAAAAATTGGTTTTTGTTTTAACCGCGATCTTCCTCGCCCCGGGCATCCTTTTCACCCAGGCCGTAAACGACGACGCCCCTCCCCGGCACGCCTCCCCTTCCCCACAGGGCGCCGCATCAGCCCCGGAACAGGCGCTCACGCTGAAACGGCTTTTCCTCTACAGTTCCGGGGTAGGCTTCTTTGAACACAGGGGAAAACTTCCCGGCGGCGCGTCGGCCGAAGATGTCGAAGTTGTCCTTCCCGTCAAGGAAAGCGCCGTAAACGATGTACTCAAATCCCTGCAAATAGCCTTGCCGGCTCCCGCCCGGGACGGGGAACCGCCCCTTACGGTAAGCTACCCGTCGGCCGTTTCCCTTTTCAATACTTTGCGGTCCTTCAAGGTGAACCTCCTGGGGAATCCGGGAATCGCCGAAATTCTCCGGGGACTCCAGGGAGAAGAAGTGGAAATAACCGCGCCCAATCCCATAAAGGGCCGGATTATTTCGGTAGAGTACCGTCCTCGTCCCGCCGGGCCTGATAACGGCAATACTACTATCGAAGCTTTTCTTTCGCTTTATACCGAAGGTACAATCACCGTTATCAACCTGA
>JAIROT010000265.1 GCA_031257385.1 Treponema sp.
CCGCAGCGATAGCCGAAGGCTTCCCAGATACGGCGCACTACCGCTATGACCTCCGGACCGTACCGGAGGGTTCCGGTTCGTTTCTTTCGTTTTTTGGGATTCCCGGTTTTGAGCCTGACCAGCTTGCCGTCCAGTTTTACCCAGGCGGTTTTGTCCCAAGTGGCGAGAAGGTGGATGGCGTACTTGCGTGTGTACCCCGTATTCGCCGTAAACTCGTCCAGGATTTTTGCTTTTTCTTTTTTTTCCGCTTTTTTGTAGCGTTTGCTGACTTCATTGGCCAGCGTCCGTCTGTCTTTCATGTCTAACCCCATTTGGCGCCTCCGACACTTTTCTGTCGGCAGGAACCGGTTTAATTTGGGTTAGATTTTTATAATGAGGCATGGCCTCTTTTGGGTTAGAATTTTGATGAGGCATTGCGATAGCTTGACAAAATATAACACCCGAAATATACTAAGGATAATCTGAAGCCAAAAAGAGTCTTTATGAAAGCTTTTATTGGCGGATTGTTACTGATCTTTCTTATCAGTTGTGCCTCAATGGAGGAACGAAAGCAATTATCCGCGGAAGCGGAAAAAATTGAATTGGGGGACACATGGTGGAATGATGGCCGTTCATTCGACTCTCTCGAAGAAGCAAAGCATTTTGTTGAGGTTCTATTTGTTAAAGCGGGCCAAATGACTAAATTGCATTCTAAAAAAGGCTTAAATGGAGTTTTAAAACCAAAAGGGTCAGATGTATTATGGACACCTGCTGATAATAAAGTATCTGTAAACTGGCATTTTAGGATTTCCAGTGGGGAAGGACATTGGCTTGATCTTTCGAAGGATAAATTAGGTAAGTGTCACAGTGCCATTTTGCATACTGCTGTGTGGTATCAAGGGAAAGGAATAATACTTTCTTGGTATGGGATAGAGGAGGGGTGGAAATTTTCAAATAATATTCAACGGCAGCAATGGAACGAGAAAACAATATGTGAATACCCCATTGGTTTAACAAAAAATCGGGCATGGGAGTATCTTGGATATATGAAGCCATAAAATTAGAATATCATTGAAAAAGATTGAAGGGGCGGGCACTGCGCAGGTCTGTTTACGCTTCGCCGCCCAACGGCGGCTCGGAAAATGTTACGCATTTTTTTATTCGGGCCGCCAAACTGTTGCAAACAACCGGAGCTATGCCATGAAAGAGAAGATTTTTTCTTATATCGACAAATCAACACCCATTGCGGTGGAACTTGAAACCGGGCTGACCGGGCGGCCGGCAATATCTCCGGATTCCGGCGGAGAGGGAGAGCTGGACAAATGTGTTTTTCTTGAAGGCTGGCTAAAAAAGCACGGCATCACCGGGCTGGATCGTTACGATGCCCCGGACGAGCGGGCCAAGGGCGGGATACGGCCCAATCTCATTGCCACGATTCCGGGCGGAGGGGACGGCGGCCGCCTCTGGATTATGAGCCACATCGATGTCGTGCCGCCCGGCGAACTTTCCCTCTGGAGCGGAGATCCCTGGACGGTGGTACAGGCCGATGACGGCCCTCTGGGGCCGCGGCTTATCGGCCGGGGGGTGGAAGATAATCAGCAGGGACTTGTATCTTCGGTGTTGGCGGCCCTGGCCTTTGTGGAACAGGGCCTGCGGCCCGCCCGGACAGTAAAACTCCTCTTTGCCGCAGACGAGGAAAACGGCAGCCATTACGGCATCGACTGGCTTATCAAAAACCACGGGGACTTGTTTCAGAAAAACGACATGGTAATTATCCCCGACAGCGGAGACAGTAAAGGCGAATCCATTGAGATCGCGGAGAAAAACCTGATCTGGATCCGTTTCGTTACCAGGGGCCTGCAGGCCCACGGCTCAAGGCCGGATCTAGGGGTCAACGCCCACCTTGCCGGAGCGGAGCTCGCGGTGCGGCTTCACTACGAACTTTCCTCCAAATTCGGCGATACAGATTCCCTGTTTGATCCTGACTATTCCACTTTCCAGCCCACCAAAAAAGAGGCCAATGTCCCCAACATTAATACCATTCCCGGTGAGGACGTATTCTGCATGGACATACGGGCGCTTCCCCGTTACCGGTCGGAAACCGTGTTGGCCGAAATTGACCGGATTAAGGCGGAAGTGGAGGCAAAGCATAAGGTCACGATTGAATACACCCTTCCTCAGGTAACGGAGTCAAAGCCCACTTCTGCGGACGCGCCGGTGGTGAGGTTTCTGAGCAAGGCGATACAGGAAGTGTACGGCGTTAAGGCCAGGCCCGTCGGCATCGGCGGCGGTACTGTGGGGGCCTATCTCCGCAACGCCGGCATCGATTCGGTGGTCTGGGCCAGGCTTGATGATACCGCCCATCAACCCAACGAATACGCCCTGCTGAAGAATATTTTGGGCGACGCCAAAGTTTTTTCTTTACTTATGCTGGGCTGAGGCAAGACTCGCTCATTACCCCTGTATTCGCTATACTGTTTTTATGAGTACTGAAAGACTTTACTACGATTACGCTTCCGCCGAGCCTTTTGAGGCCGTCATTACAGCGGTCCGGCCCTGGGAGTCAGGCGGCGCGGCGCTGGCGCTGGATAAGACCATCTTCTATCCTGAGGGGGGAGGGCAGAGCGGCGACCGGGGGACTATCAACGGAATTCCCCTGTTGGATGTGCGGGAACAGGACGGGGAGATTCTGCATATTGTTTCCTCACAGGGGGCCGTTTGCGGACCCGCCCGGCTGGCGCTTGACGCGGTGCGCCGCCGCGATTTTACGGTACAGCATACCGCGCAGCACCTTCTTTCGGGGACAATACTGCGCCTGACGGGGAAGACCACGGTTTCGATGCATCTGGGTGACGAGATAAACACTATCGACGTTGACAGTCAGAACATTGCCGCAGATACGCTCGTCACGGTTGAGGAAGCGGCGGCGGATGCCATTGAGCGGGATTGTCCGGTGATCATCCATCTGTGCCCGCCTGAGGACGTGGAGAGTTTTCCCCTGCGCAAGGTTCCGCCCCGGGGAGAGGAAGTAATACGGGTGGTGGAAATAGCGGGAAATGATTTTTCGCCCTGCTGCGGTACGCACTGTACATCGACCGGCCAAATCGGGGCGCTCCGTGTGCTGGACGCCGAGAAGTACAAGGGCATGACCAGGGTGAGTTTTATCGCAGGACGCCGTGTGCTGCGGGACAGCCGCCGCCTGCGGGAAAACGCCGATATTGTTTCCCGCGCCGTCAAGGTACCCTTGGCCGAAACCGGCAAAGGCGTGCTGGCGTTGCTGGAAAAGACCAGGGCTCTGGAACTGCGGGTGAACGCCCTGGCGGATACCGCCGCCGAAGCCGCCGCGGCAGCGCTGCTGGAAAAGGCGGGGCTTGCGGGCGGCGGGCGGGAAGGGCCGGCCGTGGTGGTGGAGCGTTACGCGGATGCCGGTATGGAAGAAGTGCTCCGCATCGGGCGGGCGGCGCAGAAGCGCAGCGGCGCGGTTTTGGTCCTTGCCTCGGAGCGGGAGCTTAAGTTCGCCGCCTTCTGCTCGTCCAAAGGACGCGACATCCGGCCTCTGCTGAAAGGGCCTTTTGAGCGGGCGGGGGGCAAGGGCGGGGGAGGGCCTTCGTTCTTTCAGGGGCAGTTTGTTTCCGCCGGAGAGCTTGCGGACTTTCTTTCGGCTGTAGGGGGGCCGGCGTGAGCATCAGCGCCAAAACCGGGGACGGCGGCGAAACCGGTCTTATCGGGGGGAAGCGCCTCCCCAAGGATCATCCCCTGGTGGAATGTCTGGGGACCCTTGGAGCCTGTGGGACTTGTGGATTTTTGCGGCCTTTGACCGCAAAAACCCTCGATTTTTGGGCTCCTTTGGGAGTCTGCAAGGTAGAAAATGCACAAAATTGTGCATTTTCTTTATCATTTGGGTATCCGTCAATTTTAACCACTCCCGAAAATCCAGGCGGCCGGTCGTTCGGCGGTAAAATTTATTGGGGGAGGTTCCAGGGCAGCAGTCGGCTCCAGTCGTCGCCGCTATTCATTTTTGCGGCCTTCTCAAATATCCG